>JAWLFJ010000204.1:0-4472 GCA_041685625.1 Paracoccaceae bacterium | reverse complement strand
GCGGCGGAGGACCAAACACACAAGATCCGCCCCCGCCCCAAAGATGAACTCAATACAACGACCGCCATGGGCTTGCTTTCTGCGATATATTCTTCAGTGTGCACGTCGGAGATGTACCGAGCGTAAGGGCGGCCCTTGGGGACCGCGTCATTATAAGCGTTGTGGGGAACGGAAACGGAGGAGTGCCTCGTGTCCATACGGAGTTTCGCCGCGATTGCGGCCGCCGCATTGATCTTCATCCCGAGCCACGGCTCGGCGATGCAGATACTGATCGACGATTTCACGACCGACCAGCGGGTCACGGACGGACCGGGAATAGATGGGGTGGCGTCGCAGGTGGCCGCGCCGGAAGCGCTCGGCGGCTGGCGTGACATGTGGGTCGAGAGCGATCTCTCCGGCCTATCGAACACGACGTTCGAATCCGGAAGCGGATTTCTGTCGTTCTCGAACGACACCAACGCCACGGGTCGCGCCCTCCTGACCTACGACGGCAATGCCGCCGGCGCCACCTCTCCGGTAACCAGCATTTCCGAGGTGGACACCGACGGTCTCGGCGGGATCAACTTCCTCGTCGGCCCGAATCCGTTCATCAGCTTCGACGTGAACACCTTCGAATCGGATCTTTTCTTCGAAGCTCGCGTCTGGGACATGGACGGCAACTTCGGAAACTTCACCGAGATTCTGCCGCCGGAGGGTTCGTTCTCGCCGGACCTTCCGTTGACGGACTTCACCTTCGCCGGCGGGACCTTCGACTGGACCCAGGTCGGCGCCGTGCAGTTCTTCGTGGAATCGAGCACCATCGGCTACGACGGCTCGATCACCTCGATCAGCGTCAATCCGATCCCGCTGCCGGCGAGCGCCCTCCTCCTGCTCAGCGGCGTGGGCATGCTGGCCTATCGCCGCATCCGCGGCTGACGCCCGCTCGCCACAACCGTCGACCATGCTCGAGGGCCGGAACATCGTTCCGGCCCTTTCGCTTTGCCGCGGCTGCCTCGGATCCGCGCCGCCCTGCCCGGCGCCCTCCTGCCGCCGCCGCACCGCGGCGAAACCGCATCCGGCGGGCCTCTTCGACCAGCCGCCCGTCCGTCGGACCCGAGGCCCCGGCCGGTGAACCGCACCTCCTGAACATCCTCGAATCGCACGAAGGCCGGGGCGTCGACCCCGGCCTTCGCCGCTTCCAACGGACCGGACGTCGTGCGGATCGGATCAGGTTCACTCCGCCGCGATGCCGAGCCCGGCCGCATGGTGGGGCCGACCCCGGCGAAGCGCCGCGGCGAGCCTGTCGAAGTCCCGCTCGTCCAGCCGATCCCCGTACCACTGCGTCTTCGCGGGCGCGAAACCGTGACGATCGGCCAATGCGGCCAGCAGGTCGGCATCCCCGAGATCGAGTTCCGAGCCGATGCTGAAGTCCTCGGTCCGGCCCGAAAGCGCCAGCAGCATCGTCTCGCCGAGGCAGCCCCAGCAGATGTCCGTCGGAAGCGTCCGGAACGGACCGAGGTCCACCTCGCTCGGCGGCCTCACCAGCCCCCCGTCGAAGACGAGGACGCCGCTGCCCGACAGATCGGCTTGCGCCACGTTCGGCGGACGCGCCACGTCGCAGACCAGCGTGCCGGGACGCAGATCGGTCGGATCGACCAGCGTGATCTCCGAGCTGGTCGCGACCAGCACCACGTCGGCCCGCGCCAGCGCCGCGCCGAGATCGGTGGTGCAGAGCAGCGGCGAAGACCGACCCCGAGCCGCGTGGGCCGTCGCGAACCGGTCGTGCAGATCCTTCGGGCTGCCGTCGCCCTCGGCGCGCAGCCGCGGCGCGAGCGCCTCGACCCGACGCGCAAGGCCGCCCGGCGGGCCGGAGGCCGAGCGACCGCCCGCCGCCAGCGTCGCCACCACCTCGTCCGCGACCTTGCCGAGCAAGGCCGGCGCGAAGGCGTTGCGCGCGTTGCCCACCAGCGTCACCGAGCCCGCCCGCCGCGACAGCATCAAGGCGCCCAGACGGCCGATCGCCCCTGTCGCGCCCACCACGGCCACGTTGGCGCTCTCGAGGTCCAGGCCGACCCGCTCCGCCACCCGCTCGATCGACGAAACGGCCGCCACCGTGGTCAGGGTGTTGCCGCTCGTGATCGGCACGCCCTGCCCGACCACGGAGGCTCCGCCGCGCGTGACGATCGAGGTGAAGGCGCCCAGACCGACGCGCGAGACGCCGCTCTCGGCCGCCATCCCGACCGCCTCGCGGATCATCGCCGTCGCCGCCTTGCGCCCCTTGCCGAGCATGTCCTTGGGCAGCATCGGCACGGACATGATGGCCCCTTGGGCCGTCGCGCCGGTCGGCGAGGTCACCGGCCCGATCCGCCGCGCCTCGCCCGGACCGAGGCGCTTCACCCAGTCGAGCCAGCGGCCGATCTCGCCGGTTCCGAATTTCCGGAACGAGGGATCGGAGCGGAACACGTCCTCCTCCTCGGTGTAGTGGATCAGGAAGGCGAAGCTGCCGGGCCGCCGGTCGGCCGCCCGCCGGGGCGACGCGGGCGCGGGCGTCGGCATCGCCCGCCCCGCCCGCTCGGGCGCGATCAGGTGCCGCACCAACGCCTGATAGTCGCGCCGCGCGATCACGTCGCAGACGCTCTCCAGCGCGTCGAGCGCCCGATCGATCTCCGCCCGTCCGGCGATCAGCGGCGGCTGCAGCCGGACGACGTGGGAGGCGTTGAACAGCGGCGCCGTCAGCACGCCGCAGACGTTGAGCATGTAGGAGCTGATCAGCGGCGTGACGCCGCAGTTCAGGCTCGCGAAGGCCATCACCGCCGAGTCGCAGCGCTCGTCCATGCGCCGGAATTCGAGGCCGAGCATGTAGCCCCGGCCGCGCACGTCCTCGACCACCTCGGGATAGGCCGCCTTCAGCGCCTCCAGCCGCCCGCGCAGATAGGCCCCGTTCTCCGCCACGTTCCGGATCAGCGCGCGGTCGTCGTCCAGAAGGGCGTCGAGGGTCGCGTTCGCGGCCGCACAGGCGATGTTGTTGTTCGCGAAGGTCGAGCTGTGCAGTTGACCGAACCGGTCGTCCCAGGCGGACGGCCGCGCGATGCAGGCCGCGATCGGCATCATCCCGCCGCCGAGCGCCTTGGCGAGGAGCAGCATGTCCGGCGTCTCCTCGCCCGCCTCGCAGGCGAAGAGCCTGCCGGTTCGACCCAGTCCGGTCTGGATCTCGTCGACCACGCTCAACACGCCGTGACGACGGCAGATCGCGATGACCCCGTCGAGATAGCCGTCCGGCGGGACGATCACGCCGCCCTCGCCCTGGATCGGCTCGACGATGAAGGCGGCGATGTCGTCGCCCTCCGACGCCAGCGTCGCCTCCAGCGCCTCGAGATCTCCGAACGGCACGTAGTCGAAGCCGCCCGCCGGCGCCGCGAAGTCCTTCTGGTACATCGGCTTGCCGGTCGCCGAGAGGGCGCCGAGGGTCTTGCCGTGGAAGCCGTTGAGCGTCGAGAGGACACGGTCGCGGCCGGTGCGCACGCGCGCCAGCTTGATCGCCGCCTCCACCGCCTCGGCCCCGCTGTTGGCGAAGGTCACCACGCCGAGATCGCCGGGCGAGAGCGCGGCGAGCCGGTCGGCGAGACGCTCGGCCTCCACGGCCCGCAGCGGCTGCAGCATCGACGGGAGCGCCGCGGTCTGGACGGCGTTGATGGCGGTCCAGACATGGGACGGATTGTGACCGAAGGGCAGAGCGCCGTACTGGGCGAGGAAGTCCAGATACTCGCGGCCTTCGTCGTCGTGCAGACGTGCGCCTTCGCCACGGACCATGGTCGCGTCGAGCGCGAAGGTTTCGAGCAGGGCGGCACGGGTTGGATTAAGCGACGGCATACGCAACTCCATCGACGGGCTTCGGGCAAAAAGCAATACACAACTGCCGAAGCGTTACTCTTCACTGACTTCACACCGGGTTAACGCGCTCAAAGCCTCCGTTATTCCTTGTCTTTGAACCGGCGTTCACCGCCGCCGAGTCGGGATGAGTTTCACCTGTCCTCGGCGTTAATGTCAAGTTCAGGCTGCTGACGCCGACCTGACCGTCGGAACCTTCCTGCAGAAACCTTCGGCGGCCAGAAGCCGGATTCGTCACTTTTAGGCCCCCGCCACGGAGCGCCGAGACCAACCCGAGTCGCAGCGAAGACGCCCGACACGCCGGTCCGGATCCGGAAACAAGACGGCGTTGTACCGGTCCGCGGTTTTGAGACAGCGGACTGGGCTCATGCGGCGCGTTGCATGTTCATGGTCCGCTCTCGTCTGATGGCGGCGGGTGGGCGATGGCCGTGGCGCTCGACGAGCCACGGCTCGTTGCAGGTCCGCTGGAACGCGAGCAGAGCCGGGCGCAGCGCTTCGATCGTGTCTAACCGGCTGCTGAAAAAAGTGCTCGTGCGGACATGTCTGGCGTGATTCATCCTCTCCAAGGATGGAGGACGATGATGCGCGGATCGGATGTGCGGAGC
>JAWLFJ010000079.1:0-18404 GCA_041685625.1 Paracoccaceae bacterium | reverse complement strand
GCGACGCCTGGCGGCGCATCGCCGATCAGCCGTGGCGCATCATGACAATCGGGCATCGCCAGTGGGCGCAGGGGTCGTGATCAATGGGCGCTGGTATAAGTTCGTACATCCGTATCCATCCGACGCCTCCATCGTGACGGGCGTCATCTCGGATGGCGCGACCCCTCAAGCAACGAGGGCGCTCAGCGAGCGCTTACCGACAACTGGCTCTCCGACCGGATCTTCGAGGGCTACGACGACATCGTCGCCCTCTGTCGCGACGCCTGACCGGGCGCCGACCGGCTGTGGTAGATGCCGGAGCGGACGCCCGTGAAGGTCGTCGCCATCGCATCGGCGAACCGCATGGCGCAGGTCGTGTGGGCGCCCATTCGGACAGGGGGCAGCTTCCGGGCCGCCCCGGGTCTGACTGAACACGCCGGCTAGGGTCGGCGCCGAGACGGTGAGGCGCAGCGTGAGGTGATGGCGACAGGACGGCGAGACGGCGATCGGAACACCCTGTTCGGACCGGAGCATCTACGAGTGCGTGCCATCGATCGGGATCCGAGCGCAGGCGGACGTCATCAGGGCGCGCAGCCTTCGCGCTGCAGATCAGACGCCGCACACATGGCCGCGACCGACCGGACCCACTCACCGAACAACGCCCTTCCCCCCGCCGAAGCCATCCACACACGTCCCATCCGGCCCGACCGCGCAGACCTGAACGCTGCCCTTCGCCAAGTCGATCGCCAGCCTGCTGATCGTCGTCGTCATCGGTGCGCCCCCGCTCGGTTCGCAGGGAAAGGTGATGGCATACGAGATGCCGTCGGGTGGCGGCATCCACCGCATCAGTTCAGTCTCGCGATCCCGGGGCGGCAAATAGGGTGCGCGGGCCGTGCGAAGCGCTGCTGCGCCTTCGGCGCCGTTGTGGCCCGAGGCCGATCGCGGCGCGACCGGGGACGCCGTCACCCGGCTCGCTGCGACGCTCCGGCGCCGAGCGACGACGGGCTCGCCGACGCCGGATGCCGGCCGGGGCGTCGGACGGTGAAGGCCATCCGCGTCGAAGGGGCGCGAGGCTCCGACGCCGACCTTCGGGGGTCGACGGCGGAGCCGCGATCAGGCTTGCGCGAGAGCCTTCCAGACCTTGGACGGCGTGTAGGGCGGCACGATCCCGCCGGCGCCGACCCGTTGCAGGGCGTCCTGCACCGCGAGCGCGACGGAGGGGATGCCGCCGACGCAGCCCGCCTCGCCGCATCCCTTCACGCCGAGGGGATTGGTGGTCGACGGGATCTCGTTGAGCTTGAATCCGAAGCTCGGCACGTCGTCCGCCCGGGGCAGGCAGTAGTCCATGTAGCTGCCGGTCAGCGGCTGGCCGGTCTCGGGGTCCCAGACCGCCTGCTCGCCCAGCACCTGGCCCGCGCCCTGCACGACGCCGCCGTGGACCTGACCCTCGACCAGAAGCGGGTTCACCACGACGCCGAAATCGTCGACGATGGTGTAGTTCACCAGATCGACGTGGCCGGTCTCGCGGTCGATCTCGACCTCGGCGACGTGGCAGCCGTTCGGGAAGGTGCTCTCGCGGTCGTCGACGCGGCCGTCTCCGGTGACGCCGCCGATCGCGCCCGCCGCCTCGAACAGGGTGACGGACCGGTCGGTGCCCTTGATGCGGAAGCGCCCGCCCGCTTCGGCGTCGTATTCGATGTCGGCCGGCGCGGCCTCCAGCGCCTTCGCTGCGCCCTCCATCGCCTTCTCGACCACGTCGCGTGCGGCGAGGATGAAGACCCGGCTCGCCATGATCAGCGAGCGCGAACCGCCGGTGCCGCCGCCGGCCGGCAGCATGTCGGAATCGCCGGGCAGCAGCTCCACCACCGCCGGATCGACGCCGAGTTCCTCGGAGACGATCTGCGCCCAGGCGGTCTCGTGCCCCTGGCCGTTCGACTGCGTGCCGACCGCGGCCTCGATGCGCCCCTCGGGACGCACGCGCAGGAAGGCGTTCTCCACCGGTCCGCCGCCGGTGCGCTCGAAGTAGTAGGCGAGCCCGATGCCGGCTGCCTTGCCGCGCGCCTCGGCGTCCTTGGCGCGCGCCTCGAAGCCGGCCCAGTCGGAGGCCGCGAGCGCGTCGTCGAGGTTCCGGTCGGTGTCGAGGCTGTCGAAGGTGAAGCCGCCCATGGTCGAGTGCGGGACCTGGTCGCGCTTCAGAAGGTTCAGCCGGCGGAACTCGGCCCGGTCCATGCCGAATTCGCGCGCCGCCGCCTCCATCAGCTGTTCGGTGACGTGGATGCATTCCGGCCGCCCGGCGCCGCGATAGGCGTCGGTCGGGGTGGTGTTGGTGAAGGCGCCGCGGACCTCGTGGAAGAAGGTCGGCAGATCGTACATGCCGCCGACCAGCGTGGCCGAGAACACCGTGTGGATCGCCGCGCCGAAGGAGGAGTAGTAGGCGCCGAGATTGGAGACCGAGGTGAAGCGCATCGCCGTCACCCGCCCGTCCGCGTCGAAGGCGCCTTCGGCCACGGTCTTCACGTCGCGCCCCTGCGCGTCGGAGAGGAACGCCTCCGAGCGGTCGGAGGTCCACTTCACCGGCGCCGCGAGATCCTTGGCGGCGAGCGCGACCAGCGCGTCCTCGGGATGGGCCTGGAGCTTCATGCCGAAGCCGCCGCCGACGTCGGGGGTGCGGACGCGGATCCGCTCCGGCGGCACGCCGAGCTGGCGGGCGAGCTTGCCGCGCATGGTGTGCGACCCTTGGGTGCCGGCCCAGACGTCCCAGCGCTGGGTCTCCGGGTCGTAGCCTATGTTGCACGCGCGCGGCTCCATCGAGGAGACGACGACGCGCTGGTTGATCACGTCGACCTTCACGATCTTCGCGGCCTCGGCGAAGGCGGCGTCGGTGCGCGCCGCGTCGCCGCAGGACCAGAGATAGGCGAGATTGCCGGGCGCCGGCTCGTGCAGCTGAGGCGCGTCGGGCGCGAGCGCGCGACGCGCGTCGACGACGACGGGGCGCTCGTCGAACTCGACCTCGATCAGCTCGCAAGCGTCCCGCGCGGCCGCGGCGCTCTCGGCCACGACGAGGGCGATCGGCTGGCCCACGAAACGCACCGCCTCGGCGGCGAGATGGGGCATGATGACCGGCGCCGGGTCCGAGCCGTCCGCCTGCTCCAACGGAAACTCGTTCTTCAGCGGCGCGAGTCGGTCGCCGGTCTCGGCATGGGTCCAGACCAGCCGCACGCCCGGCGCCGCGCGGGCGGCCGAGACGTCGAGCGACACGATTCGCGCATGGGCGACCGGCGAGCGGAAGACCTGGGCGAAAAGCTGACCGGATTCGGTGCGATCATCCACGTAGCGTCCGGCGCCGCGCAGGAAACGGTCGTCCTCCTTGCGCCGCAGCGGCTGTCCCACGCCGAATTTCATGTTGCCTCTCCCTCACTTGCACGGCCCGCTCCGTCTGCGGGCGCGCCCGACCCGCGCATCATATACCCCGGCGGTCCGGCGAGGCCAACGCAGGGGGCTTGAATCGAATCTGAAGGATTTCTGAACGATTTTTCTTCCCATCCGGTGCCACCCCGGCTATGGTTCTTCCGTGGGTAGCGTATGAGTTCGAGGTGCTTGGCGTGCGTGGTGACGACAGGCTCATGACGATCCTGACCGGGATCGTTCTGACAGTGGCGCTAGGGGCCGTGGCCCAGCGCGGCGATGTGTTCGAGGGATTCGACGAGCGTGTTTCGGTCGTTCCCAGAGACGATGTCGCCCTTCTCCCAAAAGATGGCATTTGGCGACTGGACGTGGTCGCCAACGATACGGGGGCGATCCCAGGCGACGGCGATCGTCTTCTTATCACCGCGGCGCCCGAATGCGGCGCCGCGTGGCGCACCGACGGGGCCATCGCCTATGCCGCGGCGCCGAGGTGCAAGGGCGAGCAGCGCATAGGCTACTGCATCGCCGACGGCGACGGGTGTCCGGAAGCCTTCGTCACCGTGACCCTCTCCGAGTCGGCGGACTTGGCCGAGAGCGAGACGGGTCTGCCCGTGGCCCGGCTCGACGACCTCGCTCCGGCCTCGTTCGCGGCGGTGGGCCAGGCCCGCGCGTCCGGCTTCACGCTGGAGGCTGTGCGCCCGGCCGACGGCGTGCGCACCAACGGTCTCGCCGCCATGTCCGCCTTCGGCACTCTCGCCCCGCCGGCAGAGGACGAGGTCGACGAGGCGCGGACGGTCCCGCCAGGACGCTGACGACCGTACCGGTCGCCGCGCCGGCGATGAAATCCGGCTCCCTCGCGAATTCGCGTCGAAAAGGGGGGCTGCAACCGGGTCGGTCGCCGCCGCCCCAGGGGCTCGACGTCCCAGCGCGTCGGCTCGGCGGCGACCGCCTTCGGCAAATGGCCCATCGCGAGGCTTTCGGCCTGCGCGTGCGCGTAGCCGCCCGAGGTGGCTCCATCCCCTCACCTCGGCTCGGAAGCTGATCGCCTCCTCCGCCGACGCGTCCATCGCCCCGGCCACAACCGAGATCGGACCCGACGTCCCGCCGTTCTCGCGTGCCGCCAGCGCGCCGGCCTCGCCGATGACGTCGGCGGGCTTCTCTCAGGCGACGAAGGTAAGCGCTTAGGCGGGGCCCTACGCGGCGCCGGTTGACGCTGGCTGGAAGCGCCGCGGCATGATGTCGTCGATGCGTCTCATCGGTTGGCCGTCGATGATGGCGACGAGGGTCGCCGTCAGGCAGGCGCCGGGCTCGACGCCGTCGATCTTGCAGGCGGCGACGAGGGAGGCGAGCGGCGCCCGGTGCGCGGCGCCGATCTCATGGCATGCGAAGAGGCCGTTCTTGCGGGTCAGGGCCACCGGACGGATGAGATTCTCGGTGGAACTGGTGTCCAGCTCGAGACGCCCGTCGTCGAGGAAGTGGACCGGGCCGCCCCATGCGCCGAGCGTGCAGCGGATGTGCTCGGCGAGCTTGGAGCCGGACGAGAGCCGGGAGAGCCGCTTCTCGCGCCAGGGCTCTATGGCGGCGACGATCGGCGCCGACAGCTCGCGGCGCGCCGCGAGCCGCGCGTCGGGGGCCATACCGCGCACCGCCTTCTCGACGGCGTGGAGGCCGGCGATGTTGCGGATCATGGTCTCGGCGACGGGGGAGCCGGTGCTCTGCAGCATCTTCACGAAGCGCCGCCGGACGTGGCTCCAGCAATGCACGAGCGTCCAGCCGGGCCGCCATGGGCGCGCTCGTCGACGGCCATCGCCCAGAAGAAGCCCTTCTTCACGGTCCTGCGCCCCGGATCGAGCACCGGCAGCGGCGTCTCGTCCATGAACAGACGCGCGGCGCCCGCCAGATGGGCGTGCATCCGCGCGACGATCGGTTCGAGGTGGAGGCAGGCGCGGCCGACCCGATCGCCGAAGGTCGCGCGGTCGAGGTCGACGCCTTGGCGGCGGAAGATCTCGGCCTGGCGGTGAAGCGGCGTATGGTCGGCGAATTTCGAGACGATGATCTGGGCGATCGGCGCCTCGGTCGACAGGCCGCCGGGGACCACGTGCTCGGGCGCATGGGCCTGCACGACGGCGCCCGCGCAGCGCCGGCAGGCGTGTTCCGGTCGGCGGGCGACGAGCCCCCGGAACCGGCCCGGGATCGCGTCGAGCCGCCGCGCGACGTCTTCGCCGATCCGGGTCATCTCTCCGCAGCCGCAGCCGCAGCCGCAGCCGCAGCCGCAGGGGCGGAGCGTCGAGGCCGGCTCGATCCCCCGCTCGATCTCCGGCAGACCGGGCGGCAGGGGCTTGCGATTCCGCTTGGTCCGTCCGCCCTCCAGGCGCGACGCTTTCCGCGTCGCGTCGGCCTTCTCCTGCGCCGCCTCCAGGATCCCCTGCGCCATCTCCACGTCTTCGAGCGGCAGGTTCCACTGGTCGGGGCTCGGCTTCTCCGCGCGCGCACCGAACTTCTCCCGCCGCAAGTCGTCGATCATCCGCTCGAGCCGGCGGTCGGCCTCGGCGAGCTCCGCCAGCACCTCATCCCTGTCCGCCAGCGCCGCCTCGGCGGCGCCGAGCAGGGCCCTCGGCACAACGACATCCTCGGCTTCGGCGATGCGGTTCATGAGCGAAGTCGACCCCATCGCGGCCGATTTGAGGCGCCCCCGCGTGCGGGGCGAGTCACCGGGTCGCAGTCACCCCGCCGAGGTCGGCCGCGGATGTCGGGCGCTGCGCACCGCCCGCCAGTCGAGCCCTTCGAACAGCGCCGAGAACTGCGCCGGCGTCAGCTTCATCGTCCCGTCCGCCACCTTCGTCTAGGCGAACCTGCCGTTCTCGAGCCGCTTGTGCGCCGGCACGAGCCCCGTGCCGTCCCACACGAGCAGTTTCGGTCTGTCCGCCCGTTTCGAACGGTACACGAAGATCGCGCCGCAGAACGGATCGAGCCCCAAGGTCTCCTGCACGGCCGCCGCCAGGGCGTCGTTACCCTTCCTGAAGTCGACGGGACGAGTCGCGATGTAGACCCGCACCCCGCCCGAGACCGGCGCCACGACGCCGCCAGCCGCGCCGCGCGGATCGCCTGCGCCAGGTGCGCCGCCCCGGCCGCCCGGATCACCACGCCGCCGACCACGATCTCGACGATCGCGCCCGAGGATCCAGCGAGAGCCGCGGCGGTCGTCACGCTCTCGGGTTCGACCGTCACCGACGCGAACTCGAGCGGCGTCGCGCCATCTCCCGGCAGCGCCGGAGCCCCCCGCCGCGCCGGGATCCGCCACTGATGGACCTGCCCCTGCGTCGCGCCGTGCACCCGCGCCATATCGGCGACGCGCGCGCCCCGCCGGAAGCTCTCCATGTCGGGCCGACTCTCCCACGAGCCTGACGAGTTCGGCGCCCGCAGTCCGAAGGGCCGAAGTCTCATCGGGACGCCCGCTGTCCGGTGCGCGTCCCGGAGATGGCGTGCCTGGTTGGTGCGCATCGGGATCTCGCAGCCGAGCGATGCCCCCGTCGCCGAAGCGCGCGACGTCCATGCCCCGGACGTCCAAGCCCGGATCACCGTCGGTCATCCAGTTGGAAACGGCAGGTCCGACGCCGCCTCGCGAGAATCCGGCCATCACCGTAGCGGCGGACCAGCAGCCGGGGAGGTGGCGGACGGGGCCGACGAGCGGCTTGCCGTCCGGCGCGACGTTGAAGAGTCCGTTGATCGTCCGGCGGATGCCGACGTGCGCCACCGGCGTGACGTGCCTGAACGGCGTCTGGAGCGGCGGTGCCATGCGGCCGAAGTCCGGCTTCCGAAGTCCGGCCTTGAAGGACCAGGGCGCTCCACCGGCCCCCAAGGTGCGGCGGCGCGCTCGAAGAGGCCGAGGACGATGTCGCCGCGGTCCCGGCGAGTACAGATCCCGCCCTCGAACTCGACGGTGTCGATAAGTGCCTCCCCGATGCGCTCGTCGTGTTCGACGACCTCGGGAACGCTCTCGCTCGGCAGGCAGTGATCCTGCACAGCGAGGACCGGCAGTTCCGGCCCGACCCTGCGCCCCGCGTTCCGTGCCCAGACGGCGCCGGCCTCGAGCACGTGTTCGCAGGCGATCTCGCCGACGGGGGTGGTCGGCGCCCGGCCGTCGCCGTCGCCGACTTGGACGTCGAACGAGCCCTCGGAGACCGCCGAGGATCAGGTAGGAGGACGCGTTCGTCCGCCCATTCGGGAGAGCCGGCGCGAATTCAATGCCCATGTGGCGCCCGGGCGTGGCCGAAGGCGTCGATCCGGCGCTCGGTCTTGGCGATCTGCATGCCGCCCGTCGGGTGCAGGCGGTGGAAAAAGGCCGGAGCGCGCCTCGATCTCCCGATGGAGTTCCACCTCGTATCGCTGGGGCTTGGCGGCGGCGGGATCGTCTCAGAGGGTGTGAAAGTTCGCCTCCGGGCGCCGGGCGGGAGGCGCAGGCGAGCGCGTCTCGCTCCGGCGGCGGCGCCTCGGTCCGGACCCGCTTGGCGAGCCGGTGGAGGAGGGCGCGGCCGCCGACCCCTCCGACGACGACGGCGCGGTGGTGTTCGGGTATCGTTCCCCTCCCTCTCCGCTCGCGTCAGGCTGCGTCGAGGGCGCGGGCGGGCAAGTGTCGGTTCGAGACGTCCGAGGGGCGGTTGCGGCGGGGCGGACGGCTCAGCGGCCGATCACGAGGCCGGCCCAGAGGTTGAAGGTCAGCAACGCCGTCGCGGTGGTTGCGAGGATCGAGGCGGAGACGACGCCGGGGCGCGCCTCGTAGCGGGTCGCGAGCACGAAGACGTTGTTGGCCACGGGCAGGGCGGCGAGCAGCGCGGCCGGGCCGATCAGCGCCTTGGGCACGTCGAAGAGGTCCGCCATGACCACCACGATCAGGATCGGGTGGACCACCAGCTTGAGCAGCGCGATCGCCGCGAGTTCCGGCCCCGCGGCGCGGAGCGGCTGGCCGTGCAGCGTCGCCCCGATGGCGAAGAGCGCCGCCGGCACGGCCGCCTGGCCGAGGATGCGCAGGATGTCGTCGAAAACGCCGGCGGGCCGGAACCCGAGCGCGGCGAGGGCGAGGCCCGCGAGGATCGAGATCACGAAAGGGTTGGCGACGGCGGAGCGGCCGGCGGCGGCGACCGCCGCGAGGGGAGCCGACTCGCGCCGTCCGACGAGTTCGGTCAGCGCGATGACCAGCGGCACGATCACGAGGAAGTCGAGCACGACGGCCATCGAGACCGCCGCCGTGGCCGAGGGTCCCAGCACGCCGATCACGAGCGAGACGCCGAGATAGCCGACGTTGCCGTGCACCGCCGCGGCCGCCTGCATGATCGCCGCCTTCGGCTTCTGCCGCAGCGCCCGCGCCGCAACGGCGACCAGCGCGAACATCGTCAGCGAGACCAGGACCCAGGCGGCGAGGAAGCCGGGCACGGCCAGCGCCTCGAGCGGCAGGCCGGCGAGCGTCCGGATCAGCAGCGCGGGCAGGGCGAAATAGAGGACGAAGGCGTTGATCGCGCGCGGCGCGGCCGCGTCCATCACGCCCGCGGCGCGCGCGGTCCAGCCGCAGAGGATCAGCGCGAAGAAAGGCAGCGTGACCGCGAGGACGGAGGGCATGGCAGGGGTTCCGGCGCGAGCCCCGGGCGGCCCGCGCCGCGCGGTCTAGCGTCCCGCCGTTCGGGGGGCCAGAGCCGTCATCCGACGTCCGCCGCGTTCGGCGGCAGAACGGATCGTGCGAGGGGCGGATCCGCTCTTCCCCGGGCCGACCACGCCGGCGACATGGCGTCGCGCCACGGCCGTCGCGGCGAGCGGAGGTCCGGCGCGTCGCGTCGCCACGCCCCCGTTCCGTGCGATGTGGCGTCGCGCGCGAGAGACGTCCCGCCGTGCGCCGCCGCGTCCTCGGCCGACAGGGTCGCCGCCCGCCGGGCCGCAGCCGCGACGCTCTCCACCGGTGGCGTCGCAGTCGCCTCGATGCCGAGGGCGGTCGCCGAAGCCGAAGGCGCCGGGGGCGTCTCCGCTGCGTCGAGGGCGGGCCGATCTCGTGCCGCCGCGGGACGACCCGTCGGACGGGCGACGGTGACGCTCCTCGGCGGGCTCGCGTGGGCCGGGGGCGGGCCGGGGACGTCCCCGGCCCGCCGTCGCGTCAGAGCGAGCCGCCGAAGCGGGCGAGGCTCTCGATCAGGCGGCCGGGGCGCTCCACCGGGATCATGTGGCCGCAGTCCTCCCACTCCTCTCGCGTGCAGCGCACGATCCCGGAGGCGAGGCGGTCGATCACCTCGGGGTCGCGGAACACGCGGTCGTGGTGGCCGGTGATGACGAGGGTCGGGACCGTGATCTCGTCCCAGGGCGCGTCCCAGTCGGTGGCGGGCGAGTTGCGCAGGAGGTTCATGATCCCGTTTTCGGGCGGGAGCGGCTGGTAGGGCGTCTTGAAGGCGTTGGGCCGCGCGGCGGCCAGCGCCTCGGGGTTCAGGATCATCGGCGACATGACGTCGGTGAAGACGCCGGGGCCGACGGTGCTCGCGACATGCGGGAGCGCGTCGTTCACCCAGGCGATCCGCGGGCCGATCTCGCGCAGGGTGTTGAGCAGGACGAGCCCGGCCGCGGGCGCGCCTTCGAGATGCGCGCGCGCGGCGTAGAGGCCGCCGATCGAGAGGCCGACGAGCACGGGCCTGGCGGGCTTCGTCGCCTCGAGCACGCGGCCGAGATCCTCGACGATCACGCGGTCGGTGATCTCGACGTCGGCGAAGGGGCTGTCGGGCTGGCCGCGGAAGTTCCAGCTGACCGTGCCGAAGCCCTTCTCGCGCAGCGCGGGCGCGACCTCGCCCTCCCAATGGTCGGTGGTGCCGGTGAGGGCGTTGACGAAGACGAAGGTGACGGCGTCGGGGCTGGCGTGGTCGATCACGTGCAGCGCGTTGCCGGCGTCGATCTCGATGGTCATGGGCGGTCCTCCCTCGATGGCTCCGGGCGTGTTCCCGGATGGGAAGCGAACCTTACCGTCTCGGACGCGCATGGCGAGGGGAACGGCGCCGGATCACGCCGCGCGACCGATCCGCACGATCTCGGGGGTCGAGGCGCGGCCCGCCCGACGCCTCGCGGATCGACGGGCGCAGGGGGCGCGGTGCGGTCGACATGGAAGGCGTAGCGGTGGCCCTGCCGCGGGAACAGCCGCCCGAGCGCCCGCGCCATGCCGGCGGCGAGGCGGAGCGCCGCCCCCTTCCGCGGCGGGTGATGGGCGTCGAGCCGCGCGAGGGGCAGGCGAAGGCCGTAGAGGAAGGCGAGGCGCGCCGGGCGGGCCGGGTCGAAGCTCTCGACGGTCTTGCGCACCTCCCGCTCGGTCCGGCGGCAGACGAAGTCGGGGACGCCGGTGTCGGCGACGCCGGCCGTGTCGCCGCCGGCGCCGATCACGGCCTCGAGCCGCACGGCGAGGCGCATCAGGAGCGAATCCCGCGATTCGGCCACGAGGACGCCGCGGCGGCGACGCGCATCATCTCGCGGAGCGCCCGGTGCGGGCTGCGGCAGGGATGCAGGCCGGCGTGGACCGGCACGCGGTCGAAGCCGACGTCGGCGCCGCGGCGTCCTGCGGGGACCAGCCGCAGGGGGCGAAGGCGTCGACGCGCAGCGTCGCGGCGTCGTAGGGGCCGCCGGCGACCATCCGCGCCGAGAATCTCCCGGCTCATGCGTCCGGCCGCCAGCGGCTCGCGCAGCGCGCGGGCGTGGATCCTCCCGTCGGGCATCGGGCATCCTCCGTCGCTTCGGTCCGGGGAGCTTTGCAGCGCGACGGGGTCAACGCGGGGTTCATGCGGGCGCGGGGCGCGTCAGACGTCGCTCGCGGCGCCGCCCTCGCGCTTGCGCCGCTCGACGAAGGCGACGAGCTCCTCGCGCACCGCCTCGTCCATCGGCGGCGGCTCGAACTCCGCCAGCACCGCCTTCCAGAGGCGGCGCGCGCGTTCGGCCGTCCAGGCGCCACCGTCCTCGGCCCAGGCCTCGTAGTTGCGCCAGTCCGAGAGGAAGGGCCGGTAGAACGCGTCCCGACGGCGGTCGAGGGTGTGCCCGGCCGCGAAGAAGTGGCCGTGGGGGCCGACCTCGGCGATGGCGTCGAAGGCGATCTCGTCCGGGCCGGCGGCGACGGGCTGCATGTAGGCCTGCATCTGCTGCAGGAGCTCGCAATCCATCACGAACTTCTCGTAGCTCGCGATCAGCCCGCCCTCGAGCCAGCCGGCGCCGTGATAGACCATGTTGGCGCCGCTCGAGACGCAGGCCCAGAGGCTGAAGGCGCTCTCCCACATCGCCTGCCCGTCCGGCGCGTTGGAGGCGCAGGCGTTGGAGGCGCGCAGCGGCAGCCCGTAGAAGCGCGCCATCTGTCCCGACATCTGCGTGGCGCGCATGTAGTCGGGCGTGCCGAAGGCGGGGGCGCCGGACTTCATGTCGACGTTTGAGGTGAAGGCGCCGAGCACGCAGGGCAGGCCAGGACGGATGCATTGCAGGAGCGCGATCGCCGCCAGCCCCTCGGCAACCGACTGGGTCACGGCGCCCGCCAGCGTCACCGGCGCCATGGCGCCGGCGAGGGTGAAGGGCGTGACCATCACCGGCTGGCCGCGCCGGGCGAAGCGCATGGCGCCGTCTAGCGTCGACCAGTCGTGCTTCAGGGGCGAGGAGGCGTTGACGTTGGTGTAGAGCCGCGGCTTCGCCTCGAACGCCTCCCGGTCGAGGCCGGAGGCGATGCGGGCCATCTCGATCACGTCCTCGACCCGATCAGGGCCGAGCGCGTAGGCGTGCACCGCCTTGTCGGTCAGCGTCAGCTCGTCGAAGAGGGCGTCGAGGTGACGGGTGGAGGGGTGCAGGTCCACCGGCTCCACCGGATAGCCCCCGACGAAGTGGATGCAGTTGAAGGCCTGGGAGAGCTTCAGGAGGTCGCGGAAGCTGTCGCGGTCGCCCGGGCGCCTGCCGCGCTCGAGGTCCGTGACGTACGGGGACGAGGCGACGGTGCCGAACGCCATGTTCGCGCCGCCGATCTCGATGGCGCGGGCCGGGTCGCGCGGCGTGATCGTGAAGGCGGGAGGGCAGAGCGCGATCCTCTCCATCACGAAGTCGCGGCCCATGCGCACGCGCTGATCGCGCACGTCGCAGCCTTCGGCCTTCAGGATCGCCAGCGCCTCCTCGTTGAGGAAGTCGAGGCCGATCTCCTCCAGCACCCGCATCGCGCCGTCGTGCACGGCCGCGACGCCCTCCTCGGTCAACGGCTCGGTCGGCCGGTCCGAGTTCGTCGGCGGCGCCCAGGGCGACTGATCGAGCGTCGGCGCCGGGGCGCGACGACGCGGGCGCACGGGCTCTCCGCCCTCGGGCGGCGCGGCGGGCTCGGTCATGGCGGTCCTCCTCGTCTCGCCGGGCGAGGCTAGGGCGGGCCGGGGCGCGGTTGCCACCCCTTGACCGACGCCGGGGCGTCCTTGCCCGGCGGTTTCAGCGGTCGAGCAGGTCGGGCAGGGCCGCGATGGAGGGCGCCACCACGTCCGCGAGGGAGGCGAGGTCGGCCTCCTCCGCCGGGCCGGTCAGCACGCCGACGACGAGGCCGACGCCCGCCGCGCGCCCGGCCCCGAGGTCGTGCACGCTGTCGCCGACCATCACCGTCTCGGACGGATCCAGCCCCGCTGCGGCGCAGAAGGCGAGCACCATGCCGGGCCCCGGCTTCAGGCCGTGCCCGCTGTCGTAGCCGGCGACGAAGCCGAAGCGGTCCGCGACGCCGAGGGCGGCGAGATGAGCGCGCGCCGCCCCTTCCGAATCGTGCGTCGCGACGCCGAGCGTCAGGTTCCGCGCGCGCAGCCCGTCCAGCAGCCCCGCCATGTCGCGCGTCGCCGGGGCGGGGCCGCGGCCGGCGGCCTCGCGCGCGCGGCGGTCGGCCTCGCGCTCAAGCGCCTCGACGGTCCAGCCGGGCAGCAGCGGCGCCCAGAGCGTCGCGACCTCGGCGGTCGAGCCGGCGACGATGGGCGAGCCGGGCCGGAAGCGGCCCTCGGCGTCGAGCCCCGCGACCTCGGCGAGGCGCCGGCGCAGCGCCGGGTCGCCCGGCGCGAGCGCGTCGAGCACCTCGTCGACGAAGCCCCGCCAGGTCGCCTCGAAGTCGATGAGGGTGCCGTCCTTGTCGAAGAGGACGCCGCGATAGGGGCGGGCGGGGGGCATGGCGGGTCTCCGGCGGCGGACGGTGCGGCGGAGCGAGGCTTAGCCCGCCCGGGCGCGGCGGGGAAGACGCCGGGCGCTTGCCCTTCGGCGACGGCGCCGCCAATCTCCGCGCGCCGAGAGTGAGGGGAGGCCGCCGCCGATGCCGAAGGAGAGACCGTCGCGCGACGCCTACGTCCGGTTCACGCCGATGACGACGCGGCTGCGCGACAACGACCAGTATCTGCACCTCAACAACGCGGTCTATTACGAGTATTTCGACAGCGCCGTGAACCTATGGCTGCTGGAGCGCTGCGGGCTGGAGCTGCCGAACGGGCCTGTGGTCGGCATCGTCGCGGACACTCAGTGCACCTTTCTCGCGGAGGTGAAGTGGCCCGCGCCGGTCGAGGTGGGGATGCGCGTGGACCGTATCGGGCGCACCTCGCTGACCTACGGCCTCGCCATGTTCGCCGGAGACGGGGAGCCGGCCTGCGCGACGTGCCGCTACGTGCACGTCTACTGCGTGAACCCGGAGCGACGGCCGACGCCGCTGCCGGATCGCCTGAAGGCCGAGGCGGAGAAGCTGGCGATGGGCGGCACGTCGTGAGCTGGATCGGACCGCTTGCGCTGCTGGCCACGCTCGTCGCGATCGTCTGGGGAACGCTTGCGCTGCTGGCCGCGCACGCCCGGATCATTCGGATGCATCGACCCGAGGACGAGGGCGTGCGGCGTCCTGACGCAGG
Source organism: Paracoccaceae bacterium (assembly GCA_041685625.1). Lineage (GTDB taxonomy): Bacteria > Pseudomonadota > Alphaproteobacteria > Rhodobacterales > Rhodobacteraceae > Albimonas. The sequence goes on along the minus strand of JAWLFJ010000079.1, from coordinate 4,134 downwards.
GAGTCATCCACCGAGCGGAGAGGATGCGTAGCCCCGGGCGAGACCAACGAAAGGAGGTCCATAATGCTCGAGACGACGCTCGAATTCTTCGTTCCGATGCTCGCGATGTTCACCCTCGGGGCTTTGCTGGTCGCCGCCTGGCGCGGCGCCTGGAAGACCCGGGAGATGAGGAAGGATGACGACATCCCCCGTTCCGCGCTCTCGGAAGACGGCGACAGTCACTTTCCGCAGACCGACACCACGATGCGTCAGGCCAAGAACAACGCGGCCTGACGGGCCGCCCCTCTCCCCATCATGCGGCGCCCCGGCGACGGCCGGGGCGTCTTGCGTTTCAGGGCGCCGCGAAGCCCCAGAGGGCGCGCTCCGCGATCTCCAGCGAATTGCCGGCCGGATCGCGGAAATAGAGGGAGACCGGTCCGTGCGGCCAGGTCACCTCGCGCTCGATTCCGACGCCCGCGGCGTGCAGGCGGCGGCGCCAGCCTTCGATCCCCTCCGCGTCGACGGCGAAGCAGGCGTGGCCCGGGCCGCGGGCGCCGTGCGGGGGGACGGGGATCGCGCCGTCGGGCGGCGGGCTTTCGCTAGCGCCGGGGTCGAAGATCAGGAGCATCGAGCCCGCGGCGCGGAGAAAGACGTGGCGGCCTGCCTCGCGGCGCGCGATCTCGAGACCGAGGACGCGGACGTAGAAGCGTTCGGCGGCGTCGAGATCGGACGCGTAGAGGCTGGTCTCGAGCAGGCCGAGGGTCATGCGGCGGGCTCCGGCGGCGGCGCCGTCAGGGCGGCGAAGTCGAAGGCGGAGGGGTCGGCCAGATGCGACGGGCGCAGGTTGGCGAGCGCGCGGAACATCGTCGCGCGGCGGCCGGGGGAGCGGCGCTCCCACTCGTCCAGCATCGCCTTGACCTGCATCCGTTGCAGACCGTCCTGGCTGCCGCAGAGGTCGCAGGGGATGATCGGATAGCCCATGCCGGCGGCGAACTTCGCGCAGTCGGCCTCCGCCGCGCGGGCGAGGGGGCGGACGACGCGCACGTCGCCCTCGTCGTTGGTCAGGTGCGGCGGCATCGTCGCGAGCCGGCCGCCGTGGAAGAGGTTCATCATGAACGTCTCCAGAAGGTCGTCGCGATGATGGCCGAGGGCGATCGCGGCGCAGCCCTCCTCGCGCGCGATGCGGTAGAGATTGCCGCGGCGCAGGCGCGAGCAGAGCGCGCAGTAGGTCCTCGTCTCCGGCACCTTTTCGGTCACGACGGAGTAGGTGTCGCGGCATTCTATTCGGTGCGGGACGCCGTAGCGGCCCAGAGCCTCCGGCAGGACGGTGGAGGGGAAGCCGGGCTGGCCCTGGTCCAGATTGCAGGCCAGCAGCTCCACCGGCAGGAGGCCGCGCCATCTCAGCTCGGTCAGGACGGCGAGCAGCGTCCAGCTGTCCTTGCCGCCGGAGAGGCAGACGAGCCAGCGTTCGCCGGGGCGCGCCATCGCATAGGTCTCGATCGCCTCGCGCGTCTCGCGCAGGAGGCGCTTGCGGAGCTTGCGGAACTCCGTCGAGGCGGGCGCGCCGGCGAGCAGCGGCGGGAGATCGTCGGCATCGTCGAACATGGCTCCTGCGGCGTAAGGTCTCGGAGAGAGTCGTGCAAGCGTGCGGCGAAGGTCGGGCCGTCGACCGGCGGGCGCCTCGCGGGCTGGGGGCGGAGCCGAGCGCGCGCCGCGTCCGCCGTTCGGCCTCCACGTCCTTCGGCGCCGTCGGCCGGCGAGAGGCGCGCATCCGGCCCGCGTCGCGCGGATGGCGGCGCGAGCGGTCCGCCCGCGATCAGCGATCCTCGCGCGGGGGCACCGGGTCGAACCCGTCGCCGCCGAGCGGGTGGCAGCGGGCGAAGCGGCGCAGCGCCAGCCAGCCGCCGCGGAACGCGCCGTGGGTCTCCAGCGCCTCCAGCGCATAGGCGGAGCAGGTCGGCCGGAAGCGGCAGTTCGGCCCGAGCCAAGGCGACAGCACCAGCCGGTAGGCGTGCACGGGGAGGGCGAGGAGGCGGGCGAGCGGGGTCATGCCGGGTCGCGTCGGTTCCGCGCGCCCTCGGGCGCGGCGCCGCCGCGATCCGCCGCGCGGTCTCGGCCGCGGCCGCGGCCGGCGCGGCGCGGGCCGGGCGCGCCGGCGGCGCGGCGGTCCCCGGAATCGGCCCGGGCGTGCAGATCGGCGAGGCCTGCCTCCAGATCGCCGACGAGCGCGCGGAAGTCGCGCGCGGCGGTCGCGTCATGCCGGCCGATCAGGACGTAGTCCCAGCCGGGTCGCCCGGCGTGGGGCAGCACCTCGGCCGCGGCGGCGCGAAGGCGCCGCTTGGCGCGGTTGCGGGCGACGGCGTTGCCGACTTTCCTGGAGCAGGTGAAGCCGACCCGGATCGGCGCCTCCGCCGGCTCCTGCGGGCGACGGCGACGGGCCTGCAGATTGAGGCCGGGGACGCTGCGCCGAAGGGCGGAGGCAGCGGCGAGGAAGTCCCGTCGCGCCCTGAGAACCGCGACGTGCGGGCAGGCGCCGCCTGTCGGATCTTCGCCGGGCGGGGACCCGCCGGACGCCAGATCGACGGTCGTCGCCTCGGGGCGCCGGACGGCGGCGTCCTCGGCCGGATTGCGGCTGGAACGCGCGTCCGACCCCGGGTCCGAAGCGCCAAGGGCCGCGGCGGCGTCCGCGGGCCGACCGGATCGGGTCGTCGTGGAAGGATCGCCGACGGTCGGCGCGCTTTCCGGACGCGCGGCGGCGGGCCGGGGCATGGTCCCGGCCCTCGCCTCAGGCGCTGAGCCGCTTGCGGCCCTCGCGCCGGCGGCGGTTGATGATCTTGCGGCCGTTCTTGGTCGCCATGCGGGCGCGGAACCCGTGGCGGCGAGCGCGGACGAGCCGGCTCGGCTGGAAGGTGCGCTTCATCTCGTCGTCTCCTCGCGTCGGCTGCGGCGTCCCGCCCGGCGCGCCGGCGGTCCCGCGCGCTCGATCCGGAATTGTCAGGCACGTCGGATACGCGCCGTGCCGGTCGGCGTCAAGCGGTCGGGCAGGGGGCCGGAGGCGCGCCCTGCGCGCGCCGACGCGCGCCGCGAGCGGGGGGCCCCCTTCGCCTCCCCGAGCGGCGCGCCCGCCCGGGCGGGGAGGCCGCCCGACACGATCCGTCGCGAAGCATCAAGGCGGCGTGATGGGCCTTTCGATCCGGCGGGGCGCTGCGTCATACCGGGCGGGCACGGACGCCGAAGCCGAGCCGCGAAGGAGCGCGCCATGACCGAAGACACCCGCCCGGAGCCGCCGCCCGATCCGCTGGCGCCCGAGGCGCCTCGGCGGTCCGCGCTGAAGCGCTTCCTGCCCCTGATCGTGGTGGCGCTGGGCGCCGGGCTCGGCTGGTGGCTGCTGGGCGACCGGCTCACCTTCGAGACGCTGCGCGAGAACCGCGAGGCGCTGATCGCGTGGCGGGACGAGTCCTACGCTCTCGTCGCGGCCGCATACATGCTGGCCTATGTGGCGGTCGTCGCGTTCTCGCTGCCGGGCGCGCTGGCGATGACCCTGGCCGGAGGGTTCCTGTTCGGGCTCTGGCCCGGCGCGCTGATGATCGTGGCGAGCGCCACGGCCGGCGCGACGCTGATCTTCCTCGCCGCCAAGACATCGCTCGGCGACCGGCTCGCCAAGGCGCTGGAGGGGCGGGGCGGCGCCATGGCGCGCTTCCGCAGGGGGATCGAGGAGAACGAGATCTGGTTCCTGCTGCTGATCCGGCTGGTGCCGGTGATGCCCTTCTTCGTGGCGAACCTCGCGCCCGCCTTCCTCGGCGTCGGGCTGCGCAACTACGTGCTGACCACCTTCTTCGGCATCATGCCGGGGACGGTGGTCTACACTTGGGTCGGCGCCGGCCTCGGCGAGGTGTTCGAGCGCGGCGGGACGCCGGATCTCGGCATCATCTTCGAGCCGCACGTGCTGGGGCCGCTGCTCGGCCTCTCGGCGCTCGCGGCGCTGCCGATGATCGTGAAGGCCGTGCGGGGGCGTCGGCCCGGAGAAGCGCCGGGCGAGGCGCCCGGCAAGGCGAAGGAGGACGCTGCGTAATGCCTGAGTCAAGCTGCTTTGCGGCCCGGATCGAAGGCCTCGCGGCGCTGGAGGATTGTCCAGATGACCGTGACGCGACGCCG
>JAWLFJ010000203.1:0-4496 GCA_041685625.1 Paracoccaceae bacterium | reverse complement strand
CATCGCCACCCGCTACGACAAGACCGCGGCGAACTTTCTCTCCGCCGTCTGCCTCGGCGCCGTCGTCGCCTTCTGGTGCTGATTGAGTCCGGACCCTAGAGGAGCCGTCCGGTCACAGATACGGACACAAGCCCACCGCTGGCGACGCCAGACGGGCAGATTTTCCCTTGATCAGGCTCGTCGGCGCCCACAAGCTGATCGACGAGAGCCTAAATGAGGAATTCCGGTTAAGAACCTTTTGCGTAACCGACGGAGCGAGCGTGATGCGTAGGAAGTTCCGGGCGGCGACGGCCGCGGCGGCGACGATCCTGGCGGCGGCGACCGAAGCGGCCTTCCGCTTCGCCAGCGTGGTCGGCGGCAACGGCACCTCGATCGCGGGCACGTCCCCGGGCGATCCGCTATGAAATCGATGAACAGAGTCGAATCCCTTCGAGACGACGTCGCGGTCGGCGATCTATCCGCCGCCGCGAAGAGGTGCAGCGACGCGAGGCTGAGGGGCGTCATCCTGGCGCTCGCCTCGCTCCACGAAGGCGTTGGACTGCGGGACGCGGCCCGGATCTGGCGCATCGACCCGAATATCCTGCAATGCGCCCGGCAGCGTTTCGAGGAAAGCGGTCTCGAGGGGCTGTCGAACGTCACGGCGTCGGGGGCGTCGCCCACCGCGACGCGCCCGAGGCCGTGACGGCCGCTGCCGGAACACCGTCCCGGCGACGGCGCACGGACGAACCCTGAAAGGAAAGCTTCGACCGGTGACCGGTAGCCGAGGCATTTGCGTGGGGTGAGGTTGAGGGTCATGGAGATCTCCTGGATGTCCTGCTCGCCGATCTCGTCGAGGTCGGTCCCGCGCGGCAGCCATCGTCGGATGCGTCCGTTGGCGTTCTCCACCCCGTCCTTCTCAGCGAAGGGCATGCGTGGATTCGCGGCCTTCGGGATGTCGTGGCGACGCTGTGCCACGTTCAGGCGCAAATGAGACTCCGCATGTGGGATCGCCTGCGATCTCGGCACCGCAAGGGAGCGGCGGCTGTCCGTCCGCGGCCGCGGATCGAATATTCCGTCATGCCTCGTCTGCTTTGTTGCCTTCTCCTGACGATCCTGCTGGCCGCCCCCTGCATGGCGCAGGAGTCGGTCGCGCCCCAGCCCGACGGTGTGATCGCGGTGACCGCGCAGGAAGAGGACGCGGCGATCGGGCGGCGCATCGAGAAGGTGCTGGCCGCCCTCGACAACTATGACGACGTCGCGGTCTCGGTCACTGCGGGCGTCGTCACGCTGAGCGGGAGTACGCTCGATGCCGAGGCGGTCGCCCGCATGGAGAGCATCGTCCGCCGGGTCGAGGGCGTGGTCGCCATCAACGATCGGGTCAGTCAGTCAAGCGACGTGGCGGAGCGGCTCACCCCCCTGATCGAGCGCTTCGGCATCCGCTTGCGGAAGTTCGTCCAGTTCCTGCCGCTGATGGCGGTGGCCGGGATCGCCTTCGCGCTGATCCTCGCGCTCGGCATGGCGATCGCCCGGCTCGGCTGGATCTGGCGCTGGCTCGCGCCCAACAGCTTCATCGCCGCGATCTACAAGCAGCTTGTGCGCCTCGTCTTCGCGCTCGCGGGGCTGGTGGTGGCCCTCGACATGCTGGGCGCGACGGCGCTGCTCGGCTCGATCCTCGGCGCGGCGGGCATCATCGGGCTGGCGATCGGCTTCGCGGTTCGCGACTCGGTCGAGAACTTCCTCTCCTCGATCCTGCTCTCGATCCGCCAGCCTTTCCGGCCCTACGATCTGGTGGAGATCGGCGGAGATGTGGGCCGCGTGGTGCGCCTCACCTCGCGCGCGACGATCCTGATGTCGCTCGACGGCAACGCCATCCGCATCCCCAACGCCACCGTCTACAAGAGCCGCATCGTGAACTTCACGGCGAACCCCGAGGTGCGGCTGACCTTCGATCTCGGGATCGACCCGGCGAGCGAGACGGCCTCGGTGCGCGCGCTCGGCGAGGCGACGCTTCGCGGCCTCCCTTTCACGCTGACCGAGCCCGCGCCGATGGTCTGGATCGAAGAGGTGGGCGACAGCGCGGTCATCCTGCGCTTCGCCTTCTGGATCGATCAGGTCGAGAGCAACCCGCTTCGCGCGCGCGGCGAGGCGATCCGGCTCGCCAAGGCCGCGATCGAGGGGGCGGGGGTCACGCTGCCGGAGGTCACCTACCGCGTCATCACCCAGCCGGCCGAGCCGCGCGCCGCGGGGCCCGCCTCTGCCGCGGAGCCGCATTCGGCGGAGCCGGCCATGGTCGAGGACGTCCACCGCGCGGCATCCGAGGGTGTCGAGAGCATGGTGGAGGCGGAGCGCCGGGCCGGCGACGGCGCGGATCTGCTGAACGACGCCGCGCCGAAAGAATGATCCCCGCCGCCCGTGACCGCGAGCGCGAATCGCCACTGTACGGCAGGTGGAAACAGGTGCGACCCACTCAGTTGCCGGGTGTCCCACGATTCAGGTCGATCCCCTGCCGCTTGCAGATCTCCGCCTGGCGGTAGAACGGCAGGTGGGGCTGTAGACGAGCCGTCCGCCCGTCTCCTTGAGTTCGACACGCGCCTTGGCGGCCGAGCAGCTCCTCGATCTAGACCTCGTCCTCCTCGACGGCGATGCGGAGCACGATGACGCGATCCACCTGGTCGAAGGTCGCCGGGTTGAACGACACGTGCGAGGAGGTCGCGATCGTCTTCATCGAGATGCGCTCGCCGTCGGCGCTGACGACGTCGTAGCCCTGCTGGTTCACGGCCAGAGCCATCTGCCCGCGCGTGATCATGGCGGCGTAGAGCTCTCCGATCCGACCCGAGAGGTGACGCAGATCGGCTTGCGGCACGCCTCAGTTCAACTCCTTCTCGAACCAGGACAGCGCCTCTGCCAGGGACTGATACCATCACGCGAAAGCTCTGACTCTGTGGGGGATTCCCGCGCGCCCTGATCCGTGATTCCGTCGCCCGAGGCGGGGAGACGGAGGCGACATGAGCCGAGCGCTGGAGATCCGTGACGATCTGACGGCCGAGCAGCTTCGGGCGCTGGCGGCGCGCGAGCGGAGCAACCGGGCGGCGCGACGACTGTTGGCGATCGCGAACGCCTTGGACGGCATGCGCCGGGCGGACGCGGCGACGGCGGCGGGCATGGAACGGCAGGCGCTGCGCGACGCGGTGGTCCGCTACAACGCCGAGGGACCGGAGGGCGTGCGCGACCGCCCGCTCCCGGGCCGCCCGCCGGCGCTGAGCGAAGCGGAGCTGGCGCTGCTCTTCGACCGGATCTTCCGCGGCCTCGACCCCGAGACGGACGGCGTGAGCGCATGGACGCTTCCGGACCTCTGCCGCTGGATCGAGCCGCCCCGTCCGTCCGACGGCCGCCCGGTTCAGAGGGTGGGCGGAACCTCAGGTCGGAACGTATCCCCGTCGCGTCTTGACCCGAGCGAGTTCCATGAGCGCCGAGACGGCCCGGCCCTGGTCGGGATGCATGTCCACCCGGACGCGCCCTGGGCTGCCGAGGCGGCCCCACTCGCGAACCAGGCCCGCTCCACCGAAGAGGTCGGGCTGGATGGTCAGGCGGTAGAAGCGGCGCATGCCCTTCGCCGGGTCGATCCGCCGGAGGCTGAGGTCGGTGGGAAACGCCTCGAGCTGTCTTTCACGAGTCATGCGTCACCTGCCCGTCGCTCCCCGGCTCGTCTCGAGCATGCCGACGCCCGATCCGGCACGCAACGGCGTCCGCCATGCGATACCTTCCCGGACACCATTGGCTCACGCCCGCCGGACTGTGGAGACGCTGACCTTGAAGAGCCGGGCGATCTCGGGGAGCGAGCGGCCCTCCTCGTCGCGCATCCGGCGCACCTCGGCCTTCTGGTCCGGCGCGAGGGCCGGGGGCCGGCCCCCTGCCCTGCCCCGCCGCCTCGCGGCCTCCAGCCCCTCGCGGGTGCGCTCGGAGATCCGCTCGCGCTCGAACTGCGCGATCGAGGCGAAGACGTGGAACACGAGCCGCCCGGCGGGCGTGGTGGTGTCGATGTCCTCGGCCAGTGAGCGGAAGCCGGCGCCGGCGCTCCGAATCGTCTTCACGATGTCCAGGAGGTCGTGCAGGGAGCGGGCCAGACGGTCGTATTTCGTCACCACCACCACGTCGCCCGGGCGGAGCTGGTCGAGCATCCGGTCGAGCTCGGGCCGCCGGCGGGCGGTTCCCGTGATCGTGTCGGCGAAGATCCGTCCGGCCCCCGCTGTCTCCAGCGCGTCACGCTGGCTGTCGAGGGTCTGGTCGTTGGTGGAGACGCGGGCGTAGCCGATGATCACGAGGACGATCCACTCCAGAAACCTGTCAGAAGTTCAGATGTTTTGACACGGGGATTCTGGAAGGGTCAACCTCTTGATGCGGCTGGAGCGGTCGCGGCGCGTCAGAAACGACCGTTAAAGGCCGCCCTCGACGGAGGGGATTTCGATCAGCGGCGACGCGCGCGGGCGTCGGCGACCGCCTTCGCGGCCCAGAGGGCG
>JAWLFJ010000202.1:0-4508 GCA_041685625.1 Paracoccaceae bacterium | reverse complement strand
TGCCGTCCCGCCATGCCCGCCTCCCTCGTCTGCCCGTCAGGCGAAAGGAATCACGACCCGCTCGTCAGCTCCAGCCCGGTTTCCGGAGGTGTCCACGTGGCGCTTGCGGCCCTTGATCTTCTTGCCCCCGTCATAGCCGCAAGGCCCTCCGCTTTCAGTGGTTTTCACGCTCTGGCTGTCGATCACGCCCGCCGTGGGGCTGGCCTCGCGGCCCTCCATCTCGCGCGCGCGCATGACGAGCATGTTGCTGATGCGCGCGAACAGGCCGTCGTCGCGCCATGCGTAGAAGTAGCGCTGCACCGTCGAGACAGGCGGGAAGTCCTTCGGCAGCATCCGCCACTGGCAGCCGGTCGACACCAGATACAGGATTGCGTTCGCGACCTCGCGAAGGTCGGTCGTGCGCGGCCTGCCCGGCCGCCGCGGCGGTGGAAGGAACGGCGACAAAAGCCCCCACTCCCGGTCCGTCAGGTCACTTGCATAACGCTTGCTCGGGCGGGCATGCTCCCGCCGAGCGGTATCAGTCCAAGGCATGGCGATCCCGTCAGTCGTTGCAAACCGACGTGAATCACAACCTGCTGATATCGCTCAACCCTTTTCGGGGCGGGCTCTGAGACCCACTGGGGCCAGGGCGGCGGCCCCTTCGGCCAGGACCGCATCCGGCGAAGGCGCGGCCTCGCCCTCGGCGAGAAGGATCAGGCGGAGGCCGCGTCGCCCCCCTCCAGCCAGCGGCGCGCGGCGGCGTCCGGGACCTCCGCCTCGAGGCGCCGCCGGAACCGCGCCAGCTCTTCGTCGGAAAGCCGGCCCTCCCATTTGCCGGAGCTCGCCGAATCGAAGAAGCCGGCGTCGGATTTCCAGAATCCGGTTCCAGCCACCGGCGCGAAGTTCTCGGCGTTCGCCTTCATCGCACCGAACGCCGTCGCCTTGGCCACGCGATCGACGAGCGCCGGGTCCCGGATCCCGACCGACTCGGCGAGACGCGCCACGGCGGCGCGCCCGTCCCGGCGCATGTCGGCGTAGTGGAACAGCTTCAGATCGGGCCGCCGGTCGGAACAGGCCGTCTCGCGGTAGTGCAGGGCGATCTTGGCGAGCGTGTCGTGGCCGAAATCCTCGCGGTCCACGCCGCCCTCGACGAAGCGGCGGAACGACTCGGGGACGGGGGCGAGGAAGGGGAGGTCCGGCGGATGGGTCTCGGCCATGTTCGCCACGTGCCGGCGCAGCGAGAAGAACACGTCGAGCGGATGGCGATAGACCGCGACGACGGTCACCCCCTCCCAGATCGGGAAGCCGTCGGAGGGGGTGTGGGTCTTGATCACCCGGCGGCCGGGCTGGGCGGCGATCGCGGCCGTGACCTCGGGCGCCGGCACGCCGAGATCGGCGTCGACCCAGGGCGAGAGGACCGGCACCGGCGCCGGCAGCTCCGGCCCGCCGTGGACCAGCATCGTGAGGATGGTCTGGGTCCAGGTCGTTCCGCATTTCGGCGGGGTGCAGACGACGATGTCGCCGGGGCGGGGCGTCCAGGTGGCCCAGCGCTCCGGGGTGGTGATCCCGCCGCGATAGGTGTGGAGCGCCGGGGCGAGGACGCGGGCGGGGCGGGTCATGGGGAACCTCGTTCGGTCGCGGAGAGGCGGCGTCAGAATGCATGTCCGGCGCGCCGGGCAAAGGGCCTCGCGCCCGCCGTCAGAGCGCCCAGCGCCGCAGATGGTCGTCGCAGATCGCCCGCAGCCGCGCCGCGCCGAAGGCGGCCTCGTGCCCGGCGTGGACCACGCGCGCGTCGACCTCGCGCAGCCGCCGCAGGGTGCGGCCGTAGTCCGCTGCGTCATCGGCGAGGATCAGCGGGCCGTCATGGACCGCGTCGCCGGAGAACAGCGCCCCCTCCGCCGCGTCCCAGAGCCCGACGCCCCCCGCCGAGTGGCCCGGCAGGTGCCACACCTCGAGGACGCGGTCGCCGAGGTCGAGGCGCTCCCCCTCCTCCAGCAGCCGCGTCGGCGGGGCCCCGACGAAGCGATAGGCGTCGAGGTCGTAATCCGCCCGGGGCAGGGCGTCGATCAGCAGCGGCGTGAGCGGGGGACAGCCCGACTCGCGGAACAGCGCGCGGAACGCCTCGGGGATCTCGGCCGAGCGGAGGGTCGCGAGGGGGGTGGGGGCGGTCAGGTCCGGGGCCTCGGCCGGGTGGATCCAGCGCTCTTCGAACTCGTGCACGCCGCCGACGTGGTCGAGATGCGCATGCGTGCAGAGATGGACGAGGGGGCGCGCCGGGTCCTCGCGCAGGGCCTCGATGGCCGGGCGGACCGGGGCGACGCCCATGCCGGAGTCGATCACGAGGTCGAGATCGCGCCCGGGCAGGAAATGCAGGTTGGCGCGGAACAGCGGGTGCACATGCGGCTCGTCCAGGCGCCAGACCGGGCGCGCGCCCTCGGGCTCCACCCGCCTCACGTGGAACCACGTCTCCGCCACCGGCAACGCCATCGCCGCACCCTCTCTGCAAGCCGCGGGGGCATCGGAGCACGGGTGCGCCGGCGGCGCCCGCGAAATCATGGTTTGGCATCGAACTTGACCTTGGTTCGGTGTCGAACCATACTGTTTGGTCTCAAACCACTTGTCCGGAGCCAACGCCATGCCCGCCCGCCGCACCGTCCTTCGCCAGCTCGCCGGCGCCGCCCTCGTCCCCGTCGCCGGGGGCGCCGCCTGGACCCTGACGCGCGACCCGGCCGCGGCGCGGGCGCCCTGGCGGGCGGCCGGCTCCACCGGGGATGCGCGGCTCGACGCGCTGTCCTACGCGGTGCTCTCGGCCAACCCGCACAACCGTCAGCCCTGGCTGGTCACGCTGCCGGCGGCGGAGGAGATCGTGCTGCACGTGGACCTCGAGCGCCTGCTGCCGATGACCGACCCCTTCGGCCGCCAGATCGTCATCGGCCTCGGCTGTTTCCTCGAGACGCTCGCCATCGCGGCCGCCGCGCAGGGCCGAACGGCCGAGGTGACGCTCTTTCCCGAAGGTTCGGACCCGCGCGCCCTCGACGCCCGGCCCGTCGCCCGCATCCGCCTGGTGGAGGGGGCGGCGCGCGACCCCCTCTTCGACGCCATTCCCGCGCGACGCTCGTGCAAGGAGCCGTTCGAGGCGCGCCGCCCCTCCGCCGCCGCCCCTCCGCCGCCGCGCTCGCCCCGCTCGCGGCCGCCGGGGCGCGGCTGCACGCGGAGCCGGAGCTCGTCGCCGCGCTGCGCGACCTCGGGGCCCGGGCGCATGAGGTGGAGGTGTTCACCCCGCGGACGCTCAAGGAGTCCATCGACCTGATGCGCATCGGCAAGGCCGAGATCGTGGCGACGCCCGACGGCATCGACCTCAGCGGGGCCTTCCTCGAGGGGCTGTCGCTGCTCGAGCAGCTCGACCGGGCCAGCCTCTCCGATCCCGCCAGCGCCGCCTTCGCCCAGGGGCTCGCGATGTATCACGCGATCTTCGCGGCGACGCCGGCCTTCCTGTCCGTCGCGGGCCCCGCCACCCGGGAGGGAGAGATCGCGGCCGGGCGGCGCTGGACGCGGATCCACCTCGCCGCCACCGCCGCCGGCCTTTCGCTGCACCCGGTCAGCCAGTCGCTGCAGGAATACCCCGAGATGGCCGAGCTCTTCGACGAGATCCACGGCCTGATCCCCGCCCCGGCCGGACAACGCCTCCACATGCTCGGCCGCGTCGGCTACGGTCCCGAGACGCCGGCGAGCCCCCGCTGGCCGCTCGAGACCCGGATCAGGACCGCATGACGGCGCCGCAAGACCCCGAGACCTCCTTTCCCGGCCCTCCGCGGCCCGAGACGCCCGCGGACGGCCCGACCGGGTCCTCCGCCGCCCCCGCCGAGGCGACGGGCGGCGCGCCGGAGGATCCGCTCCGCCTCGTCTTCGCCGTTTTCAACGAGATCGGCATCGTCGACCAGCTCGCCTCGACCCGCTTCACGCGGGTTCTGCCAGACGGGCTGCAGCTTTCGATGTTCACGGTTCTCAACCACTTCGCCCGCCTCGGCGGAGAGCGGACGCCGCTCGAGCTCGCGCGCGCCTTCCAAGTCTCGAAGGGCACCATGACCCACACGCTGCAGCGGCTCGAGGCGCGCGGCCTGGTGGCGATCCGCCCGCACGGCAGCGACCGCCGCTCCAAGATCGTCAGCCTCACCGAGGCCGGGCGGCAGACCCGCGAGGCCGCCATCGAGGCGCTGCGCCCGGAGGCGGAGCGCCTGACGGCTCTGATCGACCCTCAGGCCCTCGCCGACCTCCTGCCCGGCCTCCGGCGCCTGCGCGAGACCCTCGACCGCGCGCGGGAGGGGGAGCCGCCGCCCCGCTGAGGTCCACCTCGTCGACGTAGCCCTTCACCACGGCGTCTTGGTGCGCGTAGGCGACGGGGACCGAACAGTCCACGTTCCGGTTGGGCGCCAGCGCCTGGCTGGAGACCCGCGCCGGACGGACGTCGCAGGCGTCGAAGGCCGCCGCCGGAAGGTCGAGGAAGGCCGCCCGGTCGCGCTCCAGGCGCT
>JAWLFJ010000201.1:0-4512 GCA_041685625.1 Paracoccaceae bacterium | reverse complement strand
TGCCGTCCCGCCATGCCCGCCTCCCTCGTCTGCCCGTCAGGCGAAAGGAATCACGACCCGCTCGTCAGCTCCAGCCCGGTTTCCGGAGGTGTCCACGTGACGCCGATCTGCACCGTGCAGAGGAAGCGCCCTGATGCTTTGTCAGCGAAGGAGCCGCCCGGGCGCCCGTCTCGCACCGCTCCGTGCGCATCCGGAGGCTTCCGAGCCCTGACGACACGGTCGCGAACTCGCACGTGGCAGGCAGGTCGTCGATCCTGTCAGGGTCGGAACGGACGGCATTTCGAGAAGCATGGAGACACCGGTCGACGCCGGCTGAGCGGCAGGGGGCGCGGAAACGGCCGCCCTGCGCGGGCGGCCGTCCATCCACGTCTGACATCTCGCCCGGGCGGACGAGGCGAGCCTCCGCCCCTCCGGACCCGAGCGCCTGGCCGAACGGACGAGCGCGTGGCACGTCGCGCCCGGTGCTCAGGCGCCACGGATCATTCGGCGGCGCGGCGCATCTCGGCGTCGAGCCGTTCGGAGAGTTCGGGGTTGTTCGCTGCGGCCTCGAGGATTTCGGTCAGCTCCTCGGCGCTGACGTCGGGAGCGTCCTCCACGACGGCGGCCAACTCCTGGTTGCCTTCGCGAACCAGCCTCTGCTGCTCGTCGGGATCCTGCGTGGCCTCGATCTCCGCCGTGTACTCCGCGCGCACGGTCTGGATCTCCGTCATGACTTCGGCGACGGCGGCGAGTTTCTGATCGCTGTAGGCCTCGGCTTCGGCGGCGCCGCCGCCCGAGGTCTGGGCGAAGGCGGGGATCGCCGCGCCTCCGACCAGAAGCGCGAGCGCCACCGCGGCGGCGGATGCGAGGCTGTGTCTCGTCGTCATGTCTGACGTCTCCATGTTCGTTTCGTGGTCGGGGCCGACGCGCGCAGAGGGGCTCGCGCCGACGCCCGACGAGTAGGACAGGGCCCGGTCCGCCCGAGTTCCTCGGCGAGCGGCCCGTCTCCGCGGCGACGAGAAATTTTTCGCGATGGGGGAACCTTCGGGTCGGTCGGAGTGTCTTTCATTCGGGAGTCCGCGGCACGACCGGTATCGTGGAGACGAGAGGCGGACGGGGAGAAGACCGTTGAGCGACGCGAAATGGCTGCTGGCGAGGGAGATCCCGCGGCTGCGACGCTATGCGTTGGCGCTGGTCAACGACCCCGTGGCGGCGGACGATCTGGTCCAGGACACCTTGGAGCGGGCCATCCGCAAGCGCCACCTCTGGTCCGGTCGCGGCAGCCTGCGGGGCTGGCTCTACCGGATGCAGTACAACCTCTTCGTCAACCAGACGACCCACCGAAGCCGGCGGCGCCGGGAGATAGAGTTGGACGACGCCCCCGCTCTGTCGGCGCCTCCGGCGCATGACGACAGGCTCGCCGTGCGCGAGGTCATGACTGCGATGAGCGCGCTGCCCGTCGAGCAGCGCGCCGCCATCGCGCTCACCGCGGTCGAAGGACTGTCCTACGACGAGGCGGCGCGCGCGCTCGGCATCCGCATCGGCACGCTGCGCTCGCGCATCGCGCGCGGACGAGAGAGCCTGCGCGACGTGGAGGTGGCCCCGGCCGAGCCGACGCATCTGAGACGGGTGAAGTGACATGACCGCATCGGACGCCGTGACCGATCTCGACCTCTTCGCCTACGCGGACGGCCATCTCGACGACGATCCGGCGCGCAAGACCGAGGTCGAAGCGGCGCTGCGAAGCTCGCCGGAGCTCACGGCCCGGGTGGATCGGTTCGTCGCGCAGAACGCCGCCCTGCGCCGCGCCTACGGCCCCGTGACCGCCGAAGCGACGCCAGAGCGCCTGCTCGCCGCGCTCGATACGCCGTCGACGCCTCCGATGCGCGGCGCAAGAACGCTCGCGGCCGCGCTCGCCCTCGTGGCCGTCGCCGGCGCCGCCGGCTGGCGGCTTGCCGAGGTGGCCGACGAAGACGGCTGGTCTGCGGCGCGCTTCGCCGCGCGCAGCCAGGCCGAGTACGTCGCCGGCGACGCGGCTGCGACCGGCGGCCTCGCCGCCTCGGACGCCGCCGCGGGCGCCTCCTTCGCGGGCCCGTTCGACTCGCTCCGGAACCAGGTCTCGATCCGGCTCGAGATCCCCGAACTCTCGGCGTTGGGCCTGGAGCTTGCGGGCAAGAGCGCGTCGACCATCGGCGAGGATCATGTCGTCCGTCTCGACTATCGCGCCTCCGATGGGGCGATCGTGAGCCTGTTCCTCACGCCGCGTTGGGAGGACACGCCGGCAGAGGTGATCCATGCCGAGCGGGACGGGGTAGCCGTCGCCTATTGGCTCGACGGCCCCCTTGCATCTTCGATCGTCGGCCGCATGTCCGGTGAGGCGCTGGAGAGCATCGCCCGGCGCGTTAGGGACGCGATGCGCCGGCAGGACCAGCCGCCGGCGAGGCTGAACGCGGACGGACCGCCGCGGCGGGGGCCGCGCGACGACGTGATGGCGGACACCTTGCCCCCGGGGGCGGGCGGCGAGTCGCTTCTCCTGCGACCGACGCGAGGCCTGCAGCCCTCGGCGCCGAACTGATACGCGGACCGGCGACGGGTCGCGGCGTGCGAGGGCGATCTCGCAAAGCTCTATTCTGAACGGAGGCGATGAGATGAGACCGGATCGACGGACATGCCTGCTGGGCGCCGGCGCGGGACTGTTGACCGCGGCCCTCCCTTCCGCCGCGGTCGGCGCGGGCGAACGCGGTCGCGTCCGCGAGGTGGAACTCGGACAGGGCACGCTCGTCGCGATCGAGGACGGCGCCTTGACGCTCGGCCCGCAGGACTTCCGTGACGTCGACGAGGCGGAGGCCGAGGCGCTGCTCTCGCAGGGGGGCGGATCGAGCCTGAACGCCTTCCTCTTTCGCGACGGCACGCGCAACGTCCTGATCGACGCCGGCGGAGCCGGCTTCCTCTCGGATGCGGGCGGGCTGACGGCGGCGCTCGAGACGCTCGACCTGGAGCCGCGTCAGATCGACACGATCCTGCTGACGCATCTGCACGTCGATCACATCGGCGGTCTGATGGCGGACGGAGAGCGCGTCTTTCCGTTCGCCGAGATCCAGGTTCAGATCGACGAAGTCCGATACTGGAACAGCCCGCTCGAAATGAGGCAGGCGCCCGAGTTCCAACACCCTACGTTCGAGGCTGTGAGGGATCTGTTTTCGGCCTACGGGTACCGGATCAAGGACTTTTCGGCGGAAGGCGAGGTGATCCCCGGCGTCGCGGCCGTGCCGCTGCCCGGCCACTCGCCGGGGCATACCGGCTACCTTGTCGGGGAAGGACCGGACGCCGTGCTCGTCTGGGGCGACCTCGTCCATTCCGCCGCCCTCCAGTTCCCCCATCCCGGTTCGACCTTCCGCGACGACGTCGACGCGGAACAGGCCGCCGAAACCCGTCTGGCCGTCCTCGACCGCGTCGTCGCCGAGGACCGGCGCGTCGCAGGGATGCACCTGCCGTTCCCCGGCATCGGCCGCGTCGTTCGTGAGGGCGAGACGTATCGTTGGAAGGGCGTCGATTGAAGAACGCCGCCGGATCTCGGGAGGGCAGTTCGGCTTCGCGCTCCGTGCGGTGGGACCGAATCGCATGGCCGGCCGTCCGCCTCGCAGTGGCGCGGCAGGTCGACCGGAGCTTCGGCGACACGCGGCGGATCGGCTCGAGCCCGTATTCATGAAGACGCGCCTCGATGAACATCTTCGTTTCCTCGAGGGCTGGTCGGCCGCTCAGAGCGTGTTTGAGAAGCGTCATGCGACCCGCCTGACGGGCGTTGCGATGGCGGCGATGGTGACGAGGGTTTCAGCGACGGCGGTGAGTTGCTCGTAGTCGCGCACGAGGCGCCGACATTTCATGATCCACGCGAAGGTGCGTTCGACGACGCATCGGCGGCGGATCACGACGAAGCCCGTCGCGCCAGGCGGGCGCTTCACGATCTCCAGCGCGACATGGGTCTTGTCCTGCGCCCACTGTACGAGACGGCCGGCATAGCCGCCGTCGGCTTAGACCTTCTCGACGAAGGGGAAGCGGGCGCGGAGCGGTTCAGCGCGCCCTCGGCGCGGTCGCGGTCCTGCACGTCGGCGGCGTGGACCTCGACGGCGAGCAGCCGGCCGTCGGTGTCGGTCAGGATGTGCCGCTTGCGCCCGTTGATCCGTTTTCCCGCGTCGCAGCCTCTGAATCCCCTGTGTGGATGCCTGCTGTCGTACAAGCGGTTTTCGAACGTTTGATCAGCGGGATCATCCACGTCGTTCGAAGCAGCTGTCCTTGGCGGCAGTGCCCGCCGGACTGCGGCCCGCACACGACCATCTACGTAACCCTCCGCCGGGGGCCGTCTTCCGGATGTGTTCGTCGGGATCGTACCTGACCTTATGGGCGCGGATACGGACATTTCGGTTTCGCGGCTCGAGGTGGTCGAGGTCGGTCGTCGTCGTCGCTGGACCGATGCGGAGAAGCTGCGGATCGTTGCGGAGAGCATGGCCGGTCGGCGGCAGGTGTCGGCGACGG
>JAWLFJ010000078.1:0-18543 GCA_041685625.1 Paracoccaceae bacterium | reverse complement strand
CGTGATCGCCGCCGTCAGCGTCGTCTTGCCGTGATCCACGTGACCGATCGTCCCGATGTTCACGTGCGGCTTGTTGCGCTCGAACTTCGCCTTCGCCATGACTGGCCTCCTTCTCGTCTTCGGGGGCGGTCCGCTGCCGAAGCGCGGGCCGCCGTCATACATGCGCCGTCAGGCGTACTTCTTCTGAATCTCTTCCGAGATGTTCTGCGGCACCGGCTCGTAATGGTCGAACTGCATCGTGAACTGCGCGCGGCCCGAAGACATCGAGCGCAGATTGTTGATGTAGCCGAACATGTTCGCCAGCGGCACGAAGCTGTTGATGACGATGGCGTTGCCGCGCGGCTCCTGTCCCGTCACCTGACCCCGGCGGGAGGTGAGATCGCCGATGATGCCGCCCGTGTATTCCTCCGGCGTCACCACTTCGACCTTCATGATCGGCTCGAGCAGTTTGGCGCCGGCCTTGCGCAGACCCTCGCGCATCGCCGCGCGGGACGCGATCTCGAAGGCGAGAACCGAGGAGTCGACGTCGTGGTAGGCGCCGTCGATCAGCGCGACCTTGAAGTCAATCACCGGAAAGCCCGCCAGCGGACCGGAGTCCATCACCGACTTGATGCCCTTCTCGACGCCCGGCACGTATTCCTTGGGAACCGAGCCGCCGACGATCTTGCTCTCGAAGCTGTAGCCCTCGCCCGGCTCGGTGGGCGAGATCACCATCTTGACGCGCGCGAACTGGCCCGAGCCGCCCGACTGCTTCTTGTGGGTGTAGTCGATCTCGGCCTCGTGCCCGATGGTCTCGCGATAGGCCACCTGCGGGGCGCCGATGTTGGCCTCGACCTTGAACTCGCGCTTGAGCCGGTCGACCAGGATGTCGAGATGAAGCTCGCCCATTCCCTTCATGATGGTCTGACCGGATTCGATGTCGGTCTCGACCCGGAAGGACGGATCCTCGGCCGCGAGGCGCTGCAGGCCCGCCGACATCTTCTCCTGGTCCGCCTTGGTCTTCGGCTCGACCGCGATCTCGATGACGGGGTCGGGGAAGGTCATCGTCTCCAGCACCACCGGCTTCGACGGATCGCAGAGCGTGTCGCCCGTGGTGGTGTCCTTGAGGCCCGCCAGCGCGATGATGTCGCCCGCGCCGGCCCAGTCGATCTCCTCGCGGGAGATCGAGTGCATCATCATCATGCGGCCGATGCGCTCGCGCTTGCCCTTGGTCGAGTTGAGGACGCTGTCGCCCTTCGAGATGACGCCCGAATAGATCCGAGTGAAGGTCAGCGAGCCCACGAAGGGATCGTTCATGATCTTGAAGGCGAGGCCGGCGAACGGACCCTCGTCCTCCGCCTTGCGCGCGATGTTGCGCTCCTCGGTCTCGTCGTCCGGGTGGAAGCCCATGTAGGGCGGGACGTCGAGCGGACCCGGCAGGTAGTCGATCACGGCGTTCAGCATCGGCTGCACGCCCTTGTTCTTGAAGGCCGAGCCACAGAGCACCGGCACGAACGCCATCGCTAGCGTCCCCTTGCGGATCAGGCGCCGCAAGGTCGGCTGGTCCGGCTCCTCGCCGTCGAGATACTTCTCCATGACCTCGTCGTCCTGCTCGACGGCGAGTTCGATCATCTCGGCGCGCATCTCCTCGGCCCGCTCGCGCAGCTCGTCGCGCACGTCCTGCACGACCCAGCTCGCGCCGAGGTCTTCGCCCTTCCAGACCCACTCCTTCATCGTCACGAGGTCGACCAGACCTTCGAGCTCGGTCTCCGCGCCGATGGGCATCTGGATCGGCATCGGCTGGGCGCCGGTGCGGTCCTTGATCATCGCGACGCAGTTGAAGAAGTCCGCACCGATCTTGTCCATCTTGTTGACGAACACGATGCGCGGCACCTCGTAACGGTCGGCCTGGCGCCAGACGGTCTCCGTCTGCGGCTCGACGCCGGCGTTGGCGTCGAGCACGCAGACGGCGCCGTCGAGGACGGCGAGCGAGCGCTCGACCTCGATGGTGAAGTCGACATGGCCGGGCGTGTCGATGATGTTGAAGCGGAACGACGCCTCCTGAGGCGTGTCGCCGTAGATGCCGGTCGGATTCTTGCCGTCCTCGGTCCGGAACCAGAAGGTGGTGGTCGCGGCCGAGGTGATGGTGATCCCGCGCTCCTGCTCCTGCGCCATCCAGTCCATCGTCGCGGCGCCGTCATGGACCTCGCCGATCTTGTGGGACTTTCCGGTGTAGTAAAGGATGCGCTCCGTCGTCGTCGTCTTGCCGGCATCGATATGCGCCATGATGCCGAAGTTACGGTAGCGCGTCAGGGAATATTCGCGGGCCATCGGTCTCGTCCTGCGTGAAGCGTGTTACCAGCGGTAGTGGCTGAACGCCTTGTTGGCGTCGGCCATCTTGTGCGTGTCTTCCCGCTTCTTTACGGCGGTTCCGCGGCCGTTCACCGCGTCCATGAGTTCGGCGGCAAGCCGCTCCTGCATGGTATTCTCGTTGCGCTTGCGGCTGGCGTCGATCAGCCAGCGGATCGCAAGCGCCTCGCGCCGCTCGGGGCGCACCTCCACCGGGACCTGGTAGGTCGCGCCGCCGACGCGGCGGCTGCGGACCTCGACGCTCGGCTTGATGTTGTCGAGAGCCTCGTGGAAGACCTCGATCGGCTGGCGCCGCAGGCGCTCCTCGACACGGCCGAGGGCTCCGTAGACGATACCTTCGGCCGTCGACTTCTTGCCGTCATACATCAGGTTGTTCATGAACTTCGTGAGCACGAAGTCGCCGAACTTGGCGTCCGGGAGGATCTCCCGCTTTTCAGCGCGATGACGTCGGGACATCTCGGTATCCTCTTACTTCGGCCGCTTGGCGCCGTACTTGGAACGCCGCTGGCGACGGTCCTTCACGCCCTGGGTGTCCAGGACGCCGCGCAGGATGTGATAGCGCACGCCCGGAAGGTCCTTCACGCGGCCGCCGCGGATCAGCACCACGGAGTGCTCCTGAAGATTGTGACCTTCGCCCGGGATATAGCTGATCACCTCGAAGCCGTTGGTCAGCCGGACCTTGGCGACCTTGCGGAGCGCCGAGTTCGGCTTCTTCGGCGTCGTCGTGTAGACGCGGGTGCAGACGCCGCGCTTCTGCGGGCAGGCCTGCAGGTGCATCGCCTTCTGGCGCTTCACTTTCGGCTGCCGGGGCTTCCGGATCAGCTGCTGGATCGTGGGCATCGGGCGGAAACCCTCCTCCTCAGGTTCTCGACCGCGCGCCTCGCGCGGGGGCGGTTCGGTTTCTCCGCGGGGCGCGCCGCGCGGCGGTGTCAAGCGCGCGCCGGAGCGCGTTGTCGGTCGCGCGACTCGCGCGGATCGGGCCGCGTCCGTCGCCATCGACGAAGCGCGAAAGGCCGGCAGCCCGCCTCCCATTCGGGAGGCCGCCTGCGGCTTCAATCAGAGGACCGGGGCCAAGGCCCGGGTCTTGACCACCGGTGATCGGCAGACCGGCGGCGAGACGACTCGCGCGCCGAAAGTTCGCGGAACCTACGCAGGCGCCCGGAGGGTGTCAACAAGGGGTTTTCGAAGGCGTGTCATCCGCCCTCGCCGACGTCGGGCCGACGGCCTTCGCGGCGGTTCAGCCCCGGCTCCGCATGGCAGGCGCGGATCGCCTCGCCGAGCGCGGCGTCGATCCGCGCCAACGCCTCGGCCAGACCCGCCTCCGGCCTGCAAAGCGTCGCCGGGGCCCGCGGCAGCCGATGACGGAGCGACGACAACGCCGCGAGCGCCCCGCTGCGTCGGCCTCCGCTTCCCGCATCCCCACGGCCCCTGCCGGACCCCTGCATTGGACGCCGCGTATCCGTCCCGCCCCCCCTCGAACGCATCACCATCCGTGCACGCCTCGTCCGCGGAGACCGCGCCCCGGCAGGAAGACGGCAGACGGCGCCGAAAGGCGCCGCGTCAACGCGAACCGGAAAGCAAGAGGGCCCGCTCCTCGCGAAGCGGGCCCCCGGAATCGCTGCGCCTCGCAGAGCCGTCAGCCGAGATCGTCGCCGCCCTCGGATCCGGTCTCGGTCGACGGCGCCTCGAGCACCGCTGCGGCGGCGGCGGCTTCCGCCGCCTCCGCCTCACGCTGCGCGACGATCTTCGCGTCGCGGTCGTGCGCGACCTTCTTCACCCGCTGGGTGGCGCCGCCCGTGCCCGCCGGGATCAGACGCCCGACGATCACGTTCTCCTTCAGCCCCACCAGCTTGTCGCGCTTGCCCTGCACCGAGGCTTCGGTGAGCACCCGCGTCGTCTCCTGGAACGAGGCCGCCGAGATGAAGCTGCGCGTCTGCAGGCTCGCCTTGGTGATGCCGAGCAGGACCGGCTCGCCCTTGGCGGGCCGACGCCCGGCCGCCTCGGCCTTCTCGTTCATCTCGTTGAACTCGACCTGGTCGACCTGCTCGCCCGCGAGGAAGGTCGTCTCGCCGCTGTCGGTGATCTCGATCTTCTGCAGCATCTGGCGAACGATGACCTCGATGTGCTTGTCGTTGATCTTCACGCCCTGCAGTCGGTAGACGTCCTGCACCTCGTTGACGAGGTAGTCGGCCAGAGCCTCGATCCCCATGATACGGAGAATGTCGTGCGGGGCCGGGTTGCCGTCCAGCAGGTACTCGCCCTTCTGGATGAAGTCGCCTTCCTGCACGGCGATGTGCTTGCCCTTCGGCACGAGGTACTCGACGGCGTCTGCGCTCTCGTCGGCGGGCTGGATCGAGATCCGGCGCTTGTTCTTGTAGTCGCGCCCGAACTTAACGTGCCCGTCGATTTCGGCGATGATCGCGTGGTCCTTCGGCCGCCGCGCCTCGAACAGTTCCGCCACCCGCGGCAGACCGCCGGTGATGTCCTTGGTCTTGGCGCCCTCGCGCGGGATTCGCGCCAGCACGTCGCCGATGCGCACGTCCTGCCCGTCCTCGACCGAAAGGATCGCGTCCACCGACATCGCGTAATGCGCCGGGTTGCCGTTCTCGAGCCGAACGGGCTCGCCGGTCTCCGGATCCATCACGATGATCTCGGGCTTCAGCTCGTTGCCCTTCGGCGCGGAACGCCAGTCCGAGACGATGCGCTGGGATATGCCGGTCGCGTCGTCCATCTCCTCGCGCACCGAGGTGCCGAGGGTCAGGTCGACGAACTTAGCACGGCCCGCCTTCTCCGCGATGATCGGCAGGGTGTAGGGATCCCACTCGGCCAGCTTCTGACCCCGGACCACCGAGGCCCCGTCCGCCACCAGCAGCCGCGCGCCGTAGGGCAGCTTGTAGGTGGCCCGTTCGATCGGCACGGGGCCGCGGCGGTCCATCACCGCGATCACCATGTTCCGACCGAGGACGATGACCGCCCCGTCCTGGTCGGTGATCGTGTTGCGGTTGCGCAGCTCGATCTCGCCCTCCTGGCTCGACTCCATGAAGGAGTTGTCGGCCACGTTGGCGGCGCCGCCGATGTGGAAGGTCCGCATCGTAAGCTGGGTGCCGGGCTCGCCGATCGACTGGGCGGCGATGATGCCCACCGCCTCGCCGGTGTTGACCTGCGTGCCGCGCGCAAGATCGCGCCCGTAGCACTGCACGCAGATGCCGTCCTTCAGCTCGCAGGTCAGCGGCGAGCGGATCTTGATCGACAGCACCTCGGCCGCCTCGATCCGCTCCACCTCCGGCTCCTGGATCATCGTGCCGGCCTCGACGATCACCTCGCCCGTCGCGGGCTCGAGCACGTCCTCCACCGGGACGCGGCCCAGCACCCGCTCGCCGAGCGAGGACACCACCTCGCCGCCGTCGACGACCGCCGTCGCCATGATGCCGAGCTCGGTGCCGCAGTCGTGCTCGCGCACGATGCAGTCCTGCGCCACGTCCACCAGACGCCGCGTCAGGTAACCCGAGTTCGCGGTCTTCAGAGCGGTGTCCGCGAGGCCCTTTCGCGCGCCGTGGGTCGAGTTGAAGTACTCGAGCACCGTCAGACCCTCCTTGAAGTTGGAGGTGATCGGCGTCTCGATGATCTCGCCCGACGGCTTGGCCATCAGGCCGCGCATGGCGGCGAGCTGGCGCATCTGGGTCGGCGAGCCGCGCGCGCCCGAGTGCGACATCATGTAGATCGAGTTGGGCTCCAGCTCGCGCCCGGCGTCGTCCTTACGCACGGCCGAGATCTCGGCCATCATCTCGGCCGAAACGCGGTCGGTGCACTTGGCCCAGGTGTCGACGACCTTGTTGTACTTCTCGCCCTGGGTGATGAGGCCGTCGAGATACTGCTGCTCGAAGTCCTTCACCATCTCCCGCGTCTCGTTGACGATCGACCACTTGGCCTCCGGGATCACCATGTCGTCCTTGCCGAACGAGATGCCGGCCTTGAACGCCTCGTGGAAGCCCAGCGCCATGATCCGGTCGCAGAAGATCACGGATTCCTTCTGGCCGCAGTGACGGTAGACGCCGTCGATGACCTCGCCCACCTCCTTCTTGCGCAGGAGACGGTTGGCGATGTCGAACGGGGTCTTGGCGTTCAGCGGCAGCAGCGCCCCGATCCGGAGGCGACCCGGCGTCGTGTCGTAGATCTTGACGATCTCGGCGCCGTCCTCGTCGACCTGCTTCACCCGCGCCTTGATCTTGGTGTGCAGGTGCACGATCCCGGCCGCGAGCGCGTGCTCCACCTCGTCGATCGAAGCGAAGGTCATGCCCTCGCCCTCGAGTCCGTCGCGGGCGATGGAGATGTAGTAGAGCCCCAGCACCATGTCCTGAGAGGGCACGATGATCGGCTTGCCGTTGGCCGGCGAGAGCACGTTGTTGGTGCTCATCATCAGCACGCGGGCTTCCAGCTGCGCCTCGAGGCTCAGCGGCACGTGCACGGCCATCTGGTCGCCGTCGAAGTCGGCGTTGAAGGCCGAGCACACCAGCGGATGCAGCTGGATCGCCTTGCCCTCGATCAGCACCGGCTCGAAGGCCTGGATGCCGAGGCGGTGCAGCGTCGGCGCGCGGTTCAGCAGCACCGGATGCTCGCGGATCACCTCGTCGAGGATGTCCCAGACTTCCGGCCGCTCCTTCTCCACCAGCTTCTTGGCCTGCTTGACGGTCGAGGACAGGCCCTTCGCGTCGAGCCGCGAGTAGATGAACGGCTTGAACAGCTCCAGCGCCATCTTCTTCGGCAGGCCGCACTGGTGCAGCTTCAGCTCCGGCCCGGTCACGATGACGGAGCGGCCCGAGAAGTCCACGCGCTTGCCGAGCAGGTTCTGACGGAACCGTCCCTGCTTGCCCTTCAGCATGTCGGAGAGCGACTTCAGCGGCCGCTTGTTGGCGCCCGTGATGACGCGCCCGCGCCGGCCGTTGTCGAACAGCGCGTCGACCGACTCCTGCAGCATCCGCTTCTCGTTGCGGATGATGATGTCGGGGGCGCGCAGCTCGATCAGCCGCTTCAGGCGGTTGTTCCGGTTGATCACGCGCCGGTAGAGATCGTTGAGGTCCGAGGTCGCGAAGCGACCGCCGTCCAGCGGCACCAGCGGGCGCAACTCGGGCGGGATCACCGGAATGACGGTCATCACCATCCACTCCGGCCGGTTGCCCGACTCGAGGAAGCTCTCGACCAGCTTCAGGCGCTTGATGATCTTCTTCGGCTTCAGTTCGCCCGTGGCCTCCTTGAGGTCCTCGCGCAACTGATCGGCCTCGGCCTGCAGATCGATCTCGGCCAGCATCTCGCGGATCGCCTCGGCGCCGATGCCGGCGCGAAAGGCGTCCTCGCCGTACTGGTCCTGCGCGTCGAGGAACTCCTCCTCGGTCATCAGCTGACGGTGCTTGAGGTCGGTCAGGCCCGGCTCGATGACCACGTAGTTCTCGAAGTAGAGGATCCGCTCCAGATCGCGGAGCGTCATGTCGACCATCAGGCCGATGCGGCTCGGCAGCGACTTCAGGAACCAGATGTGCGCCACCGGGCTCGCGAGTTCGATATGGCCCATGCGCTCGCGCCGGACCTTCTGAAGCGTGACCTCGACGCCGCACTTCTCACAGGTGATGCCGCGATACTTCATGCGCTTGTACTTGCCGCACAGGCACTCGTAGTCCTTGATCGGACCGAAGATCCGCGCGCAGAACAGGCCGTCCCGCTCCGGCTTGAAGGTGCGGTAGTTGATCGTCTCCGGCTTCTTGATCTCGCCGAACGACCAGCTCAGGATCCGCTCGGGGCTCGCCAGCGTGATCTTGATCTCGTCGAAGGTGCGCGGCGCCGGCGTCGGGTTGAAGACGTGGCTGAGTTCCTGGTTCATCTCGGTGCTCCTGCGAAGCGCCCGTCAATCGTGTCGTCGTCCCGGGCGCGCCGCCGCGAAGGGGGGGCGGGGGCGCGCGGCTCCGGGCCGGGGGTCAGTCGGAGCCGTCCTCGTCGAGCAGCTCCATGTTCAGGCCGAGCGAGCGGATCTCCTTGACGAGGACGTTGAACGATTCCGGAATTCCGGCCTCGAAGTTGTCCTCGCCCTTGACGATCGACTCGTAGACCTTGGTGCGACCGGCCACGTCGTCGGACTTCACCGTCAGCATCTCCTGCAGCGTGTAGGCGGCCCCGTAGGCCTCGAGCGCCCAGACCTCCATCTCGCCGAAGCGCTGGCCGCCGAACTGCGCCTTGCCGCCCAGCGGCTGCTGGGTCACCAGGCTGTAGGGGCCGGTCGAACGCGCGTGGATCTTGTCGTCCACCAGATGGTGAAGCTTGAGGAGATATTTGACCCCCACCGTCACCTTCCGCTGGAACGGCTCGCCCGTACGCCCGTCATAGACCGTCGACTGCCCGCTCTCGTCGAATCCGGCGCGGCGGAGGGCGTCGTTCACGTCGTCCTCCTTGGCGCCGTCGAAGACCGGGGTGGCGATCGGGACGCCGGTGCGGACGTTCTCCGCCAGTTCGATGAGCACGTCGTCGTCGACCTTGGCGAAGTCCGCCTCGTAGGCGCCCGGCCCGTAGGCGTGCTTCAGCGCCTCGCGCACCTCGGCGGCCTCGCCCGAACGCTTGTAGCCGTCCAACGCCGAGGAGACCTGCTCGCCGAGACCCCGCGCGGCCCAGCCCATGTGCGTCTCGAGGATCTGGCCGACGTTCATGCGCGAGGGCACGCCGAGCGGGTTCAGCACGATGTCGACCGGGGTGCCGTCCTCGAGGAACGGCATGTCCTCCTCCGGCACGACGCGGCTGATCACGCCCTTGTTGCCGTGGCGGCCGGCCATCTTGTCGCCCGGCTGCAGCTTGCGCTTCACCGCGACGAAGACCTTGACCATCTTCATCACGCCCGGCGGCAGGTCGTCGCCGCGGCGCACCTTCTCCACCTTGTCCTCGAAGCGGCGCTCCAGCACCTTCTTCTGCGCGTCGTACTGCTTGTTCAGCGCCTCGACCGAGGCCGCCTCCTGCTCCTCGCCGAGGGCGAGCTGCCACCACTGGCCGCGGCTGAGCTGGCCGAGCAGCGCCTCGGTGATCTCCGAGCCCGCCTTGACGCCCTTGGGTCCCTTCACCGCGGTCTTGCCGAGGATCAGGTCCTTGAGCCGCGCGTAGATGTTGCGCTCGAGGATCGCCAGCTCGTCGTCCCGGTCACGGGCGAGCCGCTCGATCTCCTCGCGCTCGATCTGCAGCGCGCGCTCGTCCTTCTCGACGCCGTGGCGGTTGAAGACGCGCACCTCGACCACGGTGCCGTGGTCGCCCGGCGGCAGCCGCATCGAGGTGTCGCGCACGTCGGACGCCTTCTCGCCGAAGATGGCCCGGAGCAGCTTCTCCTCCGGCGTCATCGGGCTCTCGCCCTTCGGCGTGATCTTGCCGACGAGGATGTCCGCCGGCCCGACCTCGGCGCCGATGTAGACGATGCCCGCCTCGTCGAGGTTGCGCAGCGCCTCCTCGCCGACGTTCGGGATGTCGCGCGTGATCTCCTCCGGACCCAGCTTGGTGTCGCGGGCCATGACCTCGTATTCCTCGATGTGGATCGAGGTGAACACGTCGTCCTTGGCGATGCGCTCGGAGATCAGGATGGAGTCCTCGAAGTTGTAGCCCATCCACGGCATGAAGGCGACGAGGCAGTTCTTGCCCAGCGCCAGCTCGCCCAGATCGGTCGAGGGACCGTCCGCCACCACGTCGCCCGCGTTCACCCGGTCGCCCACCTTCACCAGCGGACGCTGCGTGATGCAGGTGTTCTGGTTCGAACGCTGGAACTTGCGCAGACGGTAGATGTCGACGCCCGGATCGCCCGGATCGATGTCGTCCGTGACGCGCACGACGATGCGCACCGCGTCGACCTGGTCGATCACGCCGCCCCGCCGCGCGGTGATCGCCGCGCCGGAATCCCGCGCCACGATCTCCTCGATGCCGGTGCCCACGAACGGCGCCTCGGCCTTCACCAGCGGCACCGCCTGGCGCTGCATGTTGGAGCCCATCAGCGCCCGGTTGGCGTCGTCGTTCTCGAGGAACGGGATCAGCGACGCCGCGACCGAGACCAGCTGCTTCGGCGAGACGTCGATCATGTCGATGTTCTCGCGCGGCGACAGCATGAACTCGCCACCCTTGCGGGAGCTGACGAGATCGTTCGCCAGCTTGCCGTCGTCGGTGAGCTGCGCGTTGGCCTGGGCGATGGTGTGGCGCATCTCCTCCGTGGCGGAGATGTAGACCACGTCGTCGGTGATCCGGCCGTCCTCGACCTTGCGGTACGGCGTCTCGATGAAGCCGTAGCGGTTGACCCGCGCGAAGCTCGCCAGAGAGTTGATAAGGCCGATGTTCGGCCCCTCAGGCGTCTCGATCGGACACATCCGGCCGTAATGCGTCGGATGCACGTCGCGCACCTCGAAGCCCGCCCGCTCACGCGTCAGACCGCCCGGCCCCAGCGCCGAGAGGCGGCGCTTGTGCGTCACCTCGGAAAGCGGGTTGGTCTGGTCCATGAACTGGGAGAGCTGCGAGGAGCCGAAGAACTCCCGCACGCTCGCCGCCGCCGGCTTCGCGTTGATCAGGTCCTGCGGCATCACCGTGTCGATGTCGACCGAGCTCATGCGCTCCTTTATCGCCCGCTCCATGCGCAGAAGGCCGACGCGGTACTGGTTCTCCATCAGTTCGCCGACCGAGCGCACGCGCCGGTTGCCGAGATGGTCGATGTCGTCCACCTCGCCGCGGCCGTCGCGCAGCGCCACCAGCGCCTTGACCACGGCCAGCATGTCCTCGCGGCGCAGCGTGCGCTGCGAGGGGTCGGCGTCGAGCTCGAGGCGCATGTTCATCTTGACCCGGCCGACGGCCGAAAGGTCGTAGCGCTCGGAGTCGAAGAACAGGCTCTGGAACATCGTCTCCGCCGCCTCGACGGTCGGCGGCTCGCCCGGGCGCATCACGCGGTAGATCTCGAGCAGCGCCTGCTCGCGGTTCATCACCTTGTCGACCGCCATGGTGTTGCGGATCCACGGGCCGACCGTGATGTTGTCGATGTCCGCCACCGGGATCTCGTCGAACCCGGCGTCGAGCAGCGCCTGCACGTTCTCCTCGGTCAGCTCGTCGCCGGCCTCGACGAAGATCGCGCCGGTCCGCTCGTCGATCAGGTCCCGCGCCGCGAAGCGCCCGTAGATCGTCTCGAACGGCGCCTGGGTCTCGTCGATGTCGCCCTTCTCGAGAAGCTGGTTGATCCGGCGCGGCGTGATCTTCTGGCCGGCCTCGAACAGCACCTCGCCGGTGGCGGCGTCTATGATGTCGAAGTCCGGCTTGGTCGCCTTGAACCGCTCGCCCACGAAGGGCACCGCCCACCCGTCCTTGACGCGCCGGTAAGGAACGGTGCGGTAGAACTCCTCCATGATCTTGTCCTGGTCGAGCCCGAGCGCATAGAGCAGCGTCGTCACCGGCAGCTTGCGCCGACGGTCGATGCGCGCATGCACGATGTCCTTGGCGTCGAACTCGAAGTCGAGCCAGGAGCCGCGATAGGGGATCACGCGGCTGGCGAACAGCAGCTTGCCGCTCGCATGGGTCTTGCCCTTGTCGTGATCGAAGAACACGCCGGGGGAGCGATGCATCTGGCTGACGATCACCCGCTCGGTGCCGTTCACCACGAAGGTGCCGTGCGGCGTCATCAGGGGCATGTCGCCCATGTAGACGTCCTGCTCCTTGATGTCCTTGACCGACTTCGCCTCGGTTTCGGGGTCAACCTCGAACACGATCAGCCGCAGGGTGACCTTCAGCGGCGCGGCATAGGTCATGTCGCGCTGCTGGCACTCCTCGACGTCGTATTTCGGATGCTCGAGCTCGTACTTCACGAACTCCAGCACCGCCGTCTCGTTGAAGTCCTTGATCGGGAACACCGACTGGAAGACGCCCTGCAGGCCCTCGCCGTCCGTGGGCTCCGACGCCTCGCCGGAGTGGAGAAAGAGGTCGTAGCTCGACTTCTGGACCTCGATCAGGTTGGGCAAGGCCGCGACCTCGCGGATCTGCCCGTAATGGCGACGAATGCGTTTGCGACCGGAATGCGTCTGAGCCATGCTCGTCCTCTGCCTCATGCGACCTGCGCACGGTCGGGGGAACCGTGTGCGGGCGCCGCCGCGTCGAGCGGGGATCCCATGCCGCGCGGTCATCCCACCGACCGCGCTCCCGGATCCCGCGCGCCCTCCCTGAAGCCCCGTGCCGGGGCGCCCGAGGGGACGCTCGGAAACGGGCGGGCCGGCTCCGCGACGCGGAACCAGCCCCAAACCCGACTCAGACGCGGCCGAAGCCGCGCCGGATCACTTCAGCTCGACCTTGGCGCCGGCCTCTTCGAGCTTCTTCTTCATCTCCTCGGCCTCGGCCTTCGGAGCGGCCTCCTTAACGGCCTTGCCGCCGGCCTCGACCAGCTCCTTGGCCTCCTTGAGGCCGAGGCCGGTCATCGCGCGGACCTCCTTGATGACGTTGATCTTCTTGTCGCCCGCGGCGACCAGGATCACGTCGAACTCGGTCTGCTCCTCGGCCGCCTCGGCGGCCTCGCCCCCGGCCGGGCCGGCCATCATCACCGCGCCGCCGGCGGCGGGCTCGATGCCGTACTCGTCCTTGAGGATGTTCTTCAGTTCGTTCGCCTCGATCAGGGTCAGGTTGACCAGCTGCTCGGCGAGGGATTTCAGATCGGCCATGGTTCCGGTTCCGTCTACATCATGCTTCAGCGTCAGGCCGCCGCGGTCTCCGCGCGGCCGGTCGTGTCGGGGCCGAGGGCCTCGATCAGGCGGCGTCCTCTTTTTCCGTCATGGTCTTGAGGATGCCCGCGATGTTCGTCGCGGGGGCCGTGATCGCCGCGGCGAGGTTGGCGCCCGGGGCCATCAGCGCGCCGACGATGGAGGACAGCACCTCCTCGCGCGACGGCATCTTGGCCAGGGCCTTCACCCCCTCCGCATCGAGGATCTCCGCGCCCATGGCCCCGCCGACGACAACGAGCTTCTCGTTCTTCTTGGCGTAGGCCTCGACGACCTTCGCGGGGGCCACAGGGTCCTCCGCGTAGGCGAGCACGGTCTGGCCGACGAGGTGCCGCTTGAGGCCCTCCGACGGCTTGCCCTCGAGGGCGATCCTGGCGAGCCTGTTCTTGGCGACGCGCACCTTGCCGCCCGCAGAACGCATCTGCGCGCGGAAGTCCTGCATCTCGGCGACCGTCAGACCGGCGTAGTGGCACACCACGACCGACCCGGACTCGGCGAAGGCCTTGTCGAGGTCGGCGACCACCGCCTCTTTCTGCGCTCTGTCCATAAGTCGCTCCAAGTCCACTGGGGCGAGGGGGATTCCCCGCCCCGGCTCCGGCCGACGCAGGCGCTCCGCCCCCGTCGGCCCTCTCGGTTCCCTGCCCGGGTCCCGAGGCCGGGATCGCCGCCCGAAGGAACGGCGTCCGGAACTCGTTTCCCGTCTATGGCGGGGGATTAAGGCCCGGGAAGGGCCGCCCGCCGTCTCGGACAGGTCGAAGGGGCCGCAGCCCCCTCGGCTCCCGCCGGGCCCCTGAGGACCCGGCCGGATCTCACTCGGCCGCCGCGGCGCTCGCCACGTCGACCTGCACGCCCGGCCCCATGGTGGAGCTGAGCGAAACCTTCTCCAGATAGGTGCCCTTGGCGCCCGTCGGCTTGTTGCGGACCACCGCGCCGACGATCGCGCGCACGTTCTCCGCCAGCTTCTCGGCGTCGAAGCTCGCCTTGCCGACGCCGGCATGCACGATGCCCGCCTTCTCGACGCGGAACTGAACCTCGCCGCCCTTGGCGTTCTTCACGGCCTGGGCGACGTCCATGGTCACCGTGCCGACCTTGGGGTTCGGCATCAGGCCGCGCGGGCCGAGGATCTTGCCCAGCCGGCCGACGATCGGCATCATGTCCGGCGTCGCGATGCAGCGGTCGAACTCGATCTTGCCGCCCTGCACCGTCTCCATCAGGTCCTCGGCGCCCACGATGTCGGCGCCGGCCTCGCGGGCCTCGTCCGCCTTCGCGCCGCGCGCGAAGACGCCGACCCGAACGTCCTTGCCGGTGCCGTTCGGCAGCGTGACCACGCCGCGCACCATCTGGTCGGCGTGGCGCGGATCGACGCCGAGATTGATCGCGACCTCGACGGTCTCGTCGAACTTGGCCGTGGCGTTGGACTTCACCAGCGACACCGCCTCCTCGAGCGGCAGCGCCTTCTGTTCGGGGACGGCGGCGTTGGCCGCCTTCATGCGCTTCGAGATCTTCGCCATCAGCCCTTCACCTCGATGCCCATCGACCGCGCGGAGCCGAGGATGATCTTCATCGCCGCCTCGACGTCGACCGCGTTCAGGTCCTGCATCTTCGCCTCGGCGATCTCGCGGACCTGCTTGCGCGTCACCGACGCCACGGTGGAACGGCCCGGCGTCGTGGCGCCGGATTTGATGTTCGCGGCCTTCTTGAGATAATAGGATGCCGGCGGCGTCTTGATCTCGAAGGTGAAGCTCTTGTCCTGGTAGTACGTGATGACCGTCGGGCACGGCGCGCCCGGCTCCATCTGCTGCGAGGCGGCGTTGAACGCCTTGCAGAACTCCATGATGTTGATGCCGCGCTGACCCAGCGCGGGGCCGATCGGCGGCGAGGGGTTCGCCTTGCCGGCGGCCACCTGAAGCTTCAGGTGTCCGATCACCTTCTTGGCCATCGCGGCCTCCTCTCGTTCTCCGCCCGATGCGGGGCGCGCCCCGCCGGGTCCTCCGAAGCGCGGTCCGGTCCGACGGGCGCGCCCGTCTCGCCTCCCGCGTGCGACGCTCAGGCGGTCTTCTGCACCTGCGCGTATTCCAGCTCGACCGGGGTGGCCCGGCCGAAGATCGACACGCTCACCTTCAGGCGCGCGTTGTCCTCGTCCACTTCCTCGACCTGACCCGCGAAGCTCTCGAACGGGCCGTCCGTGACCTTGACCTGCTCGCCGATCTCGAAGGTGATGGAGGGCCGCGGACGCTCGGCGCCTTCGCGCACCTCGTCCAGCAGGCGCGCGACCTCGCTCTCGCGCAGCGGCGACGGCTTGCCCATCGGGCCGAGGAAGCCGGTCACCCGGTTCGTCCCCATCACCAGATGGTAGGCCTGATCGCTCATCTCCATCTTCACGAGGACGTAGCCCGGCATGAATCGGCGCTCGGTCTGCACCTTCTTTCCGCGGCGCAGCTCCATGACCTCTTCGGTCGGCACGAGGACTTCCTCGATCTCGTCCTCGAGACCGGCCTGCCGCGCGCCCTCCTTGATCGCCTCGGCCACCTTCTTCTCGAAATTCGAGAGGACGTGAACCGTGTACCAGCGCTTCGTCATGCCGTCCTTTCCGACCCTGCCGTGCGGCGCCGCCGCCGCCGCCTCGACCCGATCGGCGGCGCCACATGCGCCAGGTCGGGAGAAGAAACCCGAATCGCCGCGCGCGCCGATGCCGATGGGAAACGTCCCGTTAGGACCCCTGCGCCCGAAAGGCAACCCCCCGAGCGGGTTCGTCAGACCCCGATGGTCAGGATCTGGTCCACGCCGAAGCGGATCACGCGGTCCACCAGGAAGAAGAACGTCGCCAGGATCGTGGCCATCACGAACACCATCGCCGTCGTCACCAGCGTCTCGCGCCGCGTCGGCCAGACGACCTTGGAGGCCTCGGCCCGCACCTGCTGGATGAACTGGAAGGGGTTGGCGCGCGCCATCGCGTCGTCCTCTCGTTCCGGGAGCCGGGCTGGCAGGGGCGGAGGGACTCGAACCCCCGGCATTCGGTTTTGGAGACCGACGCTCTACCAACTGAGCTACGCCCCTGCAGCGGACGCGTTGCTATCCCCGCGCCCGGCGCGGGTCAAGGCCGCGCGCCGCCCTCAGGCGCCGAGGCACCAGCGCAGGATCGCCTTCTGCGCGTGCAGCCGGTTCTCCGCCTCGTCGAAGATGACCGAATGCGGCCCGTCCATCACCTCCGACGTGGCCTCCTCTCCCCTGTGCGCCGGCAGGCAGTGCATGAACAGCGCCTCCGGCCCCGCCCGGTCCATCAGGCCGGCGGTCACCTGATAGGGCCGCAGAAGGGCGTGCCGCCGCTCCCGCGCGCCGTCGTCGTCATGCATCGAGAGCCAGGCGTCGGTGACCACCAGATCCGCGCCCTCGACCGCGCGCGCCGCATCGCGCTCGATCTCGATGCGCCGCCCCTCGCCCCGCGCCCAGGCCACGATCTCCGGATCCGGGTCCAGCGTCTCGGGCCCCGCGAAGGTCAGGTCGAAGCCGAAGCGCCCCGCCGCGTGCAGGAAGCTGGCGCAGACGTTGTTGCCGTCGCCGACCCAGACCACCTTGCGCCCGGCGATCGGCCCGCGCCGCTCCTCGAAGGTCATCACGTCGGCCATGATCTGGCAGGGATGGCTCCGGTCGGTCAGCCCGTTGATCACCGGCACGCCGGCGTTCGCCGCCAGCTCCTCCAGCGTCTCCGGCGCGAAGGTGCGGATCATGATCGCGTCGACGTAGCGCGAGAGCACGCGCGCCGTGTCCGCCACCGTCTCCCCCTGCCCGAGCTGCATCTCCGCCCCGGTCAGCGTCAGCGCCGTGCCGCCGAGCTGCCGGACCCCGACGTCGAAGCTGACGCGGGTGCGGGTCGAGGGCTTCTCGAACACCAGCGCCACGACGCGCCCCTCCAGCGGCCGCGCGTCGTCCGGCGCCCCCTTCGGCCGGTCGGCGCGCGCCGCCTTCATCGCGAGCGCGTCGTCGATCATCGACCGGAGGTCCGCGGCGGACACCCGGTCGAGGTCCAGGAAATGGCGGATCATGTCCCGGCGGTCTCCGCCTGCCCGGCCACCACGCGCAGCGCCGCGCGGTCCAGCCGCGCCACGCCTTCGGCGAGATCCTCCGCCCCGATGTTCAGCGGCGGCAGCAGGCGCACCACGTCCTCG
Organism: Paracoccaceae bacterium; assembly: GCA_041685625.1. Taxonomy (GTDB): domain Bacteria; phylum Pseudomonadota; class Alphaproteobacteria; order Rhodobacterales; family Rhodobacteraceae; genus Albimonas. The sequence goes on along the minus strand of JAWLFJ010000078.1, from coordinate 1,280 downwards.
GCCGCCGGCACGGTCAGCACGCGCTCGGCATAGCCCGCCTTCACCACGTCGCCGGCGGGAACCCGGCATTCGAGGCCGAGCATCAGCCCCTCGCCGCGCACGCCCTTGAAGACGCCCGGATGCTCCGCCACCAGCCCCTCGAGCGCCTGACGCAGCGCGCCGCCGGTCCGCCGCACCCCCTCGAGGAACCCCGACGCCGCGATCTCCTCGAGCACGGCGAGGCCCACCGCGCAGCCGAGCGGATTGCCGCCATAGGTCGAGCCGTGGGTGCCCGCCGTCATGCCCGACGCCGCCCGCTCGGTCGCGAGCAGCGCGCCGAGGGGAAAGCCCCCGCCGATGGCCTTGGCGATCGGCATGACGTCGGGCGTCACCCCCGCCCATTCATGGGCGAAGAGCCGCCCGGTGCGGCCCATGCCGCACTGGATCTCGTCGAAGATCAGGAGCGCCCCGGTCTCGTCGCAGAGTTCGCGCAGCCCCTTGAGGCATTGCGGCGGCACGGCGCGGATGCCGCCCTCGCCCTGGATCGGCTCGATGATCACCGCCGCCGTCCGCTCGCCCACGGCGGCCTTCAGCCCATCATGGTCGGCCCAGTCGACATGCACGAAACCCGGCATCAGAGGGCCGAAGCCCTTCACCATCTTCTCGGCGCCCGACGCGGCGATGGCGCCGGTGGTGCGCCCGTGGAAGCAGCCGCCGAAGGTCACGATCTCGGTGCGCTCGGGGTGGCCGGCGTCGGAATGGAACTTCCGCGCCATCTTGATGGCGAGCTCCACGCTCTCCGCCCCGGAATTGGTGAAGAACACCGTGTCGGCGAAGGTCAGATCGACGAGCCGCTCGGCCAGCCGCTCCTGCTCGGGAATGCGATAGAGGTTCGAGACGTGCCACAGGCGTCGCGCCTGAGCCTCCAGCGCGGCGACGAGACGGGGATGGGCGTGGCCCAACGCGTTCACCGCGATCCCGGCGCCGAGATCGAGATGCCGCGCGCCCGTGTCGTCGGTCAGCCAGGGGCCGCTCCCCTCCACGAAGGAAAGGGGCGCCCGCGCGTAGGTCGGCAGGACGGGCGAAATCACCGGAAGCGCTCCTCGAGGCGGCCGCGGAAACCGAAAACACCCCCGGCGGCCGGATCCGAGGGACGGGCTGCGTTGGTGCGACAGCCGCGCCTCGAAGTCAACGAATCGCGCCCCCGGCGACGGCCGGACCCCTCGCCGGGGCGCGCGCCGCGCGGGGCGCCTCCGGCCCCCCCGCGCGCCGCGCCGGGCCGCGGGCCGCGGCCCGCAGAG
>JAWLFJ010000077.1:0-18829 GCA_041685625.1 Paracoccaceae bacterium | reverse complement strand
CGCGGCGGCGCGGCGCTCAGGCCTCGATCGACCAGAGGTGGTGGTGATGCTCGAAGGTCGGGTGCTGGTCCGCGCCCTTCACCGCCGGGACGAAGTGACGGTAGAGCGAGCGCCAGTAGGGCTGGATGATGATGCCGCTGTCCTGCAGGATCCGCTCGAGGTCCGCCATGATCGCCTTGCGCCGGTCGGCGTCGGCGATGCCGAGCGCCTCTTCCAGCTTGGCGTCGAACTCGGGGTTCGAATAGGCGGTCTCGTTCCACGCCTCGCCCGACTTGTAGGCCAGCGCCAGCACCTGCACGCCGAGCGGGCGCATGTTCCAGTTGGTGGTGGAGAAGGGATACTTCGCCCAGTCGTTCCAGAACGTCGCGCCCGGCAGGATCGTCCGCTTCACCTTGATGCCGGCGTCGCGCAGCTGCGCGGCGATGGCGTCGGTGGTGTTGCGCCGCCAGTCGTCGTCGATGGAGATCAGCTCGTGCTCGTAGTCGACCATGCCGGCCTCCTCGAGCAGGGCCATCGCGGCCGCGGGATCGCGCGGCTCGGGCGGCAGCTCCACGTATTCGGGGTGCATCGGGCCGACATGGTGGTTCTCGGCGACGAGGCCGCGGTCGGAGTAGCCGAGTTCGAGCACGATGGCGTTGTCGACGGCGAGCTGCAGCGCCTTGCGCACGCGCCGGTCGGCGTAGGGCTTCACGCCGTCGATCTCCGCCTCGACGTTGGTGCGGCAGGTGATCGTCGCGGCGGTGACCACCTCGGACTTCTCGAGGCCGAGACCGTCGAGGATGTCGATGAACTCCCCGTTGGTCTGGTGGATCATGTCGATCTCGCCCGCCTCGAAGGCGGCGATGAACGCCGAGGGATCGGTGCCGTAGTCGAGATATTCGATCCGCTCGAGCGGAACCTCGCCGCCCCACCAGTCGCCGCGCCTCACCAGCGTGGCGTTCACGCCGACGTTCACCGCCTCGATCATGTAGGGGCCGGTGCCGATCGGATTGGAGGTGAGGTCGGCGCCGGTCTCGTCGAAGCTCCGATGCACGATCAGGCCCGGATAGTCGGTGACGTTCGGGATCAGCGAGATGTCGGCGCTGTTCAGATTGAGCCGGACGGTGTGGTCGTCCAGCCGCTCGATCACGCCCTCGCCGGCCTGACCGGTCTCGGGATCGATCAGCGAGGCCATTCGGGCGGCCATGGAGTTGCCCTCGGCCGTGCTGTCGCACCAGCGGTTCAGGTTGTAGATCACGTCGTCCGCGGTGAAGGCGTCGCCGTTGGACCAGGTCACGCCCCGGCGCACGTTGAGCGTGTAGGTCGTGGCGTCTTCCGAGACCTCCCAGCTCTCGAGCAGCCACGGCTCGAAGGTGAAGTCCTTGGTGTAGAGCACCAGCGGCTCCACCAGCCCGCGCGCGACGTTGCCCATCTCCGACCAGTCGAAGATGCGCGGGTCCCTCACGCGCTTGATCTCCATCTGGCAGCGCAACGTGCCGCCGCCGGCGCCCTGGGCCCTCGCCTTCGGCGCCGCGAGGCCGAGCAGCCCGTAGGCCGCGGCGGTGGTGGCGCCGAGCGCGGTGGCGGTGGCGAGGAACTCTCGGCGGTCGAGGCGGCCGTTCCGGGCCTCCTCGGCATAGGTCGCGATGGCGGGGTGCAACGGCTTTCCGTTGACGGTGCGGTCGTCGATCATCGGGCTCTCTCCTGTCGGGATGAAACCAAGACGCCGGGCGCCCGTCCGCGGGCCGCGGGGGCGGCGCGGGCGGGTTCGGGCCTCGGGGGTCGCCTCCGGCGCGCCTCAGGCCGCATCCCGCGGACCTCCGGGTCCGCGCAAAGGGCCTTCGCGTCGGCAATCGCGGCGCCGGTCTCTACGGGACGCGCTCCCCCCTTCGTTTCGTCGCCGAAAGATCTTCGCAACTCGCCGCCCGGAATTCAACTGCGTCGCCGCGGCGGCGGCGCGGGGTCGGCCGGAGCGCGATCGCCCGCGGCGGCTTCAGCCCCCGCAGGGTTGGACGGCGAGCCCAGCCGGCAGGCGCGTCTCGGCGTCGCCGCAGGCCGAGACGAGGTCGGCCTGCACCAGCCCGGAGACGGCGGAAAGATCGGCGCCCGAAAGATCGGCGCGCCGCAGAAGCGCCCCGCGAAGATCGGCGCCGGCCATGTCGACCCCGCGCAGCGAGGCGCTGGTCAGGCGCACGTCGCGCATGTCCGCGCCGCGAAAGGAGGCGCCGTCCGCCGCGACCCGGTCGAGATCGGCCCGGTCCAGCTTGGCCCGGTCGAGCCGCGCGTCGGTCAGCACCGCGCGCTCGAGGTCCACCTCGCTCATCCGCGCCTCGGTGAAGTCGGCGCCGGCGGCCCGGATGCGCCGCAGATGGCCGCCGCGCAGATCGGCCTCCGTCAGTCGGGCGCGCGAGAGGTCGGCCTCGGCGAGATCGATGTCGCGCAGGTCGGCGTCGACGAACGCGGAATCGTGCAGGATCGCCTTCTCGAGGTCGGCGCCGCGCAGCCAGGCGTCGGTGAAGTCGGCGCCCTGAACCGTCGCCCGCTCCATCTCGGCACGGCGCAGATCGGCGCCGGTGAAGTCCGCGAAGGGCAGCCGCGCGCCCTTGAGATCGGCCTCGCGCAGGATCGTGTCGCTGAAATCGGCTTCCGAGAGGTCTAGCGCCCGCAGTTCCGCACGACGCAGGTCGCAGTCGCGGCAGCCGCCCTCGGCCAGGATCCGGGCCCGCAGATCCTCCTGCGCCGGGGCCGCCGCCGGTGCGAAGGCGGCGAGCGCGAGGGCGGCGAGCGCGAGGGCGGGCGGGGGCGCGGCGGCACGGCGGGGCATCGCGGACCTTTCGGCGGGATGGACGCGGCTTCTTTCCGAGTATGTGGAAGCCGGACCCTACCTGTCCACATCCGAGTGCGGGGCCTGCAGCGGGCGGAGCGCGCGCAGCACCGTCTGGACCGCCCTCGGCAGAGTGGGGTCGGCACCCTCGGGCGCGGCGGCGAGGGCGCTCTCGACGTCCTTGACGATGATGCCGATGGTGTTGTCGAGGGCGTGGCCGTCGCGGGCGAACTCGATGGCCTCGAAATTGGAGCCGAACCAGGTCTGCCCGGAACCGTCGTGCATCAGCGCGCGAAGCCGCGCGGGATCGAGGCCGTTCGCCTCGCCCCAATCCATCGCCAGCCGCGTCATCGCGGTGGAGGCGGCGGCGACGAGATTGTTCATCACCTTGGCGGTCATGCCGGCCCCGAACGGCCCCATCCGGTGGAAGCGCGCCCCCATCGCGTCGAGCAGCGGCGCGAGCCGGTCGAAATCCGCCGCCGCGCCGCCCAGCATGAAGGCGAGGCGCGCCTCGTCCGCCGCCACCTGCGCCCCCGTCATCGGCGCGTCGACGAGGGCGATGCGGGCGGGGACGCGGTCGCGCAGGGACAGGACATAGGGCGGCGGCAGGGTGGAGGAGACGGCGAGGATCTCCAACGCGTCGGCGCGGGGGATCAGTCCCTTCGCGCCGAACAGCAGCGCCTCGGTCTCCGGCACGTCGCGGACCACGGTGAAGACGGCCCTCAGCCCCGGCGCGAAGACGTCCGGATCGTCGGTCATCGCCGGGGCGAGGTCGCGGTAGGACGCGGGCGGCTTCAGGTCGAGCCCGCGGGCGTCGAAGCCCGCGCGGCGGAGCGCGGCGAGCATGCCGCGCCCCATGCGCCCGCAGCCGGCGATGCCGATGGGGCTGGGCAGGCTCATGCCGGCGCCGGCGCCGCGGGTCGGGTCCAGCGCCGGGCCCAGAGCACGAAGGGCAGGGCGACGAGATACATGGTGATCCCATAACCCGCCGAGGGCAGGGCGAACACCGGCAGCGCCGCGCCGCCGCCCGCCAGCATGGCGCCGACCGCGATGCCGAGCGTGCCGTTCTGGACGCCCGCCTCCATGGCGACGGCGACGCGCCCGCGCCGGTCGAGACCGGCGAGGGCGCCGAGGGCGAGGCCCCCGGCCAGCAGCGCGACGTTGAGCCCGACGAGGAGCGGGCCGAGGCGGGGGAGAACCGTGGTCACGAGGTCGCGGTTGGCCACGATGGCGCCGAGGACGATGGCGACGAAGAGGAGCGTGGCGAGGCGCGCCGCCGTCGGCTCGATCCGTTGGGCGAAGGCCGGCGCCCATGTCCGGACGGCGACGCCGAGGGCGACCGGGAGCGCCGTGATCGCGGCCAGCGCGAGCACGAGGCCGGGGACGTTCACCGTCCCCACCGCGTCGTCGAGGATGAGCCCGGCGAAGAGCGCGGCGAGGGGCGGCACGGTGAAGATGGCGAGGAGGCTCGCGACCCCCGTGAGCGTGATCGAGAGCGCGACGTCCCCGCCGGCGAGGCGCGTGAGGAGGTTCGAGGTCACGCCGCCGGGGCAGAGGGCGAGGATCATCACCCCGTAGGCGAAGTCCGCCGGCAGCTCGGCTAAGGGCAGAAGCGCATAGGCGACGGCGGGGATCATGACGATCTGCGCGAGGAGACCGAGCGCGACCGCGCCGGGGCGCCGGGCGATGCGGGCGAAGTCGGCGGGCGTCAGGCCGAGGCCGAGCGAGAGCATGATGAAGGCGAGCGCGAGGGGCAGGATCGTCGAGACGAGAATGTCGCCCATGTCCGCCCTCCCTCCGCGTCGCCCTCGGGGCTCCGCGTCACCTTGAAAGGCAGCCTAGGCGGCGCGGCGCCGGGCGCCAAGCGCTCCCGGATGGTCCGGGTTCGGCCCGACACGGTCTCCGCGCGCCGTCGCGCGGGCTCCGAGGCGGCGCTGCCGCGCGGCTTTCGCGGAGCGGCACGTCCTCGACCGGCCGCGTCCGGCGCCGCCATCTCGACGACGCCCGCAGGCCGGAGCGCCGTGGCCCCGTCTTGGGGACGCCGCAGCGACCTTCGGCGGCATATGCGTCCCGCCGCTCCCCACAGCCGCTCGGAAGCGCCGCCGTCGAGATGCGGTCCCGCGACGAAATGCGCCGCGCACTCGGCCCCGGCGGAGGGGGCCGGACGCTGGCGACGCCGGCCGTCCGCTCGCGGCCGCGAGGGTGGGCGGCCGCGACGGGTCGAAGCCGCGCCGCCCGGGGACCTCGGTCACGTCGAGCGGCGGGCCGGAGGGCCGTCGCGGCGCCCTCGGACGGCGCCGCCGCGGCGGATCAACGCGAGAACTTCTTGTACTTGATGCGCTTCGGCTCCACCGCGTCGGGGCCGAGGCGGCGGATCTTGTCGGCCTCGTATTCCGCGAAGTTGCCCTCGAACCACTCGACGTGGCTGTCGCCCTCGAAGGCGAGGATGTGGGTGCAGAGGCGGTCCATGAACCAACGGTCGTGGCTGATCACCATGGCGCAGCCGGCGAACTCCTCCAGCGCGTCCTCGAGGGCGCGCAGCGTCTCGACGTCGAGGTCGTTGGAGGGCTCGTCGAGCAGCAGAAGATTGCCGCCCTCGCGCAGCAGCTTGGCCATGTGCACGCGGTTGCGCTCGCCGCCCGAGAGCAGACCGACCTTCTTCTGCTGGTCGCCGCCCTTGAAGTTGAAGGCGCCGACATAGGCGCGCGACGCCATCTCGGCGTCGCCGAGCCGGATCACGTCGAGCCCGTCCGAGATCTCCTCCCAGACGTTCTTGTCCGGGTCGAGCGCGTCGCGCGACTGGTCGACATAGGCGAGCTTCACGGTGTCGCCGAACTCGATCGCGCCGGAATCGGGCTGCTCCTGCCCGGTGATCATGCGGAACAGCGTCGACTTGCCGGCGCCGTTCGGGCCGATCACGCCGACGATGCCGCCGGGGGGCAGGCTGAAGCTGAGGTCGTCGAACAGCAGGCGGTTGCCGTAGGCCTTCCGCAGTCCTTCGACCTCCATCACCTTGTTGCCGAGGCGGGGGCCGTTCGGGATGATGATCTGGGCGTCGCCGAGCCGCTCGCGCTCGGACCTGTTCGCCAGCTCCTCGTAGGCCTTGAGGCGGGCCTTCGACTTCGCCTGCCGGGCCTTGGCGCCCTGACGGACCCACTCCAGCTCGCGGCTGAGGGTGCGCTGGCGCGCCTTGTCCTCGCGCGCCTCCTGCTGGAGACGCTTGGCCTTCTGCTCGAGCCAGTTCGAGTAGTTGCCCTCGTAGGGGATGCCGCGGCCGCGGTCGAGCTCGAGGATCCAGCCGGTGATGTCGTCGAGGAAGTAGCGGTCGTGGGTCACGATCAGGATCGTGCCCTTGTACTCGATCAGGTGCTTCTGCAGCCAGAGGATGGTCTCGGCGTCGAGGTGGTTGGTCGGCTCGTCGAGGAGCAGCATGTCCGGCGCCTCGAGCAGCAGCTTGCAGAGCGCCACGCGCCGCTTCTCGCCGCCCGAGAGAGTGGTGACGTCGGCCTCGTCGGGGGGGCAGCGCAGCGCCTCCATGGCGACGTCGATCTGGCTGTCGAGCTCCCAGAGGTTCTGGGCGTCGATCTGGTCCTGAAGCTCGGTCATCTTCTCCATGGCCTCGTCCGAGTAGTCCTCGGCCAGCTTCATGGCGATCTCGTTGTATTCGTCGAGCAGCGCCTTCTTGCCCGCGACGCCGTCCATGACGTTCTCGCGCACCGTCTTGGCCTCGTCGAGCCGCGGCTCCTGCGGCAGGTAGCCGACCTTGGCGCCCTTGGCGGCCCAGGCCTCGCCCTGGAAGTCCTTGTCGATCCCGGCCATGATGCGCATCAGCGTGGACTTGCCGGCGCCGTTGACGCCGACGACGCCGATCTTCACGCCGGGCAGGAAGTTCAGGCGGACGTTCTCGAAGCACTTCTTCCCGCCCGGGTAGGTCTTCGAGACCCCGTCCATGTGATAGACGTACTGGTAGGAGGCCATGCGTCGCTCCGCGGATTCTCGGAAAGGGATCGGGGCTCTCCCTACAGGCGGGGCCGGCGGGCGGCAAGCCGCCGGGCGTTGACAGCGCCCGGCCCGCCCGGCAGGAGGCGGCGGCCCGCGCGGACGGCGGGCGGCGGAGCCCGGGAGGGGGCGCGGCATGCGGGGCTTTCCGACGGTCTCCCGGGGCCTGACGGTGGGGCTGCTGGGCGGCTCCTTCGACCCGCCGCACGAGGGGCATGTGCACGTCACGCGCTGGGCGCTGCGCCGGCTCGGGCTGAAGCGCGTCTGGTGGCTGGTCTCGCCCGGCAATCCGCTGAAGGCGCGCGGGCCGGCCACGCTCGAGGCGCGCCTGGCGGCGTGTCGCGCGATCATGCGCCATCCGCGGGTCGACGTGACCGACCTCGAGGCGCGGCTCGGCACCCGCTACACCGCCGAGACGCTGGCGGCGCTGACGGCCCGGTTTCCCGAGGTGCGCTTCGTCTGGCTTATGGGCGCGGACAATCTCGCCGGCTTTCACCGCTGGGAGCGCTGGCGCGGGATCGCCGCGACCGTCCCGATCGGCGTGCTGGCGCGGCCGGGCGCGCAGCTTGCGGCGGGGCTCTCGCCGGCGGCGCGGACGCTGCGCCGAGGCCGCTTGCCGGAGGCGGCCGCCGCCGGCCTGGCCTCGGCGAAGCCGCCCGCCTGGGTGCTGCTGACGGGGCCGATGAGCGATCTCTCCTCGACCGATCTGCGCCGCGCCGGCCGCTGGCCCGAGCGCGGGGGTTGAGCCGGGACGGGAGCCGGGCGCAGGGTGCGCCCGATCGAAAGCAAGGGCGTGAGAGGCGTATGACGGGTTCGGGTCTGTTCGGGCGGCGCGCCGTGATCGGCGCGCTTCTGGGAGGGTTGGCGGCGCTGGCGGCCTGGCCGGCCGCGGCCGACGCACCCGCGGTGGCCAAGCTTCCGGCGCCGCGGCCGGGCGGCGCGGAGGGTCCGCCCTCGGGCGCCGCCGCGCTGGCCGAGGCGGCGGTGCGAGGCGGCCTGACCGGCCGCGTCGGCTTCGCGCTGATCGATCTCGAGAGCGGGACGCTGCTGGAGGGGATGCGCGCCGGGGAGGGATTCCCGCCCGCCTCGGTCGCCAAGGCGGTGACGGCGCAATACGCGCTCGAGCGGCTCGGGCCCGATCACCGTTTCGAGACGCGGCTGGTGGCGACCGGCCCGGTCGAGGGCGGCGTCGTGCAGGGCGACGTCGTCCTGGTCGGCGGCGGCGATCCCGAACTCGACACCGAGGACCTCGCCGAACTCGCGGCGCAGGCGCATGGCCGCGGGCTCATCGGCGTCTCGGGACGCTTCCTCGTCGATCCCGGGCTGCCCGAGGCCCCGCGCATCGATCCCGAGCAGCGCGAGGAGGCGGCCTACAACCCCGGCGTCGGCGGGCTGAACCTGAACTTCAACCGGGTGCTGTTCAGCTGGACCCCGACCGCGGACGGGGAGGTGACGCTGGCGCTGGAGGCGCGCGCCTGGGGCGCCACGGCGACCCCGCGCACCGTCTCGGTCGCCCTGGCCGAGGACGCCGAGACGGTCTTCACGCGCCGCGAGGGCGAGGGCGTGGAGCTCTGGTCGGTGGAGCGCGGCGTGCTGCTCCGCGAGGGCAAGCGCTGGCTGCCGGTACGCCGCCCGGCGCTGCACGCCGGCGACGTGTTCCGCAGCCTCGCGGCCGCCCAGGGCCTGAGCCTGCCGGCGCCGGAGGCCGCGCCGGGCCGCACGCCGCCGGACGCCGTGGCGGTGGCGCGGCGCTTCAGCCGGCCGCTCGGCGCGATCCTGGCGGAGATGATGGAGCACTCCACCAATCTCACCGCCGAGGCGGCGGGCCTCGCCGCCAGCGGAGCGCCGGACATGGCGGCTAGCGGGGCGGCCATGTCCGCCTGGGCCGCCGGCCGATTCGGCCCGAGGTGGCGGGCCGAGGCGGCACGCGCGGCATCGTCCGTCGCCGCGGGGGTCGCCTCGCGGCTGTTGGCTGCGGAGGCGGCGGAGGCGGCGCCGCAGGGGATGGACCTGCGCAACCATTCCGGCCTCTCGGCCTTCTCGCGCGCGACGCCGGCCGCGATGGCCGGCTTCCTGCGGGCCGCGGCGCGCTCCGGCGGCGGCGCGGCCGCGCCGGGGGCGCTGGAGCCGCTGATGGAGCCGCTGAAGCTCGACGGCCCCCGCGGCGAGGGCGCGCTGCCCGAAGGCGTCTCGGCCGCCGCCAAGACCGGCACGCTGAACTACGTGCGCGGCCTCGCCGGCTACGTCACCGCCGCGAGCGGGCGGCGTCTGGCCTTCGCGATCTTCTCGGAGGATCTCGCCCGCCGCGCGGCGCTCGCCGATCCGTCGGCGTCCGGCGCCTCCCGCGGCTGGCTGGCGCGCGCGCGGCGCATGGAACGGGCGATGGTGCGCGACTGGGCGGCGCGGTGGTGAAACGCCGAAGCGCCCCCCGGGGGGCGCGGGGCCTGGAGGGCGATCAGCCCGGCAGCGGCTCGGTCGAGTCCATGACCCGCACCACCGGCGGCAGCCGCGCGAAACGGGCCCGCGCCCCGCGTTCGATCGCCGCGGCGGCGAGGCGTCCGACGCCGAGTTCGTGACGCACCATCTCGAGCCAGCGCAACTCGGTCAGCTTCACCGTGCCGTCCGCCGCCGCCAGCTCGCAGGCGAAGGCGTATGCGGTCTCGTTCAGCTCGGGCGGCAACGCCTCCTTCACGAGGCCGAGAATCGCGTCGAGGCCGTCGAGTTCCGAAAGAAGGTCGAACACCGTCTGCGTGACGTAGCGCAGCCGGTCCTCGTCGTAGTCGCGGAAGGCGGGCATGGCGGCGACCATGCGGTCGATCGAGAGCAGCTCGTTGGCGCTGATGCGTTCGTCGGCGGCCGACGTGGTGACCATCACGGCCACGAGGGCGTCCTGGGGGGTGAAGACGGACATGGGACGGCTCCGCGGGGGAAGGGCGCGTCGCTGACGACGCGGGCAGGGATCACACGACGCTTACGGGGGCGCGGGGAAGGCTGCAAGACCGCCGGGCCCGCCTCGTTTCCCGCGGCGAAGCCGACGGGCGGCGGGGATGCGCCGCCGCGTCCTGCCTCCCGGCCCGCCCGGGCGCGGCGAGCGCCGGCCTTCGCCCCGACGCAGCCCCGTCCCCCCGCCGCATGCATCCCGCGGTTGACGGAGCGGGACGCGGGGCGTATCGCCCGGCCCTTCCAAGCCCCCTTTGGAGACGTTCCCATGTCCGAGCTCCGCGACGCCGCCCTCGCCTCGAAGGCCTGGCCGTTCGAGGAGGCGCGCAAACTCCTGAAGCGGATCGAGCGGACGGCCCCGGACAAGGACCACGTCCTGTTCGAGACCGGCTACGGCCCCTCCGGCCTGCCGCACATCGGCACCTTCGGCGAGGTGGCGCGCACGACGATGGTGCGCCGGGCCTTCGAGACGATCTCCGACCGGCCGACCCGGCTGCTCTGCTTCTCGGACGACATGGACGGGCTGCGCAAGGCGCCGACCAACGTGCCGAACCGGGAGATGCTGCAGGAGGATCTCGGCCTGCCGCTGACGAAGGTGCGCGACCCGTTCGGCACGCATGACAGCTTCGGCGCGCACAACAACGCGCGGCTGCGGGCGTTCCTCGATTCCTTCGGCTTCGAGTACGAGTTCGCCTCCTCCACTGAATACTACCGCTCCGGCCGCTTCGACGCGATGCTGCTGCGCTGCCTCGAGCGCTTCGACGCGATCATGGAGATCATGCTGCCGACGCTGGGCGAGGAGCGGCGCGCGACCTATTCGCCGTTCCTGCCGGTCTCGCCCAAGACCGGGCAGGTGCTGCAGGTCCCGACGCTGGAGCGGAACCTCGCGAAGGGGACCATCCTCTACGAGGAGCCGGACGGCGAGCGCGTCGAGATCCCGGTGACCGGCGGGAACTGCAAGCTGCAGTGGAAGCCGGACTGGGCGATGCGCTGGGCCGCGCTCGGCGTCGACTACGAGATGCACGGCAAGGACCTGATCCCCTCGGCCGAGGTCGGGCGCAGGATCTGCCGCGCGCTCGGGGAGCCGGAGCCGGAGCTGTTCAATTACGAGCTCTTCCTCGACGGCGAAGGTCAGAAGATCTCCAAGTCCAAGGGCAACGGCCTCTCGATCGAGGAATGGCTGGAATACGCCTCGCCCGAGAGCCTCTCCCTCTACATGTTCCAGAAGCCGCGCACCGCCAAGCGCCTGCACTGGGACGTGATCCCCAAGACGGTGGACGAGTATCACCAGCACCTGCGCGCCTACCCGGGGCAGGACCTCGACAGGCGCCTCGCCAACCCGGCCTGGCACGTGCACGAGGGCGAGCCGCCGGCCGACGACATGGTCGTGAGCTACGCGATGCTGCTGAACCTCGCCTCGGCGGCGGGGACGGACGATCCGACGACGCTCTGGGGCTTCATCCGCCGCTACGCGCCCGACGCGACGCCGGAGACGCATCCGGGCCTCGACGCGGCGGCGAAGCGCGCGGCGGCCTATTGCCGCGACAAGGTGATCCCGAACAAGCGCTTCCGGGCGCCGACGCGCGCGGAGGCCGCCGCGCTGGCGGACCTCAAGGCCCGGCTCGAGGCCTGGGAGGGCGGCGCCGACGCCGAGGCGCTTCAGGATCTCGTCTACGAGATCGGCAAGGCCCACGGCTTCGAGCCGCTGCGCGACTGGTTCCGCGCGCTCTACGAGGTGCTGCTGGGCGCGAGCCAGGGCCCGCGCTTCGGCGGCTTCGTGGCCCTCTACGGGGTCGAGGAGACGGCGAGGCTGATCGGGCGCGCGCTGGCGGGCGAACTCGCCGACGCCGCGGCCTGACAGGTCGAAACGCGAACGGGGCGGCGCCGCGCGCCGCCCCGTGTCGCATTCCGGGCTGAAGGCCGGCCCTCAGGCCGGCGCCGCGGTCAGCATCCGGTCGACGCGGTTGTAGATCATCATTCCGACCAGCATCGCGCCGATGAACAGAAGCATCGGCGCGCCGCCGAGGCCCGCCGCCGTCAGCGCCGGCCCCGGGCAGATTCCGGCGAGGCCCCAGCCCGCGCCGAAAAGGGCCGACCCCCCGAGCAGGCGCGCGTCGATGCTCTGCTTCGGCGCCCCCGGCAGCGACCCGCCGAACACCGGCGCGCTGCGGCGATAGGCGATCAGCCAGGCGAGCGCGCTGACCGCCATGGCGCCGCCCATCACGAAGGCCAGCGTGGGGTCCCAGGTCCCCTCCGCGATCGCGGCGACGTCGAGGAAGGCGAGCACCCGCGCCGGGTTCGCCATGTCGGAGATCAGAAGCCCGAGCCCGAAGACGAGGCCGGCGACGAAGGCGACGATCTTGCGCATGTCCGGTTCTCCCGCGTTCAGACCAGCCGGCCGACGAAGACGACGGCGATCGCCACCGCCATGAAGGTCGCCATCGCGGCGAGCGAGCGCTTCGAGAGCCGCGCGCCCCCGCAGACGCCGTGGCCCGAGGTGCAGCCCGAGCCGAGCCGGGCGCCGAAGCCGACAAGCAGCCCCGCGACGATCAGCGCCGGCGCGCCGGCGGCGATCCGGATGTCGATCTCTCCGCCGAGCGCCAGGAACGGGATCGGCGCGAGCAAGAGGCCGAGCGCGAAGAGCAGGCTCTCGCTCCAGGCCGAGAGGGCGCGGCGGGGCAGGCCGTCCAGCAACCCGTCGACGACGCTCCCCGCGATGCCGGAGATGCCGGCGATGCGCCCGGCGCCGAGGAGGTAGAGCCCGGCGCCCGCGCCGATCAGCCCGCCCCCGATGAGTCCGTTGAGCCAATCCTGCGGCATGGGTCCTCCTTGGTATTCGATTTCCGGCATATATAGACGAAGCGGCGCGGCTCACAAGCTTGTCGTGGCGGGAATCCGGGTCATGTCGCGTCTAAACGTGTCACGAACGCGGGAGACGGGCGATGCGGATGGCGAAGACGACATGGCGCACGTTTTGGGCCGTGCTGGCGCTGCTGGTGGCGATGGGGCCGGCGGCGGCGCAGTCCGACAGGATCGAACGGGTGATCGGCGCCCAGATCGAGGCGTTCCTCGCCGACGATTTCGAGCGCGCCTTCGACTTCGCCTCTCCCGGCATCCGTGACGTGTTCCGCACGCCGGAGAATTTCGGACGCATGGTGCGGCAGGGCTACCCGATGGTCTGGCGGCCGGAGCGCTTCCGCTTCGAAGCGTTGGAGGATGAGGGCGGGCGTCTCCGCCAGGAGGTCTTCATCACCGACCGCGCCGGAAAGGCGTGGATCGCCGACTACTACATGGTGCAGGTCGAGGGCGAATGGCGCATCGACGGCGTCAGCCTGCGCGAGGCCCCGGGCCTCGGCGCCTGACCCCTCCGGCTCAGAGCCCGAGCGCCGCTTCGCCACGGTCCAGCATCACCGGAATGACGATCTCCTCCTCGTCCGTCAGATGACGGTCGAGGAGCGGGTCGAACCTCTTCAGCTCCCCCTCCAGCGCGCCGAGCGCGGTCTTGGGGTCGCCCCCTGCCGAGCCGACCGCGCGCAGCGCCGTCTCCGCCGCGCCGTGGAAACGGCCCAGCGCGTCGTGAAGGGCGTGGTGGTCGGCGTCGAGGATCTCGAAGCCCCGGGTCAGGCGAGGCTCCAGCCGCTGCAGGGCGGGGAAGTAGTGATGGTCCTCGACCTGGTGATGCATCTGAAGCTCCGAGAGGAAGAAGCCGCCGACCCGCGCGAAGTCCCGCGCGAAGCGCGCGTCGGGACGCGCGCGGTCGAGGCTCTCGTCCGTGAGACGCCGCATGACGGCGAAACATTCCCGGAACATCGCATGGCGGTCGAGGTAGAACTTCGTCGTCGGCCCGAAGTTGGGATGATCCACCCAGATCCGCCGTGGATACTCCGCCAGCAGGAAGCGCAGCGCCTCCGGCAGCCGGGGGCGGGCGTCGAGGGCGGTGGGCTGGTCCGGGGTCATGGCGTCTCCGCGCGCTTCGGCTCGGCCGAGAGCTAGGCGCCCGCGACGGAAACGCCAAGCGGGACGGACCGTCCCCGATCCGGCGACGCCGGAAGGCGGCGCCCCGGCTCGCGCGGAGCCGGGGCGCCGAAGCCGTGTCGGCCGGCGCTCAGTTCTTCGCCTTGTCCACCATGCGGTTGGCGGCGATCCACGGCATCATGCCGCGCAGCTTCTCGCCGACCTCCTCGATCTGGTGGGCGTCGTTGTTGCGCCGGGTCGCCTTGAACATCGGCTGGCCGGCCTTGCACTCGCGCATCCACTCCGAGACGAAGCGGCCCTGCTGGATGTCCTCGAGCACCGCCTTCATGCGCGCCTTGGTCTCCTCGCGCGGGATGATGCGGGGGCCCGAGACGTACTCGCCGAACTCCGCGGTGTTGGAGATCGAGTAGTTCATGTTGGCGATGCCGCCCTCGTAGATCAGGTCCACGATCAGCTTCACCTCGTGCAGGCACTCGAAATACGCCATCTCGGGGGCGTAGCCGGCCTCCACCAGCGTCTCGAAGCCGAGGCGGATCAGCTCGACCACGCCGCCGCAGAGCACGGCCTGCTCGCCGAAGAGGTCGGTCTCGCACTCCTCCTTGAAGTCGGTCTCGATGATGCCGGAGCGGCCGCCGCCGATGGCCGAGCAGTAGGAGAGCCCGATCTCGAGCGCCCTTCCGCTCGGGTTCTGATGCACCGCGACGAGGCAGGGCACGCCGCCGCCCTTGACGAACTCGCCGCGCACGGTGTGGCCGGGGCCCTTCGGCGCCATCATGATCACGTCGACGCCCGGCTTCGCCTCGATCAGCCCGAAATGCACGTTGAGACCGTGGGCGAAGGCGATCGCCGCGCCCTCGCGGAGATTGTCGTGAATGTGGGCGTAGTAGGTCTCGGCCTGCAGCTCGTCCGGCATGGCCATCATCATCACGTCGGCCCACTTGGCGGCGTCGGCGATGGACATGACCTGAAGGCCCTCGCCCTCCGCCTTCTTCGCCGAGGGCGAGCCGGGGCGCAGCGCGACGGCGAGGTTCTTCGCACCGGAATCCCTGAGGTTCAGGATGTGCGCGTGCCCCTGCGAGCCGTAGCCGACGACGGCCACCTTCTTGTCCTTGATCAGGTTGATGTCGCAGTCGCGATCGTAATAGACGCGCATGGGGTCCCTCGCCGTTCCCGAGTGTCGTTGCGGCGCGGGACTTTCCCGCGCAAGTTTCGTGCGCCGGGGGCGTAGACGAGGCGCCGCCCCTTGTCCAGCGGAGGCGAAGCATGAGCGATTCGACGAGCGGCGTCCCGCGCGGCCGCCTGGCCCGGCTGCCGGGCGAAGGCGGACCCGGAATCGGCCACAACCAGGGCCCGCCGACGCGCGAGGGCCACGGCTTCCGCAAGGTGGCATGGCGCAAGGCCCGCGCGGCGCTGCTGCCGCGTCTGCCGCTGGAGGTGCTTAAGCGCCGGGTGGCGCGGGCGAAGCAGCTCGGCCTCGCCTATCCCGCCTACGCCTCGATCCTCGCCGGGACCGGTCGGGACGTGGTCGCCTTCCTCTACACCTCGCACGCGCTCGGCCTCCGCCTCGCCCGCGCCGAGGCGCTGCCGGAGGCGAAGGCCGCGAAGCTGCGGGAGATCGCCGGCGCCGAGCGCCTGCTGCTCGGCCCGGAAGGCGAGGACGCCGCGGGCCTCGCCGAGGCGTTGGAGCGTGCGCGCCGGCTGGCCTTCGCCGGCGCGCGTGCCGCGCCGCCTCTCGCCGCGCCGCTGCCGGAGGGGCGCGAGGCCGTGCGCGCGCTGCTCGCGCCCCTGAAGCTGCCCGCGGACGGCGTGGTGATGATCGGCGACCGGGCCGAGGAGCGCGACTGGGCCGAGGCCGCGCGCCTCGGGCGGTTCATGGCCGCCGACGCCTACTTCGTGCCGCGCTGAGCGGCCCGCCCCGCGACGCCGCGCCGTCGGCGGGAACGTTGCGCCCGCGGCGCGCCGGCGCTACCTCGCGGGGGCAGTGCCGCGGAGGAACGCCATGATCGGTCGCCTGAACCACGTCGCCATCGCCGTCCCGGACCTCGAGGCCGCGGCCGCTCAGTATCGCGGCGCGCTCGGCGCCAAGGTCGGCGCGCCGCAGGACGAGCCGGAGCACGGCGTCACGGTGATCTTCGTCGAGCTGCCGAACACCAAGATCGAGTTCCTGCATCCGCTCGGCGCGGATTCGCCCATCGCCGCCTTCCTCGAGAAGAACCCCTCCGGCGGCATCCACCACCTATGCTACGAAGTCGACGACATCCTCTCCGCCCGCGACCGGCTGAAGGCGGAGGGCGCGCGCATCCTCGGCGACGGCGAGCCGAAGATCGGCGCCCACGGCAAGCCGGTGCTGTTCCTGCACCCGAAGGACTTCCAGGGCGCTCTGGTGGAGCTCGAGCAGGCATGACCATCACCGGCGCCGTCGTCCTCTTCGCCGTCCTCTGGTTCCTGATCCTCTACATGCTTCTGCCGCAGGGGGTGAAAAGCCAGTCCGAGAGCGGCGACGTCGCGCCCGGAACGCCGGCCTCCGCGCCCTCGGAGCCGATGCTGAAGCGAAAGCTGCTCCTGACCACGGCGATCACGGTGGCGGTCTGGGCCGTGGTGGTCGGGATCATCATGTCGGGCTGGATCCACATCAACGATCTCGACCTCTTCGGGCGCGTCGATCGCGGCGAGTGAGCGCGCGGCGGAACCGCCGCCCGCTCCGTGGATGGGCGCGGCATGTCGCACGCAATCTTCTTGTTCGCGAGGGGCTCCGTGCTACCCTTTCTTTCACCGGAGACGACGCAAGGAGTGCATCGATGAAGTTCGCCCGCATCGCGGCCGCCGCCCTCGGCCTCGCCGCCTTCGCCGCCGCCCCGGCCTTCGCCGGCGGCTGCTCCTCCTACGGCCAGTCCACGGCCGAGGCGCCGCCGCCGTCCTCCACGGTCGGCTCCTGAACGCCTCGGTCCCCACGTCAAGGCGGGTACTGAGCGTCACGCGGGCGGTGCGCGAGGTCGTGCCGCCCGCCTTCCGTTTCAGGCGCTCCGCTTCACACGGTGATAGGTGTGCGTGAAGGTGGCGACGCCGAGCACGGGCACCGCAAGATTGACCACCGGCACCGAGAGGCCGAGCGCCATGAGCGCCCCTCCGAACCACAGTTGAGGCCCCGCCTTGCGCCGCAGCGTGCGCGCACCCTTGGCGCCGAGGCGCCGGCCGGCGGCGAGTTCGAAATACTGCCGCCCGAGCAGCCAGCCGTTCACCGCGAGAAACACGAACGGCGCCAGCGGCCCGGCGAAGGGATAGACGACCAGCGCGGCGAGATTCGCGGCGATGAGCACGATCGTGAAGACCACGCCGTCGGCCAGCATCTCTAGGAAACCGAGCCGTCCCGCGGGCGGCAGATCCGGATGGTGTTTCGCCTCCACCGCGTCGGCCACATCCTCGAGAAAGAGCCCGATGAACATCGCCGCCACCGCCGGCATCAGCAGCAGCGCCGCCGCCGCGCCGGCGATCCAGGCGACCGCCCCGGCCGCCCAGTCGAGCGCCGATAGGTCGACGCCCCAGAGGCTCAGCCCGGTCTCCGGGATCAGCGTCACCGCCCAGGACCACCCGAAGAGGAACAGCGCCAGCAGCCCCGCCGTCAGCAGGATCGACTGCCAGAAGACGCGCATGAAGCGCCG
The DNA here is from genome assembly GCA_041685625.1 of Paracoccaceae bacterium. Classification (GTDB taxonomy): domain Bacteria; phylum Pseudomonadota; class Alphaproteobacteria; order Rhodobacterales; family Rhodobacteraceae; genus Albimonas. Next base: position 1,453 of record JAWLFJ010000077.1, on the reverse strand, counting down.
GTCGCCGAGCTGGCCGAGCGCCCGCAGAAAGTCGCCGATCACGCCTCGACCCATTCGACGCGACGCGCGAGGTCCGGGCGCGGGCGCTCCGGCGGGGGCGTCGTCTCGCGGCCGATGTGCACGAACCCCGCGACCCATTCCTGCGGCGCGAGGCCGAGGCCGCGCTCGAGGAACGCCGCGTCCGTCGCCATCCACCCCGACAGCCAGTTCGCGCCCCAGCCCATCGCCAGCGCGGCGTTGACGAGGCCGAGGCAGACGGCCCCCGCGCTGAGCGTCTGCTCGGCCTCCGGGATCTTGTCGGAGGCTACGGGCGAGGCGACCACCGCGACCGCGACGGGCGCTCGGCGAAAGCCGATCGCCTCCTTCAGCAGCCGTTCCGGCTCGCGGCCGCGCTCCGCGCCGATCTCGTGGGTGAGGGCGGCGAGGCGCGCGCAGGCCGCCTCCCCCAGCACGATGAAGCGCCAGGGCTCCAGCTTGCCGTGGTCCGGCGTTCGGGCGGCGGCGGTCAGCATCGTCTCGAGCTCGGCGCGCGCCGGTCCGGGTCCGGTCAGGGTCTTGGCGGGGCGCGAGCGACGCGCCAGGAGGAAGGCGAGCGCTTCCGGCCTGGCGGCGAGCGGGGCGGCGGCGACGGGCGCGTCATCCGGCATCGGGCGGCGTCCTTTCCGGAGGTTGCAGGGCGGCTCGGCCCCGGCGGCGTGGCGGTTCCCTGGTGAGATGCGGGGCGGCGCGGCGGGCGTCAAGGCGCGGCCTTCCGTCCCGAAGCGGGATGATCAGCGTTCACGCGGTCCAAACGCGATGGATCGCCGCGCCCGGCGCCGGCCAGCGGCCGACCGGCGACGCAGGTCGGAGGGAGGGCGGGTCATGACGAGGCGGATCCGAGCGCCGCTGGGCGGCGCGGCGGCTCTGCCGCCGGCGCTCGCGCCCCCGACCGGCCGCGGCGGCGGTCGCGGCGGCCGGAGCCCGCGGCGATGCGTCATGGCCGCTGCGCGCCTAGGGTCCATACCGAATCAGGGTTTTGCCATTGAATGGCTTGCGTGATTCCGAGCGTCCGAGGTGGTTCGGAGGCACGGATGAGCGGACTGTTCCGGTTGAGCGACGAAGCGTGGGCGGCGATCGAACCGAATCTGCCGAGAAACCAGCTCGGCGCCAGACGCGTCGACAACCGTCGGGTGATCAGCGGGATCATCCACGTCGTTCGAAGCGGCTGTCCTTGGCGGCAGTGCCCGCCGGACTGCGGCCCAATGAACCGTAAGCGTGTCGTGAGGGGCATATGGATCTGGGGTTGCGCAGTCTACCACACTGATTGGCAAACAGGATCGCAAACCTCTTTGCCAACGAGCGCTGAACTGGTCGGGGTCGTGTCCCATGGCGTGGTGTAGCTGGCGTCCGGCCTGACGGCCTCGGCAGCGCCGCGCTTGTCAGTCGCCCTGTGCGGCAGGGAGGCTGACGATGG
>JAWLFJ010000076.1:0-18902 GCA_041685625.1 Paracoccaceae bacterium | reverse complement strand
GGTGGGGGTGGCGCGGGGGGGGGGGCGCGCCCCGCGCCCCCGCGACAACAAGCCGAAGGGCGCGGCCCGTCGCGCCCGATATCACCGGAGGAGAGACGCGCGATGAAGGTGCTCGTGCCCGTGAAGCGCGTGATCGACTACAACGTGAAGGTCCGCGTGAAGGCGGACGGCACGGGCGTCGATCTCGCGAACGTCAAGATGTCGATGAACCCCTTCGACGAGATCGCCGTCGAGGAGGCGATCCGGCTGAAGGAGAAGGGCGCGGCCGAGGAGGTCATCGCGATCTCCATCGGCGTCAAGCAGGCGCAGGAGACGCTGCGCACGGCCCTCGCGATGGGCGCCGACCGCGCGATCCTCATCGAGGCCGCCTCCGACGTGCATGACGACATCGAGCCGCTCGCGGTCGCCAAGCTGCTGGCGAAGGTGGTCGAGGAGGAGCAGCCCGGCCTCGTGCTGATGGGCAAGCAGGCCATCGACAACGACATGAACGCAACGGGTCAGATGCTGAGCGCGCTGCTCGGCTGGAGCCAGGCGACCTTCGCCTCGAAGATCGAGATCGAGGGCGACCACGCGCAGGTGACGCGCGAGGTCGACGGCGGCCTGCAGACGATCAAGGTGAAGATGCCGGCGATCGTGACGGCCGATCTGCGGCTGAACGAGCCGCGCTACGCCTCTTTGCCGAACATCATGAAGGCCAAGAAGAAGCCGATGGAGACCAAGACGCCCGCCGACTACGGCGTCGAGACGGTCCCGCGGCTCGCGGTGGTCTCGGTCTCCGAGCCGCCGGAGCGCAAGGCCGGCGTCATCGTGGGCTCGGTCGACGAGCTCGTGGACAAGCTCAGGAACGAAGCGGGAGTGCTCTGACATGGCCGTTCTGCTCATCGCCGAGGTCTCCGGCGACACGCTCGCCAAGGACGCGACCGCCAAGGCGTTGACCGCCGCCAAGCAGCTCGGCGAGGTCACCGTGCTCTGCGCCGGCTCGGGCTGCGGCGGCGCCGCCGAGGCGGCCGCGAAGCTCGACGGGGTGGCCAAGGTGCTCTGCGCCGACCACGAGGCCTACGGTCACGGGCTGGCCGAGCCGCTGGCCGATCTCGTGGCGAAGCTGGCGGCGGACTACGACCACGTCGTCGCCCCGGCGACGATGGCCGGCAAGAACGTCGCGCCGCGCATCGCCGCGCTGCTCGACGTGATGATGATCTCCGACGTCTCCGCCATAAAGGACGCCGACACATTCGAGCGGCCGATCTACGCCGGCAACGCCATCGCCACGGTGAAGTCCGCCGACGCCAAGAAGGTCGTCACCGTGCGCACCGCCAATTTCGAGGCGGCGGGCGAGGGCGGCTCGGCGTCGGTGGAGAAGATCGACGCCGCGGGCGATCCGGGCCTCTCCGAATGGGTCGAGGATCTCGTGGCCGAAAGCGACCGCCCGGACCTCACCTCCGCGAAGGTGATCATCTCCGGCGGGCGCGCGATGGGTTCGAAGGAGAACTTCGAGATCATCGAGAAGGTGGCCGACCGGCTCGGGGCCGCCGTCGGCGCCTCCCGCGCGGCGGTCGATTCCGGCTACGCCCCGAACGACTGGCAGGTGGGCCAGACCGGCAAGGTCGTGTCGCCGGAGCTCTATATCGCCGTCGGCATCTCCGGCGCGATCCAGCACCTCGCCGGCATGAAGGACTCCAAGGTCATCGTCGCCATCAACAAGGACGAGGAGGCGCCGATCTTCCAGGTCGCCGACTACGGGTTGGTGGCGGACCTGTTCGAGGCGGTTCCGGAACTCGAGAAGAAGCTCGGCTGAGCCGGGCGCCGACCGACGTCCGGCCGCGAGGCCGGGCGGCCAGAAGATGCGAAGGCCGGCCCCGGTGGGGCCGGCCTTCTCCGTTTCGCTCGATGGCGCGGTCAGAGGATCATGTCGGTCTCGTCGAGATCCCGAGCGCCGCGGAGCATCAGCAGGAAGTCGGCCCGCCCGTCGCCGTCGAGGTCGCCCTTGATCTTGTTGCCCTTGATCACGAGCTCGCCCGAAAGCTCCGAGAACCGCTTGCCGCCGAGGGTGAAGGCCTGGTCGCCGTCTTCCGTCGTGTCGGCGTCGATCCCGGAGAGGTCCAGAAGGTCGACGCCCGGCTCGAAGTCGCGGATCTTGTCCTTGTCGCGGCCCCTCGGGCTGTCCTCGGCGGAATCGTAGAGGAATACGTCGGCGCCTGCGCCGCCCCGCATCACGTCCCGGCCGAGGCCGCCGTCAAGGAGGTCGTCCCCTGCGCCGCCGAACAGCTTGTCGCGGCCGTCGCCGCCGTCCAGCGAATCGTCGCCCCTGCCGCCCTTGAGCTTGTCGCGCCCGGCCCCGCCGAACAGGTCGTCGTCTCCGCCGCCGCCCTTGATCCGATCGTTGCCCGCGAGGAGACCCTTGAAGAGGCTGAAGCCGTCGTCGTCCGCCAGAAGGTCCATCGCCGCGATCAGTGCCGCGACGTCGACCGAGAGGCCGGTCAGTTCGCGCTCCAGCTCCTCGTCCTCGGTCAGGGTGAAGCCCGTGATCGTGCCGGAAACCGGCAGGCCGCCGTCCTCGCCGTAGACGAAGTCGCCGGTGAAGGCCGCGACCTCCTCGCCCCGGTCATAGGCCACCTCGAAGCGGCCGGGCTCGGAGAGGATCGGCTCGCCGTCCGCGAAGGGATCGATGTCGAAGATCTCGACCAGCGCCTCGGCGGCTTCCGCGCCGGCGTCGTCTTCGTCGTCCGACAGCAGTTCCATCGCGGCGATCAGCTCGCCCGCGTCGATCGAGAGGCCGGTCAGTTCGCGCTCGACCTCGCCCTCCTCGGAGAAGGCGAAGCCGGTGATCGTGCCGGAAATCGGCAGGCCGCCCTCGCCGTAGACGAAGTCGCCGACGAAGGCCGCCACCGCCTCGCCCTCGTCATAGGCGACTTCGAAGCGGTCCGGATCCGACAGGATCACCGTGCCGTCGGCGAACGGATCGATGTCGAAGGGCTCGACCAGCGCCTCGGCGGCGGCCTCCGCCGCGTCGTCGTCCTCCGCCATCGCGGCGAGCAGCGTCTCGACCGAGACCGAGAGGCCGGACAGCGCGAAGACGGTCTCACCCTCGTCGATCAGGCGGAGGCCGGTGATCGCGCCGCCCACGGGCAGGGCGCCCGGCGCGTCGTAGGCGAAGCTCCCCTCGAACTCGAGCGTCTGGTCCTCGTCGAGGCCCAGACGCAGCAGGTCCGGCCCCGCCTCCAGCAGGATCGCGTCCTCGAGGTCGTCCAGATCGAACGCCCCCAGCTTCACCCCTTCGCCGCGGCGAACTTTCCCTCTGGACATTCCCGTCTCCTCCTCACGCAAAAGCGAAGGTCGGCCGAGCGCCGACCTTTCTCCCGAAGTACGCGGCGACCACCCCGGAGCGGGCCTCGCCATGGCACGTGAATCCGGCGTTCATCGCCTGTTTGCAAGTGGCGATCGTCGACAATGCGCTCGATTCGCCGCGGCATCCGGGTGCGTATGATTCGCCCGCCATCGGCGGCCCCGGGTCGGAGGCCGCCGCGCCGCTGCGTCCCGGCACGGCGCCGTGCGGGCGGCGGCGCCTGCGAAACGGGCGCCGCGCCGTCCAAGCGCCGCGGCGCGGCGCGACAGCCTTTGCGCCGCGACGGTCCCACGGGTTAACTGTCGCGCGACGTCCAACGAGGGAGAGGCCCGAGATGACGCCCAAGACGCTCCTCGCCGCCACGGCGGCCGCCGCCGCGCTCGCCGCCCCGGCGGCGGCGCAGGACCTGACGCCGGTCGGCTTCGGCACCAACTGGGTCGCCCAGGCCGAGCATGGCGGCTATTATCAGGCGGTCGCCGACGGCACCTACGCCGCCTGCGGCCTCGACGTCACCATCGTGCCGGGCGGCCCGCAGGTGAACAACCGCGCGCAGCTGCTCGCCGGCAAGATCCGGTTCCACATGGGCGGCAACGTTCTGCAGGCGTTTTCGGCGGTGGCGGAGGACATCCCGCTCAAGGTCGTGGCGGCGCATTTCCAGAAGGAGCCGCAGGTAATCATGACCCATCCCGGCGCGGTCGACTCCTTCGAGGGGCTGACCGAGCTGCCGACGCTCTTCATCGGTGACAACGGCTTCCAATCCTTCTATCAGTGGATGATGGACAGCTATGGCTTCACCGCCGAGCAGCGCCGCCCCTATACCTTCAACCCCGCACCCTTCATCGCCGATCCGCAGTCGGGCCAGCAGGGCTACGTAACCTCGGAGCCGTTCGCGGTGGAGCGCGAGGGCGGGTTCGAGCCCGACGTCTACCTTATCGCCGATGCGGGCTTCACCTCCTACGCCACGACGGTCGAGGTGATGCACTCCACGATCGAGGAGATGCCCGAGGCCGTGAAGTGCTTCGTAGAGGGCTCGGCGATCGGCTGGGCGAACTATCTCTACGGCGATCCCTCCGCCGCCAACGAACTTATCAAGGCGGACAACCCCGACATGTCGGACGAGCAGATCGCGTTCTCCATCGAGGCGATGAAGGAATACGGCATCGTCGATTCGGGCGCCGCCCTGGAACTCGGCATCGGCGCGATGACGCCGGCCAAGGTGAAGGACTTCTACGACAAGATGGTCGGCGCGGGGGTGACCGAGGCCGGGCTCGACTACATGGCGGCCTTCGACTTCTCCTTCGCCAACACGGGCGCCGCCATGCCGGTGAAGTGGGAGCTGACCGGCGAGTGACGGCGGCCGGGGACCTTCCGCAGCCGGGAGCCGCGACGTCGGCCTCCTCCGGCCGGATCGCCGGTGCGGCGGCGGCGCGGCGGCGGGCGCGCCCGCCGCTGCTCGCCATTCGCGACGTGACCAAGGTGTTCGGACGCGACGTGGTGGCGCTGCGCGGCATGACGCTCGACGTGCGGCAGGGCGACTTCATCTCGCTGCTCGGCCCCTCGGGCTGCGGCAAGTCCACCGCGCTGAAGCTGATCTCCGGCCTGATCCATCCGACGGCCGGGCGCATCGAATGGCTCGGCGGCGCGAGCGCGCAGGACGGCGATCTCGGCGTCGTGTTCCAAGAGCCGACGCTGATGCCGTGGGCCACCGTCGCCCAGAACGTCTGGCTGCCGATGCGCCTCAAGGGCCGGAGCTTCGGGTCCTGCCGGGCCGAGGTCGAGGAGGCGCTCGCGACCGTGGGCCTCGCCGGCTTCGAGGGGGCCTATCCGCGCGAACTCTCCGGCGGCATGAAGATGCGCGTCTCCATCGCGCGCGCGCTCGTGACCCGGCCGCGCCTGATCCTGATGGACGAGCCCTTCGCGGCGCTGGACGAGATCACGCGCTTCAAGCTCAACAACGACCTCCTCGAGATGCGCGCCAAGCTCGACTGCACGGTCATCTTCGTGACCCATTCGGTGTTCGAGAGCGTGTTCCTCTCCGACCGCATCGTGGTGATGGCCGCGCGCCCGGGCCGCGTGATCCGCGAACTGACGGTCGACGAACCCTATCCCCGCACCGAGGACTTCCGCACCTCCGCCGACTACGCCGCCCACTGCCGCGCGACCTCCGCCGCGCTGCACGAGGCGATGGGAGACGCTCCGCATGACGATCACTGAGGCCGCGCGCATTCACGGCGCCGCCGCCGAAGCGCCGCTGGACCCCGAGGAGGTCGCCCGCCAGCGTCGTCGCCGGACCGAGAAGGTGGCGCGCTGGGTGCTGCCCGTCATCGTCCTTGTGCTGATGCTGTGGGGCTGGAACCGCCTCGTCGTGATCAACGAGATCCCGCACTACGTCCTGCCCGGCCCCGGCCGGGTCTGGGACGCGCTGATCGAGAACTTCGGCTCGCTTATCGGCTCTTGGCTGATCACGGTGCAGATCACGCTGCTGGCGCTTCTGGTGGCGGTGGTCGGCGGGGTCGGCCTCGCGGTCCTGTTCAACCAGTCGAAATGGGCGTCGCTGAGCATCTATCCCTATGCGGTGATCCTGCAGGTCACGCCGATCATCGCGGTGGCGCCGCTGATCTTCATCTATGTCGAGGACGTCAACCTCGGCCTCTTCGTCATTTCCGACAAGATCGTGGGGATGCTGATCTGCGCCTGGATCGTCGCCTTCTTCCCGGTGCTCTCCAACACCACGCTCGGACTCAACTCGGCCGACCACAACCTGCGCGACCTGTTCTCGATCTACGGCGCCACGCGCTGGCAGAAGCTGCGCCACCTGCAGCTTCCCTCGGCGCTGCCCTATTTCCTCGGGGGGCTGCGCATCGCCGGGGGGCTTTCCCTGATCGGCGCGGTGGTGGCCGAGTTCGTCGCCGGGACGGGCGGCGTCGGCTCCGGTCTCGCCTTCCGCATCCTCGAGGCGAACTACCGCCTCAAGATCGACCTCGCCTTCGCCGCTCTGCTGCTGATCGCGCTGACCGGCGTGCTGATCTTCGCCGTTCTCAGCCTCGTCAGCCATCTCGCGCTCCGCAAATGGCACGAGAGCGCCGTCAGCCGGGAGACCTGAGTGGACTTCGCGACCCTGCCGGAGGCCCGCCGCGTCGCGCTGCGCAACCTCCGGACCCCGGCCTGCCTGCACGGCGGCGGCGACGGCCTGATCGCGCTGGATCTGGTGATCGAGGACGGCCGCGTCGTCGCGGACGGCCCGGCGGAGGCCGAGGCGGACCTCGCCGGCGCCATCGTCCTGCCGGCCTTCGTCGACGCCCACACCCATCTCGACAAGGGTCACATCTGGCCGCGCCGCCCCAACCCCGACGGCGGCTTCATGGGCGCCCTGACCTCGGTGGCCGAGGACCGGGCGGCGAATTGGAGCGCCGAGGACGTGCGCCGCCGCGCCGATTTCGCCCTTCGCTGCGCCTACGCCCACGGCACGCGGGCGATCCGGACGCACATCGATTCTATCGCTCCGCAGGGGGCGATCTCCTGGCCGGTGTTCGAGCGTCTGCGCGAGGCGTGGGCCGGGCGGATCGCGCTGCAGGGCGCCAGCCTCGTCGGCGTCGAGGTGGTGGAGGACGTCCCCGAGTGGCATGCGCTGGCGGAGCGGGTCGCCGCGGCCGGCGGCGTGCTCGGCTGCGTGACCTATCCGGCTCCGGATCTGGACCGGCGGCTCGACCTCTTCTTCGAGACCGCGGCACGCCACGGCCTTTCCGCGGATTTCCACGCCGACGAGACGCTGGACCCGGCCTCGCGGACCCTCCGCGCCATCGCCGATGCGGTGGCGCGCACCGGCTTCGACGCGCCGGTGACCGCGGGGCATTGCTGCTCGCTCTCCACACAGCCGGAGACGGAGGCGTTGGCGACGCTCGACGCCGTGGCGCGGGCCGGAATCTCCATGATCTCGCTCGCGATGTGCAACCTCTACCTGCAGGATCGCGTTCCCGGCCGCACGCCCCGAAGCCGCGGCGTCACGCTGGTGCACGAGGCGCGGGAGCGGGGGATCGAGGTCGCCTTCGCCTCCGACAACACCCGCGATCCGTTCTACGCCTACGGCGATCTCGACATGCTGGAGGTGCTGCGGGAGGCGACGCGCATCGCCCATCTCGACCATGCGCGAGAGGACTGGCCGCGCGCCGTCTCGGCGGCGCCGGCGGCGATCATGGGGATCGATCCGCCCTCGTTCGCGCCCGGCGCGCCGGCCGATCTGGTTCTGTTCCGGGCGCGACGCTGGAACGAGCTGCTATCCCGCCCGCAGTCGGACCGCATCGTCTTGCGCGCGGGCCGCGCCATCGACCGCAGCCTGCCGGATCATGCCGAACTCGACGACCTGATGGTATCCTCGTCGGGCCGGCCGTGACGACGAACGCGAGGGCGGCTCGCGACGCTTCGGCGCGGCGTGGGCCGGTCCGAGGCTTCGAGGCCGAGACGAGACGGCGGAGGATCGCTCGCCGCCGGCTGACGCGGGCGGCCGGCGCCCGCCGTGCCGCCTGCCTCGCCCGCGTCTGTCGTCGGGCGAGGTGCAGCCTGTAGCGCGGCGGGCGGCCGGCCCTGAGCGAAAGGGAGGGATGCGCGATGACGCGACGCTGGTGGGCCGAATACGGAACGGCCGAGTTCGAAACCGTGGACCCCGCGCGCACGGTCGCGGTGCTGCCCACGGCCGCGGTGGAGCAGCACGGCCCGCATCTGCCGGTCGGCGTGGACTCGATGATCGGCCTCGGCATGCTCGAGACGGCCTTCGCGATGCTGCCGGAGGATCTCGACCTGCGGGTCCTGCCGCTGCAGGCGGTCGGCAAGTCGAACGAGCATCTGCACGCGCCGGGGACGCTCACGCTCTCGGCCGAGACGGCGCTGAGGGTCTGGACCGAGATCGGCCTTTCGGTGGCGCGGGCGGGGGTGCGCAAGATCGTGATCGTCAACTCGCATGGCGGCAATCTGGATCTGGTCTCGATTCTCGCGCGGGAGCTGCGGGTGCGGGCGGGAATGCTGGCGGTGCGCTGCCAATGGATGTCCTTCGGGCTTCCGGACGGGGTCGGCGACGCGCGGGAACGCGAGTTCGGCATCCACGGCGGGGAGATCGAGACGGCGCTGATGCTGCATTTCCGCCCCGATCTCGTGCGCATGGCGGCGGCCCGCGACTTCGTCTCCTCGGCCGAGGCGATGGCCGGCGACGGGATGCGCTGGCTGCGCCCGACGGGCGGCGCGGCCTACGGCTGGATCGCCAAGGACCTGAACCGCGACGGCACGGTCGGCGACGCCGCCGCCGCGAGCGCCGAGACCGGCCGGCGCGTGGCCGAGCATCAGGCCCGGGGCTTCGTGGAGCTGCTGGAGGAGGTGCGGCGGCTCGACCTCGACCGCTTCGCCGCCTTCATGGACCCGCCGCCGGGAGGCTGAACGGGCGGCGCCGGCCTGCCACGGGCTCCGGTTTCCGGCTTCCCGACGGCGCGCGCTTGCGCGCGGCGGAGCGCGGGGCTATCTCGCCGCTCATGGCCAAGCCCTCCCCCCTCGAGCCTGCGGAGATCCGCGTCGGCGGCGCGCCCGAGGGGCGGGACGCCCAGCTCCTCGCGGAACTCGCCGCGCGCGCCGGCGGCCCGGTGCTGCACGTCGCGCGGGACGACCGGCGGCTCGCCGCGCTCGCCGACGCGCTCGCGTTCTTCGCCCCCGAGATCCCGGTGCTGCGGTTTCCGGCGTGGGACTGTCTGCCCTACGACCGCATCTCGCCCAACGCCGAGGTCTCGGCGGCGCGGATGGCGACGCTGGCGACGCTGGCGGACGGCGCGCCGAAGGCGCTGGTGCTCACGACGCTCGCCGGGGCGACGCAGCGCGTCCCCTCGCGCGAGACGGTGCGGGCGGCCAGCTTCACGGCCGAGGTCGACCGTCACGTCGACCTCGAGGCGCTGCGCTCGTATCTCGCACGGATGGGCTTCAACCGGGCGCCGACGGTGACCGAGCCCGGCGACTACGCGATCCGCGGCGGCGTCGTGGACGTGTTCCCCCCGGGCGCGGCCTCGCCGGTGCGGCTGGACCTGTTCGGCGACGTGCTCGACGGCGCGCGCCGCTTCGACGCCGAGACGCAGCGCACCGTCGAGCGGATCCGCCGGGTGGAACTGGCGCCGGTCTCCGAGGTGATCCTCGACGACGCGTCGATCGCCCGTTTCCGCGCCGCCTACCGCGAGCGGTTCGGGGCGGCGGGGCTCGACGATCCCCTCTACGAATCGGTGAGCGCGGGGCGCAAGCATTCGGGCGTGGAGCATTGGGCCCCGCTGTTCCACGAGCGGATGGAGACGCTGTTCGACTATCTGCCGGGCGCGCCCGCCACGCTCGATCATCAGATCGAGGAGGCGCGCGAGGCGCGCGAGACCCTCGTCGCCGACCATTACGAGACGCGCCGCGCGGCCTTGGGCGAGAAGTCCGCGATGGGCGCGGCGCCCTACAAGCCTTGTCCGCCGGAGATGCTGTATCTGACCGAGGCGGACTGGCGAGGCGCGCTCGCGGGGCGGCACGTCCGGCGCTTCTCGCCGATGCCGCAGCCGCCGGGGCCGGGCTGCATCGACGCCGGCGGGCGCATCGGCCGCAGCTTCGCCGCCGAGCGCCAGCAGGAGGGGGCCAACGTCTTCGACGCGTTGGCCGCCCATGTCACGGCGCTCCGCAAGGGCGGGAAGCGGGTGGTGTTCGCGACCTATTCCGAGGGCGCGCGCGACCGGGTGAAGACCCTGATGGCCGATCACGGCGTCGAGGGGCTGCGCGAGGTCGCACGCTTCGCGGACGTCGATCCGAAGGCGGTGAACGTCGCCGTGTGGCCGCTGGAGCAGGGCTTCGAGACGCCCGACCTCGCGGTGGTGGCCGAGCAGGACGTGCTCGGCGACCGGCTGATCCGCGCGCCGAAGCGCCGCCGGGCGGAGAACTTCCTGACCGAGGCCTCGACGCTCTCGGCCGGGGATCTCGTGGTGCATGTCGAGCACGGCATCGGCCGGTTCCTCGGGCTCGAGCAGGTCAACGCCCTCGGCGCGCCGCACGACTGCGCGGCGCTGGAATACGCCGGCGGCGACAAGCTCTACCTGCCGGTGGAGAACATCGAGCTCCTGAGCCGCTACGGCCACGACGCCGGGCTGCTCGACAAGCTCGGCGGCGGGGCCTGGCAGGCGCGCAAGGCGAAGATGAAGGAGCGGATCCGCGACATGGCGGACCGCCTGATCCGCATCGCGGCCGAGCGGATGCTGCGCAAGGCGCCCGAGGTGGAGCCCCCCGAGCATGCCTGGGACGAGTTCTGCGCCCGCTTCCCCTGGCAGGAGACGGACGACCAGCTCGCCGCCATCGGGGCGGTGCTGGAGGACCTCTCCTCCGGCACGCCGATGGACCGGCTGATCTGCGGCGACGTGGGCTTCGGCAAGACCGAGGTGGCGCTTCGCGCGGCCTTCGCCGCGGCGATGTCGGGCGGACAGGTGGCGGTGATCGCGCCGACGACGCTGCTGGCGCGCCAGCACGCCAAGCAGTTCGAGGCGCGCTTCAAGGGCTTTCCCCTGCAGGTGCGCCAGCTCTCGCGCTTCGTCGGCGCGAAGGAGGCGGCGGAGACGCGCAAGGGCCTCGCCGATGGCACGGTCGACGTGGTGGTCGGCACCCATGCGCTGCTCGCCAAGTCCGTGAAGTTCAAGCGGCTGGAGCTCCTGATCGTCGACGAGGAGCAGCATTTCGGCGTCTCCCACAAGGAACGGCTGAAGGCGCTGCGCTCGGACGTGCACGTCCTGACCATGACCGCGACGCCGATCCCGCGGACGCTGCAGCTGGCGATGTCGGGGGTGCGGGAGCTGAGCGTGATCGCGACGCCCCCCGTCGACCGGCTCGCGGTGCGCAGCTACGTCGCCGAGTTCGACCCGGTGACGGTGCGCGAGGCGCTGCTGCGCGAGCGCTACCGCGGCGGGCAGAGCTTCTTCGTGGCGCCGCGCGTCGCCGACCTGCCGCAGCTGGAGGAGTTCCTGCGCGAGCAGGTGCCGGAGGTCTCCTTCATCGTCGCGCACGGGCAGATGGCGGCGGGCGAGCTCGACCGGCGCATGAACGCCTTCTACGACGGGCAGGCCGACGTGCTGCTGGCGACGACGATCGTCGAGTCGGGCCTCGACATCCCGTCCGCCAACACGCTGGTGGTCTGGCGGGCGGACCTTTTCGGGCTGGCGCAGCTCTACCAGATCCGCGGCCGCGTCGGGCGCGCCAAGCAGCGGGCCTACGCCTATTTCACCACCGAGCCGCGCAAGCGCATGACGGCCGGGGCCGAGAAGCGGCTTAAGGTGCTGGCGAGCCTAGAGGGCCTCGGCGCCGGCTTCACGCTGGCGAGCCACGATCTGGACCAGCGCGGGGCGGGCAATCTTCTGGGCGAGGAGCAGTCCGGGCACATCAAGGAGGTCGGCTTCGAACTCTACCAGCACATGCTGGAGGAGGCGATCGCCAAGATGAAGGCGGGCGAGACCGAGGGACCGCCCGCCGACGACGACTGGTCGCCGCAGATCAATCTGGGCGTTCCGGTGATGATCCCGGAGGGCTACGTGCCGGACCTCGACGTGCGGCTCGGCCTCTATCGCCGGCTGAGCGGGCTCGAGACCAAGACCGAGCTCGAGGGCTTCGCGGCGGAGCTGCACGACCGCTTCGGCAAGCCGCCGAAGGAGGTGGAGACGCTGCTCCGCGTGGTCCGGGTCAAGACCATGTGCCGTCGCGCGGGGATCCAGCGCCTCGACGGTGGCCCGAAGGGCGCCGTGGTGCAGTTCCGCGACGACAAGTTCGCCAATCCCGGCGGCCTCGCGGCCTGGCTCCAGGCGCAGCGCGGGCTCGCGAAGATCAAGGACAACAAGATCGTCGTGCGGCGCGACTGGGGGAGCGACGGCGACAAGGTGAAGGGGGCCTTCGCGGTCGCGCGGGACCTCGCCAAGGTGGCGGCCGAGGGCGCGCGCAAGGCCGCCTGAGCGGCGCGGGACGCGGAGAACGGCGGATCGGCGGCGCCGATCCTCAGAGGCCCGGCGACATGCCGCCCGAGAGGGCGAGCACCGCCGCGCCGAGCCCCAGCGCCGCGCAGACGTCGATCAGCACCAGATTGACGTGGTTCCCGTCGAGCATGGCCCGCGCGAGCGCCGTCGCCTCGGCGTCGCCGGTCTGGGCGGCGGCGGCGAGGCGATCCTCGGCGTCGACGATCTGGTGGCGGACCGGTTCGGTCAGGAACAGGTACATGCCCGCGAAGAGCATGATCAGCCCGACGGGCGCCCCGGCCTTGGCGAGGCTGAAGAGCCCGACGACGGCGAGGGTCAGCCCGCCGACCATCACCACCGGAAAGCGCATGCCGTGCCGCCACGGCGCCTGCCGGCGTCGTTCGATCGTCTCCACGGTCTTGGCCGCCGCCTCCGCGGCCCCGTGCAGCACCGGACAGCGCCGCCAGACCATGAGCGTCCAGCCCGCGCGGAGCGCGAAGGCGACCGCGAGCCACTTGGCGAGCGGGTGCGAGCCGAGCACCTCGAGGATGTTGGCGAGGCCGCCCATCAGCCCTCGTCCGGGGCTTCGCCGGCGCCCTGCGCCTCGCTCAGCTCGGCGATCACGCGGGACCAGAACTCGCTGTCCTGCGCGCCCTGCACCACGTATTTGCCCGCGATGATGAAGGTCGGCACGCCGGAGACGCCCATCTCCCGCGCCGCCGCGTCCTCGGCCCGCACCACGTCGAGATCGGCCTCGGAGGCGAGGAGTTCCCTGACCACCTCCGGCTTCAGGCCGGCGGCGGCGCCGGCCTCGATCAGCACGTCGGGGTCCGAGATGTCGCGGCCCGCGAGGAAGTGCAGGTCGAAGAGCTTGTCGACGGCGGCGCCCTGGTCGCCCTCGACCTGCGCCCAGCGGATCACGCGATGGGCGTCGAGCGTGTTCGGCGTGCGCTTGATGCGGGAGTGGTCGAAATCGAGGCCGGCCTCCGCGCAGGCGGCCTCGACGTTGGCGTAGACGCGCTCGGCCGCCTCTCGCCCGCCGAACTTGGCGGCGAGGTAGTCGGCGCGGTCCATGCCCTCGCGCGGCATCTCGGGGTTGAGCTGGAACGGGCGCCAGCGGATCTCAAAGGGGGGCGGGCCCTCGCCGGCCGCGATCGCGCGGTCGAGCCGGGTCTTGCCGATCCAGCACCAAGGACAAATGGGGTCGGATATCACGTCGAGAGGTATCATGGGCCGAGTCTGCGCCTCATGCGGTCTTGCGTCAAATCACGATGGGGCGGCGCGAAGGATCGGGGGGCGGTCGCGCCGCCCGGCGCTCAGACGAGCGCGAACCGGCGGTCCAGCAGCGCCCGGAGCCAGGCCTTGAGCGCGGCGTCGTGGGCGGCGAAATCGGCGTCCTGCTCCGCCTTCGGCCGGCCGTCCGGCCGGGCGTGGTTCTCCGGGAACTCGCGCTGCCAGGCGTCGAGGATCGGCCGCGTCACTTCCGGATGGAACTGGAGCCCGAGCGCGGGGCCGATACGGAACGCCTGCTCGGGCCAGGTTTCGCCGAGCGCGAGGCGTTCGGCCTCGCGCGGCGGCGCGAAGCCCTGCGCGTTGCCGGAGAGGACCGTGAGGCCGTCCGGGATCGGGTTGTCGGGCGCGTCGGTGGCGCGCACGGGATGATAGCCGAAGGCGACGCGGCCCTCCGGATGCGGCCCGACGGCGCCGCCGAAGGCGTCCGCCAGCATCTGCGCGCCGAGGCAGATGCCGATCTGCGGCTTGCCGGCGTCCTGCATGGCGCGCTGCAGCGCCTGCGCGGGGCCCATCCAGTCGGGGCGGTCGGTGACCATGTCGAGCCCGCCCATCACCAGAAGGCCGTCGAGCGTCTCGGCCTCCGGCGGCGCCTCGCCCCGCGTCGGATGCACGATCAGGGGCGAGACGCCGCGCGCCTCGAGATGGGCGCGGACCGCGTCGGGGCCCGGCAGGTCGGGCGAGGGGTCGAGGATCGCGATGCGCGGGCTCACAGCAGGCCTTCGATGTCGATCGAACTGCGCGTACCGATGTCGCGCCAGTTGGCGCGCAGGAAGGCGTCGGCGGCGACGCGACCGGCCTCCTTCAGGTTGGCGATCAGCGCGGCGTCGACATGCACCTTGGTGGCGACGCCGAGCTTGTTCATGGTCTCGTCGTCCTGGATCGAATGCACCAGCACGTCCTTCATCGTCCCGGGGGCGATCCGCCCCTCGGCGATCAGGCGGCGCACGAAGGCGACCGCGCGCAACTCTCCGAGAAGCGCGGCGTTGAAGCTGACCTCGTTCATCCGGTTGAGGATCTCGCGCGAGCTTCGCGGCACCTCCTGACGCACGATCGGGTTGACGTGGACGATGACCACGTCCCGCGTCTCGGTCTCGTAGAACAGGGGAAAGAGCGCCGGATTGCCGGTGTAGCCGCCGTCCCAATAGGCCTCGCCCTCGATCTCCACCGCCTGAAACAGGGTGGGCAGGGCGGTCGAGGCGAGGATGGCGTCGACCGAGACGTCCCGCCCCTGGAAGATCTTGACGCGGCCGTTGCGCACGTTGGTCGCGCCGACGAAGAGATGCGGCCGGCAATCCCGGCAGACGGCGTCGAAGTCCAGCTTTTCGTTCAGCAGTTCACGCAGCGGGTTGAGGTTGAAGGGGTTGAGATCGTAGGGCGAGAACATCCGCGTGAGCGTGTCGCCGAACTGCCAGCCGGGGGAGGCCTCGATGGCGTCCGCGAGGTTCGACGTGGTGGGCGCGAAGGCCCGCACCCAGGCGAGAAGCGGGTTGCTCGGGCTCGCGCCGAGGCGGGCGATCTCGCCCCAGAAGCCGTCGAGCGCCTTGCGCGCCGCCTCGCGCGAGCCGCCGTCGAGAAGGCCCGTCTTGAGCGCGGCGGCGTTCATCGCCCCCGCCGAGGTGGCGGAGATGCCCTCGAATTCGAGCGCCTCCTCCTCGAGCAGCCGGTCGAGCACGCCCCATGTGAAGGCGCCGTGGGCGCCCCCGCCCTGCAGCGCGAGATCGACGGTCCTGGTCTTGCGGCGGGCCATGCCGGGCTCCCCCCTGCGGCGCGGGTCCAGACCTAGCCGAGCCGTGCGCCGGGGGAAAGCCGCCCTCCGGCGCCCGCCGCGCGGCCCTGCGGCCTCAGAGGGCGGTCCAGCCGCCGTCGACGCTGATCGTCGTGCCGGTGATCTGCGCCGCGTCGTCCGAGCAGAGGAAGGCGACGGTGCCGCCGAGCTGCTCGACCGTGGCGAACGCCTTGGAGGGCTGTCGCTCCAGCAGGACCTTCCGGATCACCTCGTCCCGGTCCATGCCGTACTGCTTCATGGTGTCCGGGATCTGGCTCTCGACCAGCGGCGTCAGCACGTAGCCTGGGCAGATCGCGTTGGCGGTGATCGGCTCCTCCGCCGTCTCCAGCGCCGCGACCTTGGTCAGGCCCACGAGGCCGTGCTTGGCGGCGACGTAGGCGGACTTGTAGGGGGAGGCGGTGAGGCCGTGGGCCGAGGAGATGTTGATTATGCGGCCCCAGCCGCGCTCGCGCATCAGCGGCAGCGCCGCCGCGGTGGTATGGAAGGCCGAGGAGAGCATGATGGCGATGATCGCGTCCCATTTGGCGGTCGGGAACTCCTCCATCGGCGCGACGTGCTGGATGCCCGCGTTGTTGATCAGCACGTCGACGCTCCCGAGCTTCTCGGCGGCCGTGCTCACGAGGGCGCGGGCGGCTTCGGCGTCGGCCATGTCGGCCTGCACGTAGACGCACGTCACGCCATGGCCCTTGCCGATCTCCTCGGCGAGCGCGTGATCGTCGTCGCTGTCGGTGAAGGAGTTGATCGCCACGTCCGCGCCGCGGGCCGCGAGGCTGCGCGCGATCCCGAGGCCGATGCCGGAGGTGGAGCCGGTGACGACGGCGGTCTTGCCGGAAAGGGACATGGTGCGGGACTCTCCGTCCTGATGTTAGGATCGAGGCCTCTACGTAGGAGTTCGGCGCCGCGGAATCGACCGCCCCGAGGCGGCGGCGCGTTCGGAGGCGGCGGACGACGGGAGGGCGAAAAAAAAGCGCCCCCCGAAGGGGGCGCAAAGTGTTGAGGCAGGTTTCATACAGGCAAGAAACCTATCGAGCAGTGGTGAGAGAATACGTGCGACGGACCCTGTCAGGCAAGCGGAACTTGGGCTTGCCACAGCGTTTCCCGTGGCTTGCCGGGCGGCGCCGAGGCGCCGTGGCGGGGGTGGCGACGGCGCTGGCGCTGATCCTCGGCGCCGCATGTAGCGGCGCCGCGGCGGCCCCGGCGCATGGTCTTGCGATGCACGGCGCGCCCGCCTTGCCGGAGGGATTCGCGCATCTGCCCTACACCCGCCCCGACGCGCCCGAGGGCGGGCGGCTGGTCCTGGGGGAGCTGGGCGGATTCGATTCGCTGAATCCCTACGTCGTGAAGGGCCGGCCGGTCTGGGCGGTGCGCACGCTGAGCGTCGAATCGCTGATGGGTCGCAACTGGGACGAACCCTTCGCGCTCTACGGGTTGCTGGCGGAGACGGTGGAGGTGCCGGAGGACCGCGCCTGGGTCGAGTACCGGCTCCGCCCCGAGGCGCGGTTCTCCGACGGGACGCGGGTGACGGTGGAGGACGTGATCTGGTCGCTGGAGACCTTGGGCGAGGTCGGGCGGCCGGGCTACCGCACGCTGCGCGACAAGATCGCCGGGATCGAGCGGCCGGGCGCCGGCGTGGTGCGCTTCCGCTTCGCCGAGCCGGACCGCGAGGCGCCGCTGATCCTCGGGCTGATGCCGGTGCTCTCGAAGGCGGCGCATGAGGGGCGCGTGTTCGGGGAAGGTTCTCTCGAGCCGCTGGTCGGCTCCGGCCCCTACGTCGTGGCCGAGGCGGAGGCCGGGCGGCGGGTCGTGTTCCGGCGCGATCCCGACTGGTGGGGCGAGGGGCTGGCCTTCAACGCCGGGCGCTGGAACTTCGAGACGATCCGCCACGAGTGGTTCCGCGACGGCGCGGCGCTGTTCGAGGCGTTCCGCGCGGGCGAGATCGACGTCTTCCGCGAGGGGAACCCCGACCGCTGGGAGGACGGCTGGGGCTGGGCCGAGGCGGCGGGGGTCGAACGGGCGGAGATACCGCACGGCCGTCCCTCCGGCATGACGGGCTTCGTGTTCAACACCCGCCGCGCGCCCTTCGAGGACATCCGGGTGCGCCGGGCGCTGACGCTCGCCTTCGACTTCGAGTGGATCAATCGGAGGCTGAACCGCGGGGCCTACGCGCGGATCCGCTCGCCCTTCGACGGCTCTCCGCTGGCGCATGAGGGACCGGCGGAGGGGCGCGAGCGCGCCATTCTCGCGTCCCATGCCGAGGCGCTGCCGCCGGGCGCGCTGGAGGGGACGGCGGAACTGCCCGAGACCGACGGCTCCGGCCGCGACCGGCGCAATCTGCGCTCGGCGGTGCGCCTGCTCGAGGCCGCGGGCTGGACCGTGCGCGACGGGGCGCTGAGGGACGCGGAGGGGCGCCCGTTCCGGTTCGAGATCCTGCTGGAGGGGCCCGCCTGGGAGGCGGCCGCCTCGGTCTTCGCGCGTGCGCTCGAGCCGCTGGGGATCGAGGCGACGGTGCGGCTGGTGGACGGCGCGCAGTACGAGGCGCGGCGGCTCGACTACGACTACGACATGATCGTCAACCGTTGGGCGATGTCGCTCTCGCCGGGCGCCGAGCAGCGGCTCTACTGGGGCGCCTACGGGCGCGAGGCGCCCGGAACGCGCAACTACGCCGGCGTCGACAGTCCGGCGGTGGAGGCCTCGATCGACGCGCTGCTGGTGTCCGAGACCGAGGCGGGCTTCGAGGCGGCGGCGCGCGCGCTCGACCGGGCGCTGGCCTGGGGGGCCTATGTCGTGCCCCTCTGGCACGCGCCGGCGAGCCGGATCGGCTGGGACGGCGACCTCGCCTTTCCGGAGCGTCTGCCGCTCTATGGCGACTGGATCGGGTGGCTGCCGGACGTCTGGTGGCGCAAGGAGGCGGAATGACCGAGGACGCCGCGCGGATCGTGACGGGGCGCAGCTGCGAGGGCTGCGCGATGTGCTGCTACCTGCTGGAAGTGGAGGCGCTGGAGAAGCCCGCGGCGAGGTGGTGCGCGCACTGCGCCGGCAAGCGCGCCTGCGCGATCTATCCGGACCGGCCGCAGGAGTGCCGCGACTTCCATTGCGGCTGGCTGACGACCGAGGCGCTGGACGAGCGCTGGTTCCCCGCCAAGGCGCGGCTGTTCCTCGCCAGCGAGCACGACGGGATGCGCCTGACCTGCGTGGTCGATCCGGCGCGGCCCGACGCCTGGCGGAAGGATCCCTATTACGGACTGCTCAAGGGCGCGGCGAAGCAGGCGGCGCGCTTCGACGGCCAGGTCTGCGTGAAGGTGGGGCGGCGCTGGTGGGTGGTGCTGCCGGACGAGGACGTGGCGCTGGGCGAGGTCGGCGAGGACGAGGTGATCGTCACCGAGATCGGGACCGGCGAGGACGGGTCGCGCCGGCTGAAGGCGATGACGCTGCCGCGCGGCGACCCGAGGGCGAAGGGCATGGCCTGACGCCGGCCGCCGCGCCGCCGGAACCGGCGGGG
>JAWLFJ010000075.1:0-18916 GCA_041685625.1 Paracoccaceae bacterium | reverse complement strand
CTTGCGGCGGCGCCGGGCGCATCTCCGGCACCGGCGCGGCGGCGACCGCGCCGATCGGCGGCGGCGGGATCGTGGCCACCCGCGTCGGAGAGCGCGAGAAGCCGAGGTCGAGCAGTTCCATCACCTTCTGCGTCCGCTGCGCCACGGAGCGCCCGCCGAACACCGATACTATCACGTGCTCATGACCGCGCTGCGCCGAGGCGACGAGGTTGAACCCCGCTGCCCGGGTGTACCCGGTCTTGATGCCGTCAGCCCCCCGATAGTTCGAGAGCAGGCGTCGATTGGTGGCGTGGATCGTGCGCCCCATGGCCGTCGTGCGCTTTCGCGAAAACAGATTGTAGTACTCGGGGTGGTCGAAGAAGAGGCGACGGCCCAGCAACGCCATGTCACGCGCGGTGGAGAGATGCCCCTTCTGCGTCAGCCCGTGCGGATTCAGCAGGGTGGTGTTCATCATGCCGAAGTCCCGCGCCCGCCGCGTCGCCAGCCGCGACCAGGCCTCGACCGAACCCGCCGTCGCCTCGGCCAGCACCACCGCCGCGTCGTTGGCCGACTTGACCGCGGATGCGCGCAGCAGGTGGCGGATCGTCACCCGCTGGCCTCGCCGAAGCCCTATCTTGGAGGGCGGCTGACGCGCGGCGCGGGCAGAGACCGTGACCGCCTGGTCGAGGTCCAGCCGCCCCTCCTTGATGGCCTCGATCGCGAGGTAAAGCGTCATCATCTTGGTCAGCGAGGCCGGATGCAGCCGCCGATCCGCGTCGTGCGAATGGAGCACGGTTCCGTCCCGGGCGTCCATCACCAGCGCCGCGTAGGGCGCCGCGGCCGCCGGGCCGGGTCCCGCCAAGACGGCCGCCAGCGTCACCAGCAGCGCCGCCAGCGCCCCGATCCGCCGCGACCGCACGTCCGTCGCCTGTCGGAGAATCCGTCCCATGCCCGGTCCCGCCCGCCTGTCACGCCGATGCGCAGCCAGCGCCCGGCCGTTTCGACCGCCGCCGTCGCCCCTTCGCGGAGCCGTTTGAGGCGGCATCATCAGTTCACTCTATAACACTCTGCGCACAGGCTGAAAATCTCGGATTCACTCTTAAGGTGGAGTTAACGTGACGCGATGGCGATGCCGCGGTGCGTCATTTCGTTGACGCGGTGCAGCACCCACTTTATGCGGCCAAGGTCCGGAGGTGGTCGCCGACCGCTCCGGACGAGCCCCGGAGAGCGCGCGGCCTCTCGCCGCGCCGAATTCGACCATTCGCGGAAGCCATCGCCATGACCGACGCCGCCGACACCGCCGCCGCCGCAGAGATCGAGACGGTCGCCGCCGAGACGCAGAAGCCCGTGACTCAGGGGATGGAAAAGATGTCGAAGTCCGTCGAGGACATGGCCACCTTCAATCAACAGGACATGGAGGCGGTATCGAAGGCCGCCGAAGTCGCCATGAAGACCGCCGAGGACATGAACGCCGAGATCATGAGCTGGTCCAAGCGCTCGATCGAGGAAGGCGTTGCCGCCGCCAAGGATATGGCCGCCTCGAAGTCCGTCGTCGACCTCGTCGGAAAGCAGGCCGACTTCGCCAAATTCGCGCTCGACGGCATGTTCGCCCAGATGTCCCGCATGAACGAGCGGTCGCTCGCCGCGTCCAAGGAGGCGATGCGGCCGATGACCGCGCGCGTGACCGCCGCCGCGGACATGATGAAGACCTACGCCTCCTGATTCCGCTCCGACGAGGCGCGATCGCGATCCGACGGCCGGCCGCTCCCCGCGGCCGGCCGTCGTCGTCATGGAGCCGGAACGCGTCGCCCCCCTTTTTTCCGGCGGCGCGAGTCATATACTCTTGCCGCATGCTTCGAGGCCCATTCAGTTCCGAGGACGGGTCGCCCATGCCTGAACCGGTCGCCCCACCCGCCGTCATGACTTGGATGCTCCCGGCTTCGGGGTCCGGGTCGCCCTTCGTGCGCCCGCCGCTCGTCGTCGGCCCCGGTCCGGGCGAAGGCGGCGACGATGGCGGCGGGAACGACGGCCCCCGTGCGCCCGACGGCGATCTCGCGGTGAAGCCGAAGTCGCGCTCGAAGCGGCCCTCGATGTACAAGGTGCTGCTTCTGAACGACGACTACACGCCCATGGAATTCGTGGTTCACGTCCTCGAACGCTTCTTCGGCCTGCGCCATGACCGCGCGGTCGAGATCATGCTGGTGGTGCACCGACGCGGCGTCGCCGTGGTCGGCGTGTTTTCCTTCGAAGTGGCCGAGACCAAGGTCACCCAGGTCATGGAATACGCCCAGCAGCATCAGCACCCGCTTCAGTGCACCATGGAAAAGGACTGACGCGGGAGGCGCTTCCGCGAAATTCGCGGCCCGCGCGCGCCGCGCCCCTTGATCCCCCGCCGAGATACGCGAAATCTAGGGACGTCGGACGCACCCCCTCCCGTCCGGGGAGGTTGGATCGACCGGCCGCCGCGCCATCCCGCGCGGCGCCAGGCGGAAAGGTGAGACGCGCATGCCCTCGTTCTCCAAGACTCTCGAGGAAGCCATCCATTTCGCTCTGTCGCTCGCCAACGAGCGCAAGCACGAGCTGGCGACCCTCGAGCATCTTCTGCTCGCGCTTATCGACGAACCCGACGCCGCCCGGGTGATGAAGGCCTGCGGCGTCGACCTCGACGCCCTGCGCGAATCCCTCACCCGCTTCGTGGACAACGAACTCGAGGCCCTGGTCTCCGATGTCGACGGCTCCGAGGCCGCCCCCACGACCGGGTTCCAGCGGGTGATCCAGCGCGCGGCGATCCACGTCCAGTCCTCCGGACGGACCGAGGTCACCGGCGCGAACGTCCTCGTCGCGATCTTCGCGGAGCGGGAGAGCCACGCGGCGTTCTTCCTGCAGGAGCAGGACATGACCCGCTACGACGCGGTCAACTACATCTCTCACGGCGTCGCCAAGAACCCCGCCTACGGCGAATCGCGGCCGGTCCGCGGCGCCGAGGAGGAGGAGGAGCAGGCCTCCGCCTCCCGCAAGGGCGAGGAGAAGGCCGAAAAGGACGAGACCGCCCTCGGCAAGTATTGCGTCGATCTGAACAAGAAGGCGCGCAAGGGCGACGTGGATCCGCTGATCGGCCGCGAGTCCGAGGTCGAGCGCTGCATCCAGGTGCTCTGCCGCCGGCGCAAGAACAACCCTCTGCTGGTCGGCGATCCCGGCGTCGGCAAGACCGCCATCGCCGAGGGCCTCGCCAAGAAGATCGTCGAAGGACAGACGCCGCCGGTGCTCTCCAAGGCCACGATCTTCAGCCTCGACATGGGCGCGCTTCTCGCCGGCACCCGCTACCGCGGCGATTTCGAGGAGCGTCTCAAGGCCGTCATCAAGGAGCTGGAAGAGCACCCCGACGCGGTTCTCTTCATCGACGAGATCCACACGGTGATCGGCGCCGGCGCCACCTCGGGCGGCGCGATGGACGCCTCCAACCTCCTCAAGCCGGCCCTCCAGTCGGGCGGCCTCCGCTGCATGGGCTCCACCACCTACAAGGAGTTCCGCCAGCACTTCGAGAAGGACCGCGCGCTGTCCCGGCGGTTCCAGAAGATCGACGTCTACGAGCCGACGGTCGACGACACCGTGAAGATCCTGAAGGGGCTCAAGCCGTATTTCGAGCAGCACCACGAGATCCGTTACACCGCGGAGGCGATCAAGACCGCGGTGGAACTCTCGGCGCGCTACATCAACGACCGCAAGCTGCCCGACAAGGCCATCGACGTCATAGACGAGGCGGGCGCCGCCCAGCACCTGCTGCCGGACTCGAAGCGGCGGAAGATGATCACGCCGAAGGAGATCGAGGAAGTCGTCGCCAAGATCGCGCGGATTCCCCCCAAGACCGTCTCCAAGGACGATGCGGAGACGTTGCGCGACCTCGAAGCCTCGCTCAAGCGGGTCGTCTTCGGCCAGAACGCGGCGATCGAGGCGCTTTCCTCGGCGATCAAGCTCTCCCGTGCGGGGCTGCGCGAGCCCGAGAAGCCGATCGGCAACTACCTCTTCGCCGGCCCCACCGGCGTCGGCAAGACCGAGGTCGCCAACCAGCTGGCGCAGATCATGGGTGTGGAGCTCAAGCGCTTCGACATGTCGGAATACATGGAGAAGCACTCGGTCAGCCGCCTGATCGGCGCGCCTCCGGGCTACGTCGGCTTCGACCAGGGCGGCCTGCTGACCGACGCGATCGATCAGCACCCGCACTGCGTCCTGCTGCTCGACGAGATCGAGAAGGCGCATCCCGACGTCTTCAACATCCTTCTGCAGGTGATGGACCACGGCAAGCTGACCGACCACAACGGCAAGACGGTCGACTTCCGGAACGTCGTGCTGATCATGACCTCGAACGCCGGCGCGCAGGAGCTCGCCAAGACCGCCATCGGCTTCGGCCGGGACAAGCGGGAGGGCGAGGACCAGGCCGCCATCGAGCGGACCTTCAGCCCCGAGTTCCGCAACCGGCTCGACGCGGTGATCAGCTTCGGCGCGCTGCCGAAGGAGGTCATTCTCCAGGTGGTCGAGAAGTTCGTGCTCCAGCTCGAGGCCCAGCTGATGGACCGCGGCGTCAGCATCGAGCTCACCAAGCCCGCCGCCGAGTGGCTGGCCGAGAAGGGTTACGACGACCGGATGGGCGCCCGTCCGCTTGGCCGCGTGATCCAGGAGCACATCAAGAAACCGCTGGCCGAGGAGCTGCTCTTCGGCAAGCTGGCCAAGGGCGGCCTTGTCAAGGTCGGGGTCAAGGACGGGGAGCTGGAGCTCCAGATCACTCCGCCCGACAACCCGCGGCTCGCCGGGGGCAAGCCGCCGCTGCTCACGGCCGACTGAGACGCGCCGCGCGGGGGTGTGCCCCCTCGCAAGGTGCGATGCCGGACGCCCCGCCGCGGACCCCGCGGCGGGGCGTCTCGCTTTCCGGGGCGGGCCGGCGATGGCTCGCATCCCTTCCAGAACCTACGGGGTGACGGCCCCTCACTCGGCTTCGGCCGGCGCGTCGCCTGGGCTCTCGGCGCGTCCCCGTCCCTCCGCCCGCAGGAGGCAGCGTTCCCCTCTACGTCATCCAGATCCTGAAGGCCCTTTTGGCCGACAGCAGCGATCCGCTTTGGGACGCCGCGTTAACGCCGTCTCCGCTTGGCGGCGAAGCGCCGAATTCATATAAAATTCATTGAATCGCATCCGGCGCTCGAAGGCGTCGGGGGCGCAGGAGCCGACGCCGCACCGCGGCCGGCCCCGGCGGGACCGGGCAGCGATAATCCGGGCAGCGGACGATCCCGACTCAGGCGGACGTCGCCGCGCCCCCGATTCGCCGCCATCGCCCGAGCCTCGGCCGGCCCGGCGCCCCACCGTCCGAAGCGACGTTCCCCAGAACCGCATTCCGTCGCCCGCCGGCCCTGCCGGTCGGTCGGCGCCGTCCGGAGGTCCGTCGCATGGTCCATATCGTCACGCCGCCAAGCATCCCGCCCCGCCGCCCGGCGGCCGCCGACCACGCCTCACGCCCCGTGGCGGATGCGCCGTCGGCCCGTCCCCTCACGGCCCGGCCGGCGAACCTCCCGCTCGGGCCGACGCCCGCCGCACTCGGCCGCACCGCGATGCTCGGCCTCTTCCTCTTCCTCGCCGGGCCAGCCGTCGGCGCCAGCTTCGATCTGCTCGCGAGCGCGCCGCCCCGCGGCCCCGCGCTCGCCCAAAGCTTCCTCTCAGACACGATCTCACGCCTCGACACGCCTTCCGGGGCCGCCTGCGTCGCCAGCGCACCGATAGCCGTGGCGGCCTCGCGCTACTCGGACCCGGGCGGCGTCGACGTCGCCTTCGACGCGGTGCGCCGCAGCCGCGCGGCCTCGGTGCAGCTGCTGCACCCGCTCGACGCCCGCCGGCCCGCGCTCCGCGTGCAGCTCAAATATCCCGTGGACCGAAGCCGCCCGATCCGGATCGAGACGGGAGGCGTCGCGCTCGACGTCCGCCGGTTCCTCGAGCCGACCGGCGATTCGCTGCGCATCGCCGATCCCGGCGCCCTTGCGCGTCTGCGGCAGGCGCTCGGCCCCGGCGGGCCGGGCGCGCGCGTCGTCGGCGTGTCGGAAGACACCGGCCGGCGGATCGAGGACCGCCTGCCGCATCTCGACCTGCCGGGCCTCGCCGGGTGCCTCGCCGGCGGCGCCGTCGCGTCCCGGACGCCGCGCGAGCTCCTGACGGTCGAATTCGAAGCCGCGCCGACGCGCGAGACCCGTCTCGCTCCGGCGGAGGCGCGCGCCTGCGCCATGGGCGAGGCCCGCGGCCCGGTGCATCGCGGCCGCCTCCTCCGCACCACCGGCTTCTTCGCGCAGACCCGAAGCGTCCATGTCGTGTTCGGCCCCGGCGGCGTCCCGGAACTCGTCCACGTCCCCGGCGTCTTCGACGCCGCTCCGGCGCGTGGCGGCGCGGAGGATCCGCTCGGCTTCGAGACCCCCTTCGCCGCCGACGTCTCCATCGCCGCCGACCGCAACGATCCCTTGGCCGCGGCTGTCGCGAAGGGCTGTCTCGGCATGAGCCAGACCGCACTGTGTCTGCGCCCGGCAGGGGCCGGGCGCCACGCGCTAGGGCCCTGCGTCGCGGCGCAGCCCCTGCCGACGAGGCCCAGCGGCCTCGCCGCGCCCGCGCCGGCGCCCGCGGCGAACCCGCTAGCGCGTACCGGGGACATGGGTCGCGGGGCGGTCGCGGACCCGCCGTTCCGCGACAGGAGTCTGGGCGAGGGGCCGCGTGAGCCGCTCGATCTCCCGTCCGGCTTCCGCATCGGCAGCCTCATCGAAGGCGTCGTTCCGTCGGAGCCGCCGCCGCTCGCCACGCCGCTGCCCGCCGCGGGCCTCCTCTTCGCCGCCGCGCTCGCGGCCCTTTTCCTTCGCCGACGCTGAATCACCTGCCACGCCAAGCGAAGCGGCGCCGGGCGAGAGCGGCCAAGCGCCAATGACCGACCCCGACATTCGATCGACGAACCCGTCCACGACCAGCGTCAGGCCGGCGTCGACGCAGGCCGAAACGGGTCTGCGCCGGGCCCGTGCGGCGCCGCCGCACTTGACCGCCACGCGCCCGGCGCCATGCCTCGGCACATGGCACGCCCCATGCAACTCGTCTGGTTCAAGCGCGATCTCCGCGTCGCCGACCACGCCCCTCTCGCCGAGGCGGCGAGGGCCGGACCGATGCTCGCCCTGCACGTGGTCGAGCCCGAACTCTGGTCGCAACCGGACGTCTCCGGCCGTCACCACGCCGCGCTCGCCGGCGCCCTCGCCGATCTCGACGCGGCCCTGCAGGCCCTCGGCGGGCGGCTCACCCTGCGCGTCGGCGACGCGGTCGAGGTCCTCGCCACGCTCCACGCCGAACGCCCCCTCGCGGCCATCCACGCGCACGAAGAGACCGGGAACGCCTGGACCTACGCCCGCGACCGCCGCGTCCGCGCCTGGGCCCGCGCCGAAGGCATCCCCGTCCACGAGACGCCGACGGGGGGCGTCCAGCGCCCGCTGCGTTCCCGCGACGGCTGGGCCCGGGAATGGGAGCGCCGGGCCGCGCTGCCGCAGATCCCGGTCCCGCAGGATCTCTCCTTCGCCGAAGCCGCGACACAGGCGCTCCCGCCGCCCGAGGCGCTCGGCCTCGTCCCCGCGCCGGACACCCAGCCCGGCGGCCGCAAGGCGGCCCTCGCCACCCTCGGAAGCTTCCTCGCGACACGCGGCGCCACCTACCACAAGGACCTCAGCTCCCCGCTCACCGCCTACGACGCCTGCTCGCGGCTCTCCGTCCACCTCGCCCACGGCGCCCTCTCCACGCGCGAGGTCGTGCAGGCCACGCGCGCGCGCCTCGCCGCCCTCCGCGACGATCCGGAGCCGGAGGCCAAGACCTGGCGCAAGGCCCTCGGCGCCTTCGACGCCCGCCTTCACTGGCGCTGCCATTTCATGCAGAAGCTCGAATCCGCCCCGCGCTTCGAGACGGAAAACGTGCATCCCGCCTTCGACGCGGCGCGCGACCCCGGGCCGGACCCCGAACGCCTCGCCGCCTGGGCCGAAGGCGGCATGGGCCTCCCCTTCGCCGACGCCTGCATGCGCGCGCTGAACGCGACCGGCTGGATCAACTTCCGCATGCGCGCCATGCTGCAGGCCGTCGCCAGTTACCACCTCTGGCTGCACTGGCGGCCGACCGGCCTGCACCTCGCCCGCGCCTTCGCGGACTACGAGCCGGGCATCCACTGGAACCAGGTCCAGATGCAGAGCGGCACCACCGGCATCAACACGGTGCGCATCTACAATCCCGTCAAGCAGGGCAAGGACCACGACCCCGACGGGCGCTTCATCCGCCGCTGGATCCCCGAACTCCGCGACCTGCCCGATGCGTTCATCCACGAGCCCTGGCGCATGGAGACGCCGCCGAGCGCCTACCCCCCGCCCCTCGTCGAGCCGGTGCAGGCGGCGAAGGCCGCCAAGGACCGCATCTTCGCGCTTCGCCGCGGCGATGGCTTCCGCCGCCAGGCCGACGCCATCCAGGCCGCCCACGGCTCCCGCCGCTCCGGCCTTCCCCAGGTCGGCTCGAAGACGCGGCAGGCCGCCCGCCGGCGCGAGGCGCAGGACGCGAAGCGGGATCCCCGCCAAGGCGCGCTCGACCTCTGATGGCGAAGATGCGTCGCAAGGCGGACCTTCCGGCGAAACCCTGCGCCGCCTGCGGACGCCCCTTCGTCTGGCGGAGGAAATGGGCGAAGATCTGGGACGAGGTCCGCTACTGCTCGGACCGCTGCCGCCGCGCGGCGAAAGCGCCGTCGCGCCGCTGATCGCCGGAGGGGACGGCACGGGCGGGCGGGCCGGCGCCGGCGGCGCGAGACTTCGAGAGACCGCCGCCGCAGGCGGCGCAACCCTTCGAGAGACCGCCGCCGCAGGCGGCGTTCGGGGCGGCCTTCGGTTCAGCGCTCCGTCAGTTTGAGCTCGATCCGCCGGTTGCGCGCCCGCGCCTCGGGCGAGTCCCCCTCCACCGCCGGCTGATGCTCGCCGAAGCCGTTCGCCGCCAGCCGGTCCGGCGGAAAGCCCCGGACGTCGACCAGATAGCGCACGACGGAAAGCGCCCGCGCCTGGCTCAGCTCCCAGTTGTCGCGGAACCGTCCTCCGCCCGAAACAGGCGTGGAATCGGTATGTCCGTCCACCCGCAGGATCCATTCCAGATCCTCCGGCAGCGCGCCCCGCACCTCCTCGAACACGTCCGCGAAGTTCGACAGCGCCCCGCGCCCCGCGGAGCCCAGATCGGCCGAGCCCGGCGCGAACAGCACCTCGGAGGGGAACACGAACCGATCGCCGACGACCCGGACGTCCTCCCGGTCCCCGATCGCGTCGGAGACGCGTGAGAAGAACTCGGAGCGTCGACCCGCCAGCGACTCGGCCTCGCGCTGCAGCCGCGCGTTCTCCTCGGCCAAGAGTTCCTTCGCGCGCCGTTCCGCCGCCGCCTTCTCCGCCAGGGCGGCGTTGAGCTGCGCGCCCAGCGTGTCGAGCTGGACCTCGAGGCGCTCGCGCTCCTCGGTCTCCGCGCCCAGCGTGTCGCGCAGCGCCTGCAACTGTCGGCGCACCTCCTCCGCCTGACGGTTCAGGAGGGCCACGCGCCGGGCCTGCTCCTCGTTCGCCGAGGCCTCCTCGGCCAGCCGCGCCCGCGCCTCCGCCAGCAGCGCCGCGCGCTCGCTCAGCGTCCGGCGGGCGGCCTGCAGCGCCTCCTCCGTGCGCTCGGTCTCGGCCTCCGCCTCCTCGCGCGCCGCATCGGCGGCGGCGAGCAGGGTCAGCGTCTCCTCCGCCTCGCGCCGCGCCTCCTCCAGACCCAGCGCGAGCGCCGAAAGCTCGGCGTCCGCGTTCTCCAGCCGCTCGCGCAGCGCCGCGGCCGCCGCGGCCTCCACCGCCCGCGCCTGCTCTTCCTCCGACAGCTTCTCCTGCAGCGCGAGGATGATCCGGTCGCGCTCCTCCTCGCTCACCCGCAGCGTCAGCACGGTCTCCCGCTCGGCGTCGAGCTCTTCGGCCAATCGCTCGGCCCGCGCCCGCTCCGCCGCCCGCGCCTCCGCCAGCCGCTCGCGTTCGCTCTGCAGGTCCGCGGCCCGCTCCCGGGCCGCCTCGAGCTGCCGCTGCATGGTCTCCGAGGCGGCGACCGACTCCTCGACCCGGTCCCGCAACCGCGCCAGTTCCGCCGCCTGCGCCGCCTCGCGGTCCTCCGCCGAGGCGAGCGCCTCCTGCCGCGACCGCGCCTCCGCGAGAAGCGCCTCGATCCGCGCCTCGTCCTCGTCCGCCGCTTCGCGCAGCGCCTCCAAGGCCGCGTCGCGCTCGGCGGCGACGGCCATGAGGTCCTCGATCCGCACCGCCTGGCGCTCGGCCCGCTCGGCCAGTTGCGCGCGCTCCGTCTCGGCCTCCTCCAGCCGCTCCGACTTGGCGTTGATCTCCCGGATCAGCTCCGCGTTGCTCGCCTCGCGCTCCCGCGTCTCGGACCTCAGATCGGCGACCAGCGCCTCCAGCGCCTGGCGCTCGGCCGCGGCGCGCCGGGCCTGCTCGGTCTGCGCATCGATCTCATCGCGCAGCCGCGCCAGCGCCAGCTCCATCGCCTCGCGCTCGGAGATCGCGCGGCTCCGCGCCTCTTCAAGATCCTCGACGGAGGCACGGGCCTCGGCCAGTTCGGCCTCGGCGTCCTCGGCCCGCTCCGCCTCGCTCTCGCGCGCCGACCGCGCGTCCTGCAACTCTCCCCTCAAGGCGCCGATGGTCCCGCGCGCCGCGGACAGCTCCGCCAGCAGCCCGGCGACCCGCGACTCGAAGGCGGTGTTTCGCGCTTCGGCCGCGTCGCGCGCCTCGCGGAGGTTCGAGACCATCGTCTCCAGCCGATCGGTCTCGGCCTGCTCCGCCTGCAAGGACGCGGTCAGCGCGTTCACCTCCGTCTCCAGCACGTCGCCGCGATCGCGCTCCATCGACAGCACCTCGGCCACCTCGGCCAGCCGTCGGGTCAGGTCGTCCAGCTCCTCGTCCTTGCCGGCGACGAGGTCGCGCAGCACGAACTGCACGATCATGAAGATCGACAGCACGAAGATCAGCACCAGCAGCAGCGCCGTCATCGCGTCCACGAAGCCCGGCCAGACCGAGCCCTCGAAGCGCGAACCGCGTCGTCTCAGCGCCATGACCGCAGCGCGTCCGTCACCCGCGTCCCTCGCCGCGCGGGCCGGTCTCGCCCAGCACCGCGCGGGTCAGCCGCGCGAGGTCCATGCGGATCTCCGCCGTGGAATCCTGCCGTCCCGCACCGATCTCCTCCAGAATCCGGGCGAGCTGGGCGTCGATCGAGCGCAGCCGCATCCGGCCTTCCGCCTCCTCCTCGCGCTCGGCCACGGCGGCGAGGCTGGCCGCCGCCGCCTCCTGCGCCGCCGCGATGCGGGCCAGCAGCTCGGCCTGCCCGGACCCGGCCTCGGCCAGCCGGTCGAGGCGGTCCGACCGCGCCGCCTCCGCCTCGGCCATACGCTCGAGCCGGGCCGACTGCGCCTCCGCCGCCTCGGCGAGACGGGCGAGCGCGGGGGCGGGATCGGCCGGCCGAGGGCCCTCCCGATCCTCCTCCAGCGCCCGCGCCAGCTGAGCCACGCTCGCCGCCAGCGCGTCGATCCGGGCGTCCGCCTCCACGCGCCGCGCATCCGACTCGCGCATCAGCTCCACCAGCGTCGAGACCTGCTCGGCGTTGCGCTCCATCGCCTCGGCGGCGTAGCCGGCCGCGCCCGCCTCCCCCTCGCCCGATCCGAGCGAGACCCGCGTGATCGAGCTCAGCCACTCCTCGAGTTCGCGATAGAAGCGGTTCTGCCCATGCCCCGCGAAGAGGTCCAGAAGCCCCACCACGAGGCTCCCGGCGAGGCCCAGCAGCGAGGAGGCGAAGGCGGTGCCCATCCCCTCGAGCTGCGTGTTGAGCCCGCTCATCAGGTCCCCGAAGACCGTGAGCGCGTCGCCCCCGCCGGCGGAGCCGAGCCCGCGCATGGTCTCCACGATGCCCGGCACCACCTGGCTCAGCCCCCAGAACGTTCCGAGAAGACCGACCAGGATCAGCAGGTTTCCGATGTATCGCGTGATGTCGCGCTGCTCGTCCAAGCGCGTCGCGACGCTGTCGAGGATCGAGCGCGTCGAGGTCGCGCTCAGCGCCGCCCGCGCCCGCCGGTCGCGCAGCATCGAGGCGAGCGCGTTGAGCAGCCGCGGCGGCTCCACGAATTCGTGGCCGGGGCGGTCGATCGCGAAGCCCTCGAGCCAGTTGACCGCCGAGATCAGCGTCAGCACCTGCCAGAAGCAGGCCATCACGCCGATCACGAAGACCCCGCCGATGAAGCCGTTGAGATAGGGGTTCGCCTCGAACACCGTCCGGATCGGCCCGTAGATCAGGCTCGTGCCGAAGGCGACCAGCGCCAGCACGGCGATCATCAGCGCGATCTGGCGCACCGGCTGCGAGAACTCGATCCGCCGCTCCTGCGCGAGGCTCATGGTCATCTGGGCGCGCCCCCGTTGCCGCTTCGTCACAGGCCTTAGCAGAGCGCCGGGGCGCGGCAAAGCGCGGAGCGGCGCCTCCCGCCCCCGCCGACCTCCCGCGGCGCGCCCGGCCGTGGCGCCGGCGCCGCGGTCCGGCGTTCAGCCCGGCGCGCGGAGCAGCGACGCGAAGCGTTCGAACACCTCGGCGTTGGCGGCCACCACGTCGCCGGTCTCGAACGGCCGGCCTCCCTCCGTCAGCGCCTCGACGAAGCCGCCCGCCTCCTGCACCAGCAGGAGGCCCGCGGCCATGTCCCAAGGCTTGAGCCCGCGCTCCCAGAAACCGTCGAGCCTCCCCGCCGCGACATAGGCGAGATCCAGCGCCGCCGCCCCGTTGCGCCGCATCCCCGCACAGCGCGGCATCAGGCGCGAGAGGTCGCGCAGCGTCGCCGGCAGGCCGTCGGTCCCGGCGAAAGGCACGCCGGTGCCGAACAGCATCTCCGTCATGTCCCGCCGGCCGGAGACGCGCAGCCGCCGGTCGTTCATCCAGGCGCCCTGCCCCTTCTCGGCGACGAAGATCTCGTCCTTCGGCGCGTCGAGAACGAGGGCCGAGATCACCTCCCCCTTGTGCTCCAGCGCGATCGAGATCGCCCAGTGCGGCAGCCCGTGCAGGAAGTTCGTCGTGCCGTCCAGCGGATCGACGATCCAGCGGCGCGTCGGGTCCTTGCCCTTCTCCTCCCTGCCCGCCTCCTCGGCCAGCCAGCCGTAGGCGGGGCGCGCGCCCAGAAGCTCCTCCTTCAGGATCTCCTCGGCCTTCAGGTCGGCGCGGGAGACGAAGTCGGCCGCGCCCTTGCGGCTGACCTGAAGGTTCTCGACCTCGCCGAAGTCGCGCAGCAGCGAGCGCGCGGCCTTCCGCGCGGCCTTGATCATCACGTTGACGTTGGCGGAGCCGACGGCCATGGGAAAAAACCTCCGCGGCGCCCCGCTGCCGCGGGGGACCGATATGCAGGGTGCGCCGGGCTTGGCCGGCCGCTCAGCCGCCGGGCTTGAGCTCGGTCTCGACGAAGCGCAGCTCGCCGTCGCCGGCGTTGATCACGTCGTGCGCGACGCCCGCCTCGCGGAAATAGGACCGACCGGCGACCATTTCGGCGCGGGTGACGGCGCCCTCGCCGTCCACCAGGTCCACCGGCTGCGAGGTGACGGGCGTGATCACGTAATCCATCTCATGGACGTGCCAGCCGGTCGCCGCGCCGGGCGCGAAGGCCCATTCGGTGACACGGACCTTGTCGTTGTCGACCATCACGGTCGCCACGGCGGCGGGACGCTCCGACATCATGCGCGCTCCAGATATTCGGCCGACTCGGTCATCACGACCACCCGCTCGCCCTGGCCGACGAAGGGCGGCACCATGATCCTCACGCCGTTGTCGAGGACGGCGGGCTTGTAGCTGTTGGCCGCGGTCTGGCCCTTCACCACCGGCTCGGTCTCCTCGACGGTGCAGACGACCTTCTCCGGCAGCGAGACGTTCAGCGCCTCGGACTCGTGGTATTCGATCGTCACCGTCATGCCTTCCTGGAGGAAGGGCTTGCGGTCGCCGAGGATGTCGGACGGCAGCTCGACCTGCTCGAAGGTCTCGGCGTCCATGAACACCAGCATGCCGTCGGTCTCGTAGAGGAACTGCTGGTCGCGCTGCTCGAGGCGCACGCGCTCGACCTTGTCCTCCGAGCGGAAGCGCTCGTTCAGCTTGGAGCCGTTGCGCAGGTTCTTCATCTCCACCTGCGCGAAGGCGCCGCCCTTGCCGGGCTTCACGTGGTTGGTCTTGACCGCGACCCAGAGGCCGCCGTTGTGCTCCAGCACGTTGCCGGGGCGGATCTCGTTGCCGTTGATCTTCATCGGATCGCTCTCGCTCGGGCCGCCGGCGGGCCTTCGCGCGGGCGCCGGCCTCGGCGGCGGGTGGGTACCGGGCTCGAGCGCCTTCTAGCGGCGAGGACCGGCGGTGGCAAGCGAGCCTGCGGCGGCGGGTGCGGCCCGGCCGCGGGGCGATGCGTCAAGCTTTCGGAAAGCCTAGCTAACCAGACCTTAACATATTGACTTGAATGAAAAAATTTTCCGCTAAAGATTGACTCCCAATGGCGTCGGAGGCAACCTTCCCGTGGGTGACGAGGGGTACGGGTGACGCGCGCCGCGGGGCGCGCACGGAGGTCGCCATGCGTGTCCCGGCGCCATTCCTCTTCGCCGTCGCCGGCTTCGCCGCCGTCTGGGCGGAAGCCGCGCTTCCACCCGGATCGCCGCCGCCGGCGCCCGCGGCCCTGCCCGCCACCGAGATCGGACTCGCCGGCGCCCTCGTCGCCGCCGGCGCCGCGCCGCTGCCCGGCCTCGCCGCCGCCTGGGGCGAGGACGGCGTCTGGCGTCTGCGCGGCCGCGCGCCGCTGATCGACGGTCCCGCGGCCGGTTGGCCCGCCCCCCTCTACGCCGAGGTCCGGCCGATCTGCGACGCCCACCTCGAGCGACCGCGCTGCTGGCGGGTCCTTCGCCTCGAACTCGACGGCGCGCCGCTCGCCCCCGAGACGGCCGCGTGGCCCGAGCCGGACAACCCCGAGGGCGGGCTCGCCCTCGCCCCGGACGGCCGCGCGACCCTCCCGTCGGGGCCGCGGCCGTGAGCCGCCGTCGCCTTGCGGCCCTGCTGCACCGGCTCGCCCGCCCCCGCTTCGGCGGCCCGGACGAGACCCGCGCCCTCGCCGCCCGCGCCGCGCAGGGCGGCCCGTGGGTCGGCGCCTTCGTCAACGCGCACGCCGTCAATCTCTGCGCCGCGGACCCCGCCGCCGCCGCCGCGTTCGAGGGGGCGGACCTGCTCCTCAGGGACGGCACGGGCGTCTCGATGCTGATGCGTCTCGCCGGGCGCGCGCCCGGCCCGGACATGAACGGCACCGACCTGATCCCCGCCCTCTGCGCCGGGCGCCGCGTCGCCCTCTACGGCGGGCGCCCCGGCGTGGCCGAGGCCGCGGCCCGTCGGCTGGAGGCGCGAGGCGCCCATGTCGTCGCCGCGCGCCACGGCTTCCATCCCGCCTCCGACTACCTCCGCTGGCTCGCCGAAGACGCCGGACCCGGCGGGGCGGAACTGGTGATCCTCGGCCTCGGCATGCCGCGGCAGGAGGCGCTGGCCCTCAGGCTGCGCGCCGCCGCCCCGACGCCGGTCGGCATCCTCTGCGGCGGCGCCGTGCTGGACTTCCTCGCGGGCCGCACGCCGCGCGCCCCGGCCTTCATGCGCCGCGCCGGATTCGAATGGCTGTTCCGCCTCGGGCTGGAGCCGCGCCGTCTCTTCGGACGCTACGTGATCGGCAATCCGCTGTTCCTGCTGCGCGCCCCGGCCCTCGCCGCCGCGATGCGGCGCGGCGCACGCCCGGAGGACGGCAACGAGAGGCAGAGGCCCGCGATCGCCGCGTGAACGTTCATCTGCATCAGCTGCGTCGTCTCGAACAGCGACCAGAGCAGATGAACCGCCGCGAGCGCGGCAAGGCCCGCCGGCCCGGCCGGCGCGCCCGGCGCCAGCGCCGCCGCCGCCCGCCGCGCGACCCCGAGCCAGAGCAGCAGCCACAGCGCGGCCCCCACCGCGCCCCCGAACAGCAGCGCCGTCAGCCAGCCCGAATGCGCCCCGCGCGCGTTCCAGCCCAGCTCCGCCAGAAGCCGCGCCTCCGCCGCGTCGTCCCAATAGCCCGAGAAGCCGCGCCCGGCCCAGGGCGCCGCCGCCGCATCGGGCCAGAGCGCGGCCCAGAGCGTCGTCCGCCCGTTCAGCGTCGGATCCTCGCCCAGCGCCGTCAACGCCGCAGGCAGCCCCGCGACCAGCGCCACCGCGGCGCCGAGCGCCCCCGCCGCCAAGGCCGCCCCGCCGAAGCGCGCGCCGGCGAGGCCCGTCCGCCCGGCCGCCAGCGCCGCCACCAGACCCGCCTGCAGCAGCGCGATCGACGACCGCGCCGCGACCAGCGCCAGCACCAGCGCCGCCGTCCCCGCCCAGAGCCGCGCGCGGCCGGGCCGCGCCAGCGCCTCGAAGGCGCCCGCGGCCACGCCGAGGCTCAGCAGGATCGCGAACTGGTTCTTCTCGACGTAGACGCCGCGGAAGGCGCCCGCGTTGACGTGCTGCCCGAAGGCGTGCTGCGGCGAGAGGACGGCCAACGCGAGGCCGGCCGCCAGCGCCAGCCACGCCGCCCGCGCCACGGCCTGGACCACGCCGAGCGGCCCGAGCCGACCGCCGGCCGCCGCGCCGAAGCCGAGCAGCAGCGCGAACTGCGCGAAGCCGAGGGCCGAGCCCATCGGATCCGGCGCCCAGAGCGCGCTCGCCCCGAACCAGACCAGCGCCGCCGGCGCCCAGGCGTGCGAGGCCAGCGACCGCCACGCCGCCTCCCGCCAGAGCAGCGTCGCGACCGCCGCCACGAGGTAGATCCCCGCCCAGGCCGCCTTGCGCGCGCGATTGACCTCCGAGAAGTCGGTCACCCATTCGGACCAGCCGCGGACAAGCAGCGGATAGACGGGATCGGTCATCGCGAACAGCAGCAGCGCGAGCAGCCAGGTCCGCGCTCCCGGCGCCGAGGCGTCGCGCGCGCCGGCCGCGCTCATCCGGCCGCGCTCCGGCGGCGGTCGGAGGGCCCTGCCGCGAATGCCGCCGCCGGCGCGGCGCCCGGCCCGTCGGCGCCCTTGTCCTGCCACAGGACCCCGGATCTCGCGGCCGCGAGCCGGTCTTCGTGAGGTCCGGAGAGCCCGCATCCCGATGTCGCCGCCGACCCGGCCGCTTCCGCCTCCTCCATCGGCCATGCCCGCTCGGCCCCGCGTCCGCATCCGCGCCGCCGGGGCGCCGCACGCGATGCCGAGGCCGCGCCGCCGCCTATGCGTCCCGGCTCGCCGCGTCCCCCGGCCGCCGGCGCCCCGCAAGCGGGCCTCCCTTCCGCCGGCCGACGCCGCAGGCGCGGCGGAGGGGCGATCCACGTCCACCCCGCCGCCCGGCCGGCGCCGGCCGTCCACCGCGCCGCGCCGCGCCGCTCGGCGCACGGCGACCACCGCAGCGCCTCACGCGGCCCGGCCCCCGCCGGGGATCCTTCGTCAAGCCGCATCGCGCGCCGCCCCGCCGAGCCGACGCAGCGGACGCGCCGGCGCGCCGCCGACCGTCCAGCCCGCCGGCGCGTCCTCGCGCAGCACCGAATGAGGCGCGAGGATCGAACCCGCGCCGAGCCGGGCCTGCACGATCGCATAAGGTCCGACGAAGGCGCCGGCCCCGACCTCGCCGATCGAGACCGGGACCGTCGGCGCCTCCGGTCGCGCGCGATAACCCACCGTCGCGCCATGCGACAGCGTCGCGCCCGGCCCGATGCGTGCGCAGGGCAGGATCACGACCGCGAAACCGTGCAGGATCCGCAGGCCCGGACCGATCTCCGCCCTCCATGCGATCTCCGCCGACAGCGTCAGGCAGCAATGGCGATGCCAGAGCGCCGCGACCGGCCACCAGCGACGTCGCCCCAGCCGCGCCGCCCGCAGCAGCCGATAGGAGGCCACGACGCGGAACGTCTTGTGCAGGAAAAGGTCCGGCCAGATCCGCCGCCCCGGTCCGAGCCGCGCGTGATCCGTCCGGATGGCGGCCCAAAGCCCCGCACGGGCCGGCGCCGGCCGAGCGTCGGCGCCGGCGCCTCTAGGCTCGCGCCCGTCGTCCCGCGCCGCCCCGCCACCGGCCGCCGTCGGCGCCGCAGGTCCGTCCAGGACGTCCCGCACCGGAGCCACGGCCGCCCGCGCCCGAGCCGGTGCGTCGTCGCGGCAGGCCGCCGCTTCGCCCTCGGCCCCCGAAGCGGCTTCCGCCGCGTCCCGGACCCGGCCGGCCGCGTCGGCCGCGGTCTCGGGCGCCGGCGCCCGCCGCCAGGCCAGCGCCAACCGCGCCGCGGCGCCGGCGAGCACCGCCGCGGCGGCGCCCCAGGCGCCCGCCCCTGGCGCGAGCGCGATCGTCGCCGCCGCCGCCACCGCGGCGCCGAGCGCCTGCACCCCCGCCTCGGCGCGTCCCCGTCCCGCCGCCAGCAACCGGAGGCCCAGCGGCGCCTCCATCGCCTGAAGCGCCACGGCCGCCGCCAGGATGGCCGCCGGCCCCGCGGCCGCCCCGGCCGCGCCGCCGACCCCCGCCAGCACGCCGGCCGCCCCGAGGCCTAGCCCGACGGCCGCCGCGAGCCCGCCGAGCCGCGCCGCCCGCGCCGCCGCGTTCGCCGCCGCCCCGTCGCCCCGGCCCAGCGCCGCGGAAAGCCGCGGTCCCGCCGCCCCGGCGACGCCGGCCAAGGCCGCGAGCGGCGCCTGCGCGGCCAGCAGCGCCATCGCGAAGGCGCCCACCGCCTCGGCGCCCGCCACCAGGGGCAGCAGCAGCAGCGGCGCCTGCCAGCTCGCCCCGCGGGCGGCGAGCGACAGCGTCAGCGGCAGCGCCTCGACCAGCGGCGCCCGCACCGGCCGCGCGCGCG
>JAWLFJ010000009.1:0-59764 GCA_041685625.1 Paracoccaceae bacterium | reverse complement strand
CGGGATGTGATCGGGGGCGCGGGCGGGCGGCGGGGGGGGCGGCCCCCCGCGCCGGGGGCCGCCCGCCTGCGCTTCCGGCTCGTCATGCGCGGGGGGTCGGCGGCACGCCCCCCCCGCCGAAGCGCGATGAAGAGGGACGAAGGCATGGCGGACGGCGCCGGGCGAGAGCGGGCGGAGGTCGACCTCCTCGCGCAGACGGACACCGGCGCGCGGGCGCCGGAAGGCTGGCAGGGCACGCTGATCACCGGCCTCGCCTTCGTCTGGGCGCTGTTCCAGCTCTACATCGCGTCCGACCTGCCGTTCACGCTGACGGAGGCGACGGGGCTGCGGCTGGTCGTCACCAGCTCCGACGCGCGTCTGATCCATCTGGCCTTCGCGCTGACGCTGGCGGCGTTCGCGTTTCCGCTGGGACGCGGCGCGCCGCGCGACCGGATCCCTTGGTACGACTGGCTGCTGGCGGCGACGGGCGTGGTCTCCTGCCTCTACATCGTTGTCCTGCGCGATCAGATCGCGACGCGGGCGGGGCTGCCGACGACGGGCGATCTGGTGATCGCCACCCTCGGGATGCTGACGCTGGCGGTGGCGACCTGGCGGGCGCTGGGGCTGCCGCTGGTGATCGTGGCCACGGTCTTCGTCGCCTACGTCTTCTTCGGGGATTCGGACTGGGTGCCGGACGCGGCGCAGTGGAAGGGCGCCTCCTACGGCAAGGCGATGTGGCACTACTGGATGCAGAACGAGGGCGTGTTCGGCATCGCGCTCGCGGTCTCCGCCTCGCTTATCTTCCTGTTCGTGCTGTTCGGCTCGATCCTCGAGAAGGCGGGCGCGGGCAACTGGTTCATCAAGATCGCCTTCGCGCTGCTCGGGCATCTGCGCGGCGGGCCGGCCAAGGCGGCGGTGATGGCGAGCGCGATGTCGGGCCTCTATTCCGGGTCCTCGATCGCCAACACGGTGACGACGGGAACCTTCACCATTCCGCTGATGAAGCGCACCGGCTTCTCGGCCGAGAAGGCGGGGGCGGTGGAGGTCGCGTCCTCCACCAACGGCCAGCTGACGCCGCCGGTGATGGGCGCGGCGGCGTTCCTGATCGCCGAGTTCACCGGCGTCAGCTACACCGAGATCATCAAGCACGCGCTGGTCCCGGCGCTCGTGAGCTACATCGCGCTCGTCTACATCGTGCATCTCGAGGCGCTGAAGATGGGGCTGAAGGGCCTGCCGAAGCCGCCGGCGACGATGACGGTGGGCATGAAGCTGATCGGGGTGCTGAGCGGCTTCCTCGGCATCGCGGCGCTGGGGGCGGCGGTCTATTACGGCCTCGGCTGGGTGAAGGTCGCGTTGCCGGAGAGCGCGTTCGCGGTGGTGCTGGCGCTGTGCACGACGGCGTATCTGGCGCTGCTCTGGCTCGGCTCGCGCACGCCGGATCTGGAGATCGACGATCCCGACGCGCCGATCGTGGCGCTGCCGCGGGCCGGGGAGACGGCGCTGAAGGGGCTGCATTTCCTGCTGCCGATCGTGATCCTGATCTGGTGCATCATCGTGGAGCGGCTCTCGCCCGGCTTCTCGGCCTTGTGGGCGACGCTGGCGATGATCGCGATCGCGCTGACGCAGCATCCGATCAAGGCGCTGATGCGCGGGCGGGGGGGCGAGCTGGCCTCGGCCGCGGCGCGCGGCGGGCGCGAGTGCTTCACGGGGATGGTCGCGGGCTCGCGCAACATGATCGGCATCGCGGTGGCGACCGGCGCGGCTGGCGTGATCGTGGGCACGATCAGCCTGACCGGCGCGCATCAGGTGGTGGGGGAGCTGGTGGAGTGGGCCTCCGGCGGCAACCTGATGCTGATGCTCGTGCTGGTGGCGGTGATGAGCCTGATCCTCGGCATGGGGCTGCCGACGACGGCGAACTACATCGTCGTCAGCTCGCTGATGGCGCCGGTGATCGTGGCGGTGGGCGCGGCGAACGGGCTGGCGATGCCGCTGATCGCGGCGCATCTGTTCGTGTTCTACTTCGGCATCCTCGCGGACGACACGCCGCCGGTCGGCCTCGCGGCCTTCGCGGCGGCGGCGATCAGCCGGGGCGATCCGATCATGACGGGCGTGCAGGGCTTCGCCTACGACATCCGCACGGCGCTGCTGCCGTTCCTGTTCGTGTTCAACACCGAGCTGCTGCTGATCGACGTGGGTCCCGGCAAGGCGGTGTTCGTGTTCGTGGTGGCGGTGGTCGCGATGATGCTGTTCGCCGCGGCGACGCAGGGATACTTCCTGACGCGGAACCGCTGGTGGGAGACGGCGGCGCTGCTGCTGGTGGCGTTCACCCTGTTCCGGCCGGGTTGGTGGCTGGACCAGGTGCAGGCCCCCTTCGTGACGGCGCCGGGAAGCGAGGCGGCGGAGCTCGCGGCGGAGGCGCCGGCGGGGAGCGAGTTGCGGCTGACGGTCGCCGGACCGGATTTCGAGGATCCGGACCGGCGCCTCGAGCAGCTTCTGATCCTGCGCTTCGAGGGGCCGCCGACGGAGGACGGCGCCGCGCGGCTGGCCGAACTCGGTCTCCTGACCCGCCCGGACCCGGAGGGGCCGGCGCTGGAGGAGCCGATGTTCTCCACGCCCTTCGAGCGACTTGGCACGGAGTTCGACTTCTACGCCGACGAACCGGTGCGGATCGTCTCGGTCTCGGCGCCGGCGGAGCGGATGCCGAAGGAGGTGTTCTATCTGCCGGCGCTGGCGCTGTTGGCGGGGATCGCGGCGCTGCAGCGGCGTCGGCAGACCGCGCCGGCGTTCTGACGGCACGGCGAGCGGCAGCGTCCGGTGCGGTGGTTCCGGCGTTTGGACACCTTGGAAACGAGCCGCGACGATGACGTCGGGGTCGGCGCGCCGGGCGAAGGGTTTTCGGTCGTGTTCGGCGACGAAGCGGATGACGGCGGCCTGCAACTCGACGGCGGAACGGAACACGCCGAGCGTCAGGCGCCGAGGGGTGAGCTTCGCGGAGACCCCCTCCACGGCGTTCAGTCGGAAGCCGGAGGTGGCGAGAAGCGGAAGGTCCGTCGCGGGGTGGCGGTCGAACCATGCGCGGACCTTGGCGCGCTCGTGCGCGGCACGGGTGTCGAGGATCAGGCGCACTTCATTCCAGGCGGGGGACGCCGCGCTCGGATGCGTTCGAGGCAGGTGGACGAACTTCCGTCGACGGCGGCGCCGCATGTCGCGGCCGAAGACCTCGTCGGCGCAGACGTTCGGTTCGGCGAAGCGCGTGGTCGTGCCGTGGCGCCGCGCGCTTGACGAGCGCGGCGACGGCGTCGGCACGATCCCGCGGTTCTTCCGCCGGCACGGCATCATGTGCGAAATGAGACCGCGCCCGCCGGCGAGCAGGAGGGGCCGGCCGTCCTGAAGCGCCGGCGGGCGCGGTTCGACGGCCAGCTCCGTCTCGATCCCGACCGCCTCGTCTTCGTCGAAGGCAGCGAGCCCGCGTCCGCCAACGATGAGGTGGACGGCTCCCGCTCGCGGCTTCACGACATGCCGCATCGGGCGCCGGCGCGGTCAACACCGGGGGAGCCACCCTTGGAACAGCCCATCGCCATCGGCATCGATCCGGCGGAGAAGGGGTGGATGCCGCTCTCCGCCGACGCCATCGCGATGTGCCAAGCCTGCGGCGTCGACGTACGACTCGAAGGAGAGGGCGTTCATGGGCGACCCGCAGGCCTGGCTCGCCGACGTGCTCGCCCGCATCGCCGACACCCCCACGACCCGCCTCGACGATCTTCTCCCGGGGAACTCGGGCAGCGCCGAGCCGCACGTCAAGCCCGCATGACCACGGCCATCACCGGATGGGCTCGGACATGCCCGACCTGGCCCGCGACATCCGGCGCATGCTCATCGAGCGGATCGCGCACCTGCCGGAGCGGCTCAGGGACCTCAAGGCCAGGATCGAGGGCATGTCGTCCGAAGCCGAGACGCCCCGGCGACCACGGACGATGCCGGGCGTCGGGCGGATCGGGGGGCTCGCGGTCGAGACTGTGGCCCCGCCCATGGACCGGTTCCGCCGCGGCCGCGATTTCGCCGCCTCGCTCGGCCCGGTGCGGCGCCACCATTGCGCCGGCGGCGCTTCAAGCGCTCCGACGCGCCCGCCTTCGCCGAGAAGCGGCACGCGGTCGCCGGGATCTGCGTCGCGCCGCCCCGCCCGCGCCGTTGTGCTCGGCGTGGACGAGACGCCCCCGATTCCAGGCGCTCGACCGCACCCAGCCGTGGCTGCCGCTCGAGAAGGACCGAGGCGCGACCCTGACGCGCGACTGCAGGCGCCACGGCACGACCACGCGCTTCGCCGAGCCGAACGTCTGCGCCGACGAGGTCTTCGGCCGCGACATGCGGCGCCGCCGTCGACGGAAGTTCGTCCACCTGCCTCGAACGCATCCGAGCGCGGCGTCCCCCGCCTGGAATGAAGTGCGCCTGATCCTCGACACCCGTGCCGCGCACGAGCGCGCCAACGTCCGCGCATGGTTCGACCGCCACCCCGCGACGGACCTTCCGCTTCTCGCCCACCTCCGGCTTCCGACTGAACGCCGTGGAGGCGGTCTTCGCAAAGCTCACCCCTCGGCGCCTGAAGCACGGCGTGTTCCGTTCCGCCCTCGAGTTGCAGGCCGCCGTCATCCGCTTCGTCGCCGAGCACGACCAAAACCCTTCGCCCGGCGCGCCGACCCCGACGTCATCGTCGCGGCTCGTTTCCAAGGTGTCCAAACGCCGGAACCACCGCACCGGACGGCGCCGCTCGCCGCGCCGCGTCATTTCAAGCCCGTAAATTTCAGGCTTGAAGTTTCCCGAGACTTGCGCGAGCCTGTCCGCGACGGATGGGAGGCGCCGAATGCGGATCGCTTGTCTCGGCGGAGGGCCTGCGGGCCTCTATTTCGCGATTTCGGCGAAGCTCCGGAATCCGGCGCACGAGATCGAGGTGATCGAGCGCAACCGGCCGGACGACACCTTCGGCTGGGGTGTGGTCCTCTCCGACGAGACGCTCGACAACCTCGCCGCCAACGACCCGGTGAGCGCCGAGGCGATCCGCGCCCATTTCGCCTACTGGGACGACATCGCGGTCGTGGTGAAGGGCACGCGCACCGTCTCCACCGGACACGGCTTCTGCGGGATCGGGCGGATGCGGCTTCTGCGGCTGCTGCAGGAGCGGGCGCGCGCGCTCGGCGTCACGCTGCGCTTCGAGACGGAGGTGGAGAGCGCGGAGGTCCATGCGCGGGACCACGACCTCGTCGTCGCCGCGGACGGGCTGAACTCCAAGACCCGCGCGCTCTACGCCCAGACCTTC
This sequence comes from Paracoccaceae bacterium, assembly GCA_041685625.1. Lineage (GTDB taxonomy): Bacteria > Pseudomonadota > Alphaproteobacteria > Rhodobacterales > Rhodobacteraceae > Albimonas. The sequence goes on along the minus strand of JAWLFJ010000009.1, from coordinate 54,474 downwards.
CGGCCGGAGATCGAGATCCGGCGCAACAGGTTCGTCTGGCTCGGCACGCACCAGACCTTCGACGACGCCTTCACCTTCATCTTCGAGGAGACCGAGCACGGCTGGGTCTGGGCGCACGCCTACCAGTTCGACGCCGACACGGCGACGTTCATCGTCGAATGCGCGCCGGAGACCTGGGCGAAATGGGGCTTCGGCGAGATGAGCCAGGAGGAGAGCGTCGCGGCCTGCGAGCGCATCTTCGCGGCGCATCTGGGCGGACACGCGCTGATCTCCAACGCGAAGCACCTGCGCAGTTCGGCCTGGCTGAACTTCCCGCGGGTGCTCTGCGAGCGCTGGAGCCACGAGAACGTCGTGCTCCTCGGCGACGCGGCGGCGACGGCGCATTTCTCAATCGGCTCGGGCACAAAACTGGCGATGGAGAGCGCCATCGCACTCGCGGACTATGTCGAGACGGAGCCGACGCTGGGTGCGGCCTTCGAGAAATACGAGAGCGAGCGGCGTACCGACGTGCTGCGCCTCCAGTCGGCGGCGCGCAACTCGACGGAGTGGTTCGAGGCGGTGGAGCGGTACCTGACGCTCGACCCGGTGCAGTTCAACTATTCGCTGCTGACCCGGTCGCAGCGGATAAGTCACGAGAACCTGCGTCTGCGCGACCCGGAATGGCTGAGGGGCGCCGAACGCTGGTTCCAGCGGCAGTCGGGCGCCAATTCCGACCGGGCGCCGATGTTCGCGCCGTTCACCCTGCGCGAGATGCGGCTGGCGAACCGCCTCGTCGTCTCGCCGATGGCGCAGTACAAGGCCGTCAAGGGCTGTCCGACCGACTGGCACCTGATCCATTACGGCGAGCGGGCGAAGGGCGGCGCGGGGCTCGTCTACACCGAGATGACCTGCGTGAGCCCAGAAGGACGGATCACGCCGGGCTGCCCCGGGCTCTACGCGCCGGAGCATGAGGCGGCGTGGCGGCGGCTCGTGGACTTCGTGGATGCGGAGACGGAGGCGAAGATCTGCCTCCAGCTCGGCCATTCCGGGCCGAAGGGCTCCACCCGGCTCGGCTGGGAGGAGATGGACGCGCCGCTGGCGGAGGGGAACTGGCCGGTGATGGCGGCCTCGGCCGTGCCGTGGTCCGACCGCAACCAGACGCCGAAGGCGATGGACCGGGCCGACATGGACCGCGTGCGGGACGAGTTCGTCGCCGCGGCGGAGGCGGGCGCGCGCTGCGGCTTCGACATGCTCGAACTGCACATGGCGCACGGCTATCTGCTCTCCTCCTTCATCACGCCGGTCACGAACCGGCGGGAGGACGAGTACGGCGGCAGCTTGGCGAACCGGATGCGGTATCCTTTGGAGGTGTTCCGCGCCGTCCGGGCCGTCTGGCCGGAGGCGCAGCCGCTCTCGGTCCGCATCTCCGCCCATGACTGGCTCGGGGAGGAGGGCGTGACGCCGGAGGAGGCTGTGCGGATCGCCGCGGTGCTGCGGGAGGCGGGGGTGGACCTGGTGGACGTCTCCGCCGGGCAGACCTCGAAGCAGGCGCAGCCGGTCTATGGCCGCATGTTCCAGACGCCGTTCTCGGATCGCATCCGCAACGAGGCGGGTGTCGCGACGATGGCGGTCGGCAACATCTACGAGCCGGACCACGTCAACTCGATCCTGATGGCGGGGCGGGCGGATCTGGTGGCGCTGGCGCGGCCGCATCTGGCCGATCCCTACTGGACGCTGCACGCCGCGGCCGCTCTGGGGGACGAGGAGGCGAAGTGGCCGGACCCGTATCTGGCCGGGCGGGACCAGTTGCGTCGGCTCGCGGCGCGGGGCGAGGGGCCGGGAGGGGCGGCATGACGGATCTGAGCGGGCGGCACGCCCTCGTCACCGGCGGCGGGACCGGGATCGGCGCGGCCTGCGCGCGGGCGCTGGCGGGCGCCGGGGCCATGGTGACGATCACCGGCCGGCGGCGCGAGGCGCTGGAGGCGGTGGCGGCGGAGCACGAGCGCATCCGCTGGGAGGTGATGGACGTCACCGACGAGGCCTCGGTCGAGCAGGGCTTCGCCGCCGCGCGGGCGGTGGCGCCGGTGGACGTGCTCGTCGCCAATGCCGGCGTCGCGGAGACGGCGCCGCTGCCGAAGATGACGCTCGAGTTCTGGCGGCGGGTGAACGGGATCAACTCGGACGGCGCCTTCCTCTGCGTGCGGGAGGCGCTGCGGGGCCTCGGCAAGGACGCGGACTGGGGGCGGATCGTGCTGATCGCCTCGGTCGCGGGGCTGCGGGGCTTCGCCTATGGCGGGGCCTACTGCGCCTCCAAGCACGCGATGGTGGGGCTGACGAAGGCGGCGGCGGCGGAGACGCTGCAATCCGGCATCACCGTCAACGCGATCTGCCCCGGCTACGTCCGCACGCCGATCGTGGACCGCGGCGTCGCCAACATCGTCGAGAAGACCGGGATGAGCGAGGCGGAGGCCGAAGCCGCGCTGCGCGAGAACAACCCCAACGGCCGCTTCGTGGAGCCCGAGGAGGTCGCGGATCTCGCGCTGTGGCTCTGCTCGGGCGGCGCGAAGTCCGTGAGCGGGCAGGCGCTGATGATGGCGGGGGGCGACGCGTGAGCGGCGATCCCGTCGCGCGCCGGCGCCTCCGGCTCTGGCTCCGGCTTCTGCGGCTGACGCGGGAGACGGAGGCGGAGCTGCGCGCCCGGATGCGCGAGGCGGGGACGACGCTGCCGCGCTTCGACGTGATGGCGGCGTTGGCGCGGGCGCCGGACGGCATGGGGATGGGCGAGCTCTCGGCCTCGCTGAAGGTCTCCGGCGGCAACGTCACGCCGCTGGTGGACCGGCTGGAGGCCGAGGGGCTGGTCGAGCGCGTCGCCGTCGCCGGGGACCGGCGGCGCAGCCTCGCCCGGCTGACCGAGGCCGGCGCCGCGCGCTTCCGCGCGCTGGCCGCACGGCATGCCGGATGGATCGACGAGATGTTCGGCGAGATCGGCGAGGCGGAGGTGGACGCCGCCCTCGCCGCCCTCGCCAAGGCCCCGAAGAGAACGACGGCCGAGGAGCCCGCCGCATGACCGACACCGATTTCGAGGACCGCGATCCCGGCCCGGAGGCGCCGCTGACCGCCTATGCGCTGGCGGGGCTGGAGCCGCGGCACTTCCTCTGGCGCATGGAGGGGCGGGTCGCGGTGATCAAGCTCGACCGGCCGGAGCGGAAGAATCCCTTGACCTTCGAGAGTTACGCGGAGCTGCGCGACCTGTTCCGGGCGCTGCCCTACGCGACGGACGTGGATGCGGTGGTGTTCGCCTCGAACGGCGGGAACTTCAGCTCGGGCGGGGACGTGCACGAGATCATCGGGCCGCTGACTCGTATGGATATCAAGGGGTTGCTGGCCTTCACGCGGATGACGGGGGATCTGGTGAAGGCGATGATCGGCTGCGGGAAGCCGGTGATCGCGGCGGTGGAGGGGACCTGCGTCGGCGCGGGGGCGATCATCGCCATGGCCTCCGACCTCAGGTTGGGGACGACGGGGGCCAGGACGGCGTTTCTGTTTACGAGAGTCGGCCTTGCGGGCTGCGACATGGGGGCTTGCGCGATGCTGCCCCGGATCATCGGGCAGGGGCGCGCGGCGGAGCTTCTGTATACCGGACGCAGCTTCTCGGGCGAGGAGGGCGAGCGCTGGGGCTGGTTCAACCGGCTCGTGGACGCCGATGCGCTGGAGGCCGAGGCCTTGGCGTTGGCGACGCGGATCGCGGAAGGGCCTGTCTTCGCTCACGGAATCACCAAGACGCAGCTGAGCCAGGAGTGGTCGATGGGGCTGGAGCAGGCCATCGAGGCGGAGGCTCAGGCGCAGGCGATCTGTATGCAGACGCGGGACTTCGAGCGGGCGTACCGGGCCTTCGTCGCCAAGGAGACGCCGGTGTTCGAGGGGGATTGAGCGATGGATCGTCCGACGATGCGGTGTTCGGGTATCGTTCCAGCGCGGCAGGCGCGGTGTTCGGGTATTGTTCCTCGCGATCCGGGCGGCGGTTCGGGCATCGTTCCGCAGGGGTCGGGGCGCTTTCCGCGCGGGCCGCGGACGGGGGGCGGGTGATGGCGGATCGCTCCTGGCTCGACTGGCCGTTCCTCGAGGATCGGCACCGCGCGCTCGCGGCGGAGGCGGAGGCTTGGGCGCGGGGCAACCTGCCGGTCGATCATTCCGACGTCGACGCGGCGTGTCGGGGCCTCGTGCGGTCGCTGGGCGATGCGGGGCTGCTGGAGTGGACGGCGCCCGGCGCGGGGGAGGCGACGCTCGACGTCCGGGCGCTCTGCATCGTCAGGGAGACGCTGGCCTACCATGACGGGCTGGCGGACTTCGCCTTCGCGATGCAGGGGCTCGGCATGGGCGCCGTCTCGCTGTTCGGGACGGAGGGGCAGCGGGAATGGCTGGCGCGGACGCGGGCCGGGGCGAGCATCGCCGGCCTCGCGCTGACCGAGCCGCGCTCGGGCTCCGACGTCGCGGCGATGGAGACCACCGCCGTCAGGGACGGCAACGGCTGGCGGATCGACGGGGAGAAGACCTGGATCTCCAACGGCGGGATCGCGGACGTCTACACGGTCTACGCCCGGACCGGGGAGGCGCCGGGGGCCAAGGGCGTCTCCTGCTTCCTCGTGCCGGCGGATGCCGAGGGCTTTTCCGTCGAGGAGCGGCTGGAGGTGATGGCGCCGCATCCGCTGGGGCGGCTGAGGTTCGACGGCGTGCGGCTGCCGGTGGAGGCGCTGGTCGGCGAGCCGGGGCGCGGCTTCGCCATGGCGATGGGCGTGCTGGACGTGTTCCGCTCCACCGTCGGGGCGGCGGCGCTGGGCTTCGCGCGGCGGGCGCTGGACGAGGCGCTCGACCGCGTCTCCTCCCGCGAGATCTTCGGCGCGCCGATGACGGATCTTCAGATGGTGCAGGGGCATCTGGCGGAGATGGCGCTGCAGGTGGACGCCGCGGCGCTGCTGATCCAGCGCGCGGCCTGGACCAAGGACATGGGCGCGCCGCGGGTCAGCCGGGAGGCGGCGATGGCCAAGCTGCACGCCACCGAGATCGCGCAGGACGTGATCGACCGGGCGGTGCAGCTATTCGGCGGCGACGGCGTGCGGAAGGGGACGGTGGTGGAGAGCCTCTACCGCGAGATCCGGGCGCTGAGGATCTACGAAGGCGCCTCGGACGTGCAGCGCGTGGTGATCGCGCGCTCGGCGCTCGCGGCCCACGCGGCCGGGGCGGGTTGACGGCAGGGGTCGCGCCGCACGCGGCGCGGCGCAAGGATGCGCCGGGCAGGCGCGACGACGACCAAGAAGGAGGAAGACGCCGCCAAGGCGCGACGCCGAAGGGGCCCGCACGGACGGGCCGGACCAGGAGACCGACATGAGACGCATCTCCGCCGCCGCGGCCATCGCCGCCGCCTTCGCCGCCCCGGCCGGGGCGCAGACGCATCCGCTGGACGCGCTGACGGGCGAGGAGATCGCCGAGGTCACGCGTCTGCTGACCGAAGCGGGCCGATTGGGCGACGGCGGCCGCTTTCCGCTGATCGAGCTGCACGAGCCCGACAAGGGCTTCGTGCTCGACTGGGAGGCGGGCGACCCGATCCCGCGCATGGCGCGCGCGCTGGTGATGGAGGGCGGCGAGACCTACGAGGCGCGCATCGACCTGACGGCGGACACGGTGACCTCGTGGGAGCCGGCGCTCGGCGAGGGGATGATCCTCTTCGAGGAGTTCATCGGCGCGATGGAGCTCGCGCTCACCTCGCCCGACTTCCAGGCGGGGCTCGAGGCGCGCGGCCTGACGCCGGAGGACGTGTTCTGCCTGCCGCTGACCGCGGGCAACTTCTTCGACGAGCACGCCGGCAAGCGGCTGATGAAGGTGCCCTGCTACGTCAATCCGGAGGGCTCCAACTTCTACGCGCGGCCGATCGAGGGGCTGTTCGCGACCGTCGACCTCGGCGCGATGGAGGTGATCGAGGTGGTGGACACCGGCGCGCTGCCGCTGCCGGAGGAGCCCTGGGGCTACACCGAGGACGAGATCGAGGAACGCTTCGGGCTGCGTCCGGAGGTCTCGCCGACGACGCTCGCCGAGCCCGAGAGCCTGAACTACGCGATCGACGGCTCCCGCGTCGAATGGGACATGTGGCGCTTCCACGTCGCGGCGGAGAAGCGGGCGGGGCTGGTGCTCTCGACCATCGAGGCGATGGACCGGGGCGAGGCGCGCTCGGTGCTCTACCGCGCGCATCTCTCGGAGGTGTTCGTCCCCTACATGGACCCGGACGCCGGCTGGTACTGGCGCACCTACATGGACAGCGGCGAATACGGCTTCGGCCTGTTCATGTCGCCGCTGCGGGCGGGGGTGGACTGCCCGGCGCACGCCACCTTCCTGCCGGCGATGATGCACACCGACGCCGGCGAGCCCTACGCGATCCCGGACGCGATCTGCATCTTCGAGCGGCAGCCGGGCGATCCCTCCTGGCGGCATTTCGAGATCTTCGCCCAGTCCGAGGAGGTGTTCACGCCGGCCGAGGGACGGCCCTGGACGGAGCTGGTGGTGCGCTCGGCCTCCGAGGTCGGGAACTACGACTATCTGATCGACTACCGCTTCCGGACCGACGGCAGCATGGAGATCTCGGTCGGCTCCACGGGCCTCGACGCGGTGAAGGGGGCGGCGGCGGCCTCGATGGACGATCCGACGGCGGCGGAGGAGACGCGCTACGGCACGCTGATCGCGCCGCATCTCGTGGCGCCGAACCATGACCACTACTTCAACTTCCGGCTGGATTTCGACATCGACGGGCGGCTCAACCGCTTCATGCGCGCCGCGCTGGTGCCGGGCGTGCCGCCGGAGGGCTCGCCCCGCCGCAGCTTCTGGCAGGTCGAGACGGAGGTCCCGCAGACCGAGGACGAGGCGGTGTATCGGGTGAGCCCGGAGCGGCCGGCGATGTATCATGTCGGCCATCCGGAAAAGCGCGTCGGGGTCGGGCACGTGCCGACCTACATGATCGTGCCGGACAACTCGGTCGCCTATGCGCCCTTCGATCCGGAGGATCCGCCGGTCGCGCGCAACGACTACGTCCTGAACACCTTCCACGTCACGCCCTACGACCCGGCGCAGCGCTACGCCGGCGGGGTCTACGCGATGGCCTCGGACGCGACCGACACGCTGGGCGAGTGGGTGAAGGAGGGCCGGAGCATCGCCGACGAGGACGTGGTGGTCTGGTACACGATGGGCTTCCACCACGTCCCTCGCATGGAGGACTGGCCGGTGATGCCGACCATGTGGAAGCGGGTGTTGCTGAAGCCGTTCAACTTCTTTGACCACAACCCGGCGATCACGCAGCGGCTGCCGGCCGAGGCGAAGGCGGAGTGACGGCGATGGCGCGGGCGATGCTGGGACCGACGGCCCACGAGGACGGCTTCGCCCGCGCCAACCTGCCCCCGGCGGAGGAGTGGCCGGACTTCCTGCTGGAAGGGTTCGAGTATCCCGAGACGCTGAACGCCGCGGTCGAGCTGACCGACCGGATGGTGGAGCGCGGCTTCGGCGACCGTCCCGCGCTCGTCGGCAACGGCCGGATGCGGACCTACAAGGAGCTGGCCGACTGGTCCAACCGGCTGGCGCACGCGCTGGTCGAGGACTACGGCGTCCGGCCGGGGAACCGGGTGCTGATCCGCTCGGCCAACAATCCGGCGATGGTGGCCTGCTGGCTGGCGGTCACCAAGGCCGGAGCGGTGGCGGTGAACACCATGCCGCTGCTGCGCGCCGGGGAACTGGCCAAGATCGTCGACAAGGCGGAGATCGGGCTCGCGCTCTGCGACACGCGGATGATGGACGCGCTGGTGGCGGTGGCGAAGGACTCGCGGTTCCTCGGCGAGGTCGTGGGCTTCGACGGGACGGCGAACCATGACGCGGAGCTGGACCGCGTGGCGCTCGGCAAGCCGGTGAGGTTCGGGGCCGTGCCGACGGGGCGGGACGACGTGGCGCTGCTGGGGTTCACCTCCGGCACCACGGGCGAGCCGAAGGCGACGATGCATTTCCACCGGGATCTGCTGATCATCGCGGACGGCTATGCGCGGGAGGTGCTGGGGGTGACGCCGGAGGACGTGTTCGTCGGCTCGCCGCCGCTCGCCTTCACCTTCGGGCTGGGGGGGCTGGCGGTGTTTCCGCTGCGCTTCGGCGCCTCGGCCGTGCTGCTGGAGGACGCCTCGCCCCCGAACCTGGTGGAGATCATCGAGCGGCACCGGGCGACGGTGTGCCTGACGGCGCCGACGGCGTATCGGGTGATGCTGAAGGCGATGGACGAGGGGGCGGATCTGTCGTCGCTGCGCTGCGCGGTCTCGGCCGGGGAGACGCTGCCGGCGCCGGTGTTCGAGGAGTGGATGGAGAAGACCGGCAAGACGATGCTGGACGGCATCGGCGCGACGGAGATGCTGCACATCTTCATCTCCAACCGCTTCGGGGACGCGCGGCCGGCCTGCACCGGGCGCCCCGTCACCGGCTACGAGGCGAGGATCGTCGACGACGCGATGCGGGAGAAGCCGCGCGGGGAGGTCGGGAAGCTGGCGGTGCGGGGGCCGACGGGGTGCCGGTATCTCTCCGATCCGCGGCAGCGGGATTACGTCAGGGACGGGTGGAACCTGACGGGCGACAGCTTCGTGCAGGACGAGGACGGGCATTTCCGCTTCGCCGCGCGGTCGGACGACATGATCGTCGCCTCCGGCTACAACATCGCGGGGCCGGAGGTGGAGGCGGCGCTGCTGAGCCATCCCGCGGTGCTGGAATGCGGGGTGATCGGCGTGCCGGACGACGAGCGGGGGCAGATCGTCGAGGCGCATGTGGTGCTGGCGCCGGGGCACCAGGCCTCGGACCTGCTGGTCAGGGAACTTCAGGATCACGTCAAGGCGGAGATCGCCCCCTACAAGTATCCGCGGCGCGTCCGCTTCATCGACGCGCTGCCCAAGACCGAGACCGGGAAGGTGCAGCGTTTCCGGCTGCGCGAAAACCCGGCATGACTGCATCAGGGCCGGAGAACGGCCGCGACGACAGGGAGACGACCATGCTGAAGAGACCGCTCGCCGCCGCGCTGATCGCGGCGCTGGCCGGCGCCCCGGCGCTGGCCGAAACGAAGATCGGCTTCATCTCGACCCTTTCGGGGGGCGCGGCGCATCTGGGCGTCGACGCGCGGGACGGCTTCATGCTCGCTTTGGAGCAGGCCGGGCGCGACGACGTCGAGGTGCTGATCCGCGACGACGCGCTGAAGCCGGACGTGGGCAAGAGCCTTTCGGACGAGATGATCCAGCGCGAGGGCGTGCAGATCCTGACGGGGATCATCTTCTCCAACGTCGCGATGGCGGTGGCGCCGCCGGCGGTGCGGCAGGGGGTGTTCTACCTCTCGGTCAACGCCGGGCCGAGCCAGCTGGCCGGGCGCGGCTGCCACGAGAACTACTTCAACGTCGCCTGGCAGAACGACGACCTGCATCAGGCGATGGGCGGCTACGTCGCGGGCGAGGGGTTCGAGACGCCCTTCATCCTCGCGCCGAACTATCCGGCGGGGACGGACGCGCTCGCCGGGTTCAAGCGCGGCTACGACGCGGAGGTCACGGGCGAGATCTACACCAAGCTCGGCCAGACCGACTACGCGGCGGAGATCGCGCAGATCCGGGCCTCGGGCGCGGACAGCGTGTTCTACTTCCTGCCGGGCGGCATGGGGATCGCCTTCATGAAGCAGTATGCGGGTTCGGGCGTGGAGATCCCCGTGTTCGGCCCGGCCTTCAGCTTCGACGAGGTGATCATCGGCGCCGTCGGCGAGGCCGCGGTGGGCACGCGCAACACCTCGCAATGGGCCTACGACCTCGAGAACGAGGCGAACGCGGCCTTCGTGGAGGCGTTCCGGGCCGAGTACGGGCGCACGCCGACGCTCTACGCGAGCCAGGGCTTCGACACGGCGAACCTGATCCTCTCGGCGCTGGAGAAGGCCGATCCCGCGGAGGACCCGGACGGGTTCCGCGCGGCGGTCGAGGCGGCGGAGTTCGACTCCGTGCGCGGCGAGTTCCGCTTCGGGAACAACCATCATCCGATCCAGGACATCCACGTCCGCGAGGTGGTGATGGGCGACGACGGCAAGCCGACCAACCGGCTCGCCGGCGTCGCGGTGGAGGACCATCAGGACGCCTACGCCGCCGAATGCCCGATGTGATCCCGGCGCTCCCGTCCGGCCTTCGCGGCCGGGCGGGGTTCCTGCCGCCCTCTCAGTCCGCCCGAGGCCGATGACCGCCGCGCTTCTCGTCGAACAGCTGCTGAACGGGCTCCAGCTCGGCGTCATGCTGTTCCTGACGGCGGCGGGGCTGACGCTGGTGTTCGGGGTGATGGGGCTGATCAACCTCGCGCACGGCTCGCTCTACATGACCGGCGCCTTCGTCTGCGCGCTGGTGGCAGGGGTGACCGGGAGCTTCTGGGTCGGGCTCGTGGCCGGCGCGCTGGCGGCGGCGGCGGCCGGGGCGCTGGTGGAGCTGACGGTGATCCGGCGGCTCTACGACCGCGACCATCTGGATCAGGTGCTGGCGACCTTCGCGCTGATCCTGATCTTCTCGGAAGGGACGCGCTGGATCTACGGGGCGCAGCCGCTGTGGCTCGACGTGCCGGAGGCGCTGTCGGGCGCGGTGACGCTGCCGGGGGGCGCGCGGTATCCGCTGTATCGTCTCGCGATCATCTTGGCGGGGCTCGCGGTGGCGCTGGGGCTGCATCTGCTGATCGCGCGCACGCGGCTGGGGATGCGGATCCGGGCGGGGGAGAGCGACCGGGAGATGATCGGCGCGCTCGGCGTCGACATCGGGCGGCTCTACACGGCGGTGTTCGCGCTGGGCGCGGGGCTGGCGGGGCTCGCCGGCGCGATGGTGGGCGCCTTGCAGAGCGTGCAGGTGGGGATGGGCGAGCCGGTGCTGATCCTCGCCTTCGTTGTGATCGTGATCGGCGGGATCGGGAGCGTCACCGGCGCGCTGGTGGGGGCGGTGCTGGTCGGCGTGACGGACACGCTGGGGCGGGTGTTCCTGCCGATGGCCTTCGCGCAGGTGATGCCGCCGGCCGAGGCATCGGGCGTCGGCAGCGCGCTCGCCTCGGTGCTGATCTACGTGCTGATGGCGGGCGTGCTGATCTGGCGGCCCCAAGGGCTGTTTCCGGCGCCATGAGCGAGGCCGCGGCTCCCGCCCCGGCGCCGGGGCTTTCGCGCGAGGGGTGGACGAACCTCGTCCTGCTGGCGCTGCTGGGCGGCGCGGGGCTGCTGTTCGCGGTTCTGGGGCAGACCTTCTTCGTCAACCTGGCGAGCCGGGTGGCGATCCTCGCGATGGCGGGGGTGGGGCTGAACCTCGCGCTCGGCTATGGCGGGATGGTGAGCTTCGGGCATGCGGCGTTCTTCGGGCTCGGCGGCTACGTCGCGGGGATCGCGGCGTTCCACGCCTTCGACCGCAGCCTGTTCATGGGCTGGCCGGTGGAGATCGGCGGGACCGACGCGATGCTGGCGATCTGGCCCTTGGCGATGGGGGTGAGCGCGCTGGCGGCGCTGGGGATCGGGGCGCTGAGCCTTCGGACCTCGGGCGTCTATTTCATCATGATCACGCTCGCCTTCGCGCAGATGATCTACTATTTCGCGATCAGTTGGCCGGCCTATGGCGGTGAGGACGGGCTTTCGATCTACGTCCGCAATTCGTTTCCGGGCGTGGACGTCTACGATCCGCTTCAGTTCTTCGCGCTCTGCTTCGGGGCGCTGCTGGTCGCGCTGGGGATCACGTCGCGGCTGACGGCGGCGCGCTTCGGGGCGGCGCTGGCGATGGCGCGGCTGAACGAGACGCGGCTGGCGACGGCGGGGATCCGGCCGTTTCCGGTGCGGCTCGCGGCCTTCGTGATCTCCGCCGCGATCACGGGCTGGGCCGGGGCGCTGTTCGCGGATCTCAACGGCTTCGTCTCGCCCACCATGCTGAGCTGGCCGATGTCGGGCGAGCTGATCGTGTTCTGCATCCTCGGCGGGGTCGGGCGGCTCTGCGGGCCGGTGGCGGGGGCGGCGGCCTTCGTGCTGCTGGAGCATTTCGTCGGCGGCGTGACGGAGCGCTGGCAGCTGGTGCTGGGGCTGATCCTGCTCGGCGCGGTGCTGTTCGCGCGGGGCGGGATCGTCGGCGCCGTGGCGGGGCGGGGGCGGCATGACTGACGCGCTTTCGGTCGAGGGGCTGACGAAGCGGTTCGGGGGGCTGACGGCGACGGACGGCGTCTCGCTGACGCTGCGGCCGGGGGAGATCCATGCGCTGATCGGGCCGAACGGGGCGGGCAAGTCCACGCTGATCGGGCAGATCGCGGGGACGATCCGGCCCGACGCCGGGCGGGTGATGCTGGGGGGCGAGGACGTCACGCGCCTCGATCCGGCCGCGCGCGCGCGGCGGGGGCTGGGGCGGAGCTTTCAGGTGAGCTCGCTCGCGGGGCCGCTCTCGGCGCGGCGCAACGTGATGGTGGCGGTGCAGGGGCGGGAGGGGCGCGCCTTCGGGGTCTGGACGCCGGTGCGGCGGGACCGGGCGCTGGTCGGGCCGGCGGAGGCCGCGCTGGCGCGGGTCGGGCTTGCGGATCGGGCCGACGTGCCGGCGGCGGAGCTCTCGCACGGCGAGCGGCGGTTGCTGGAGGTCGCCTGCGCGCTGGCGCTGAAGCCGCGGGCGCTGCTGCTGGACGAGCCGATGGCGGGCCTCGGCGCGGAGGGGACGGAGGCGCTCGGCTCGCTCTTGGACGCCTTGCGGGCGGAGGCGCCGATCCTGCTGGTGGAGCACGACATGGACGCGGTGTTCCGGCTGGCGGACCGGATCAGCGTGCTGGTCTACGGGCGGATCATCGCCTCCGGCCCGGCGGAGGCGATCCGGGCCGACCCGGAGGTGCGGGCGGCCTATCTGGGGGACGCCGCCTGATGCTGTCGGTGGAGGGGATCACCGCCTTCTACGGGCCGAGCCAGGCGCTGTTCGGCGTCTCGTTCGAGGTCGGGCCGGGCGAGGTCGTGGCGCTGATGGGGCGCAACGGCATGGGCAAGACCACGACGATCCGGGCGGTGTGCCGGCTGACGCCGCCGCGGGACGGGCGCGTCGTGTTCGAGGGGCGGGACCTTGCCGGCCTGCCGGCGCATCGGGCGGCGCGGCTCGGCCTCGGGCTGGCGCCGGAGGGGCGGCGCTGCTTTCCGAACCTGACGGTGGCCGAGAACATGTTCGCCACCGCGCGGCCCGGCCTCTGGGACCGTGCGAAGGTGGAGGGGCTGTTCCCGCGGCTGGCGGAGCGGCGCGGGCAGTACGCGCGGACGCTGTCGGGGGGCGAGCAGCAGATGCTGGCGATCGGCCGGGCGCTCTGCACCAATCCGCGGCTCCTGATCCTCGACGAGGCGACGGAGGGGCTGGCGCCGGTGATCCGGCAGGAGATCCGGGACGCGCTGCGGACCCTGAAGGCGGAGGGGCAGGCCATCCTGATCGTCGACAAGTCGTTGGCGGAGCTGCGGGAGATCGCGGATCGGGGGGTGATCCTCGAGAAGGGCGAGGACGTCTGGACCGGCGCGATGGACGCGCTGACGGCGGATGTCGTCGAGGCGCGGCTGGGGGTCTGAGATGGCGTTCGAGACCGCGCGGCGCGTCGAGTTCCAGCACTGCGATCCGGCGGGGCTGGTGTTCTACCCGCGGTATTTCGAGTGGACCAACTCGGTCACGGAGGAATGGTTCGCGAGCCTCGGGCGGCCCTTCGCCGAGATGCACCTGCGCGACGGCAAGGGCGTGCCGACGGCGGGGCTGAAGGCGAGCTTTCCGGCGCCGACGCGGCTGGGCGATCTGCTGGCGTTCCGGCTGCGCTGCACGCGGCCGGGGCGAAGCTCCCTCCCGCTTCGGATCGAGGCGACCTGCGCGGGCGAGGTGCGGCTGCGCTACCGGGCGACGCTGGTCCACGTGGATCTCGGGACGGGACGCCCGGAGCCGTGGCCGGCGACGCTGGCGGAGGCCTTCGCCGGCTTCGTGGAGGACGGGACGGAGGAGGAGCGGGAATGACGCACGAACCCCTGAACCCGGCGGGCTGGAAGCGCGCCTCGGGCTATTCCAACGGCGTGCTGGCGGAGGGGCGCACGATCTGGGTCGCCGGGCAGGTGGGCTGGACCGGCGCGCAGGTCTTCGAGACGGACGATTTCGGCGGGCAGGTGCGGCAGGCGCTGGAGAACGTCGTCGCGGTGCTGAAGGAGGCGGGGGCCGGGCCGGAGCATCTGGTGCGGCTGACCTGGTACGTCGTCGACAAGCGCGAGTATCTGGAGGCGCTGGCGGCGGTCGGCGCGGCCTATCGCGAGACGATCGGACGGCATTATCCGGCGATGACGCTGGTGCAGGTCGGCGCGCTGGTCGAGGACCGGGCGAGGGTCGAGATCGAGGCGACGGCGGTGCTGCCGGGCTGAGCGGGCCGGGGCGCGGCGCCGGAGCCGAGCCGGCGTCGCGGCGGCGGCCGCGCGGATCGGATGGGTGGTCGCGAAGGGCGCAGGCTGTATAGTCCGCCGCGAACCTTGCATCGAGACGCCCTTTGGGGGGAGCCGAACACCATGCCGCTTCTGATCCTCGGTCTGGCCCTGTGGTGGGTCGGGCATCTGTTTCCCATCGTCGCGCGGCCGCGGCGCGACGCGATCGTCGCGCGGATCGGCGAGGGGCCCTGGAAGGGGATCTACTCGCTCGTCGCGGTGGCGACGATCGTGCTGATGGTGATCGGCTATCAGCGCGCCGGATACGCGCAGGTCTGGTATCCGCCGGCCTGGGGCGTGCATCTCAACAACCTGCTGATGATCCTCGCCGTGGGGCTGTTCGCGGCCTCGCATTCCAAGGGCAACGCCAAGCGCTTCGTGCGCCATCCGATGCTGCTTTCCGTGGTGGTCTGGGCGATCGCGCATCTGCTGGTGAACGGCGATCTCGCCTCGGTGGTGCTGTTCGGCGGCACGGGCGCCTGGGCGGTGGTCGCGATCTTCGCCACCAATGCGCGGGACGGGGCCTGGGTGAAGCCGGAGCCGAAGCCGGTGAAGAAGGATCTGATCCTCGTGGGGATCACGCTGGTCGCCTACGTCGTCTTCGGCGGGATCCACGCCTGGCTCGGGGTCTGGCCCTTCCCGGGCTGATCGCCGCGCGCGATACGCGAACGAAAAAGGCCTCCCGCTTGCGGGAGGCCTTTCCGTCTCTGCGCCGCCCCGAGGGGCGGGGCCGGTCAGTAGAGGGCGACCGGATTGATCATCGCCTGCACGGTGCCGCGGATGCGCGGCTGGCCGAGCACGAACATGAACTCGTTGACGCCGTCGCGCAGGACCGGGCCGGTGTCCATGGTCTCGAGGATGTAGATGCCGTTCTGCTGCAGCAGGATGACGTGGCCGTAGAAGGTGCCGTCGCCTTCCGGCGCGGGCACCGGCTCGACCCCCCAGGTGTCCGCGCCGACCGCGAGCGGGTTCATTTCGGCCAGCCACTCCACGCCCGCGTTGTTGATGCCGGGCTCGCCCGAGACCCAGGCGACGGGGTCGGACTCGAGCTTGTTCTCGGTCCAGCCGGTGTGGAAGAGTACGATGTCGCCCTCGTCGATGGTGACGCCCTGGTCGTCCATCGCGGCCTGGATCTCCTCCGGCCCGAAATGCTCGCCGGCGTCGAGGAAGTCCTTTCCGGCGTGGGCGGCCATGTCGATGATCACGGCGCGGGCGACGAGCGGCGGCACCGCGTGGGTGCCGAGCTTGGTGAGGCCGGTGAGCGCGGCGATCTCGGTGCCGGTGTTGCAGTTGTAGTAGGTGTCGTTCTCGCCAAGATGGCCGAGGCCGTCGAGCTGCGAGCCGATGCCCACCCAGGTCTGGATCAGGTCGTCGTTGTAGCTGCCGGGATAGCCGAAGGCGTCGAGCGTCTGGCCGCCCTGCTGTCCGGGCTGCACCACCTGCAGCGACAGCGAGCGCGGCGGGAAGGCCGGCGTGTCCGGGCCGATGACGACGCCGAGCGGCCGCGAGACGCCGCGCTGGATCAGCTTGGCGGCCTCCAGCGTGCGCTCCGGCGAGAGGAGGTTGGCGGAGCCGAGTTCGTCGTCGGCGCCCCACTTGGAGGGCTGGCAGTCCTGGGCGAACGCGGCGCCCGCGGTCATGGCGAGCAGGCCGGCCGCGCCGAGGGCGCGGGTGGCGGTGGTGAGCATGACGTCTCCTCCCATCGGGGCGTTCGGGGCCCCTTTCCGTTTTGGACCTCGGGAGCGTGCGGTGAGGCTTGCGCCGCGTCAAGTCGGCAAGTGCATGATATATTATAACTAATGAGCGCCTTGCGCGTGGCGACGGGCCGCGAGCTTCGCGGGTTGCGGCGCGCTTGCGCGTTGCCTCCGCCGTTCCGGCGGGTAGGGTGCGCGCGGGCGAGGCGAGGAGGCTGCGGTGACGAGGGCGGGCAAGACGAACCCCGGGAATTTCTTCGAGGACTTCCGGATCGGCCAGGTGATCCGGCACGCCACGCCGCGCCGACTGACGGAGGGGGATCGGGCGCTCTACGGCGCGCTCTACCCGACGCGCTTCGCGCTGGGCTGCTCGGACGGGTTCGCGCGGGCGGTGGGGCTGCCGCGGGCGCCGCTGGAGGAGCTGATCGGCTTCCATGTCGGCTTCGGCAAGACGGTGCCGGACGTGTCGCTCAACGCGGTGGCCAATCTCGGCTATGCGGAATGCCGGTTCCTGCGGCCGCTGTTTCCGGACGACGAGATCTCGGCCGAGAGCGAGGTGATCGGGCTGCGCCAGCTCTCGAACGGCAAGGCGGGCGTGGTCTGGGTGCGCTCGACGGCCTTCGCCGGGGGCTCGCCCGCGATCGAATGGGTGCGCTGGGTGATGGTCCGCAAGCGCGATTCGGAAGCGCCGGCGCCGGAGACGGTCGTGCCGGAGACGGCGGAGGCGGTGGCGCCGGGCGACCTCGTGGTGCCGGAGGGGCTGGATTATTCCGACCTGCCGTTCGAGGCGGCGGGGGCGCGCTGGCGGCTCTCGGACTACGCGGTCGGCGAGCGGATCGACCACGGCGACGGCGTGACGGTCGAGGAGGCGGAGCACATGATGGCGACGCGCCTCTGGCAGAACACGGCGAAGGTGCATTTCGACGCGACGCTGCGCGAGGACGGGCGGCGGCTGGTCTATGGCGGGCACGTCATCAGCCTGGCGCGGGCGCTGAGCTTCGACGGGCTGGCGACGGCGCAGCCGATCGCGGCGATCAACGGCGGCACGCATGCGGCGCCCTGCTTCGCGGGGACCACGGTGAAGGCCTGGTCGGAGGTGCTGGACAAGGCGGAGCCCGAGGCCGTGGGGCGCGGCGCGCCCGGTGTCGGCGCGCTCCGGCTCAGGCTGGTGGCGACGACGGCGGAGGCGGCCGGCGGGCCGCTCAAGGGCGAGGACGGCAAGCACGCGCCGGGCGTGCTGCTGGACCTCGACCTCTGGACGCTGGCGCCGGCGTGAGGCGCGCCCTCGCCGTCTTGGCGCTGCTGCTGGCGCCGGTCTCCGCGGCGGCGGAGGGCCGTCCCTGGATCGAATGGGCGCAGTTCGACGAGCCTTGCGGCGGGGACTGCGCCGGCTCGGTGTTCTTCGGCCAGTGGATCAACTCGGCCATGTCGCAGATGTTTCTCTACGGCGACGATCCCGTCGCGCCTTGGGACTGGGAGTGGCGCGAGGACTACGTCCTCGGCGGCGCGCTCTCCCGCCGGGTGGCGACGCTGTGGGACGTGATCGACCTCGAGGGCGAGGTCGGCACGGCGCTGCGCTTCGGGGAGGAGACGATCGGGGAGTTCTGGATCGCGGGCTACGCCCGCTGGACCGCGTTTCCGTGGAACGACCATGTCCGCACGAGCTTCGCGATCAACACCGGCCTCAGCTACGCCACCGGGGTTTCGGAGCAGGAGCGGATCCGCTCCAAGACCCCTTCGGGCTCGCGGCTGCTGCACTACCTCGCGCCGGAGATCACGGTGGCGGACCCGGACTGGGAGCGCACGGACCTTTTCGTTCGGTTCCACCACCGCTCGGGCGGCGCACAGATCTGGGGCGATTCCCTTCTGTTCAACAACGTCTCGGGAGCGGCGCAGTACTGGGTGCTGGGGATTCGCCGGCGTTTCTGAGCCGCCCGGCCGGCTCGTGATCACGCTGCGGCCTTCTGTGATCACTGGTTTGCCGGCCGTGATCACGAATGTCGGACCGGCCTGCGGAAAACCGTCGCGGCGGGTGGGTCGACGGGCGGCTCGCGGCCTTCGCGCCGTCGGCGCCGCTTCCTAACGCCGCTCGAAGCCGCTAACAGGGACGCCGAATTGTTGCGCCGCGCCCTGCCGCGCGGCCTGCGAAACCCGCCGGAGGGTCCTGCACATGGCCGACGTGAACCGGGGCGACCGACCGCTCTCCCCACATCTGACCGTCTACGATCAGTCCTACACGGGCACCCTTTCGATCCTGCACCGGATCTCCGGCGTGGCGCTGACGCTGGGGACGCTGCTGGTGGTGTGGTGGCTGCTCGCGGCCTCCGCCGACGACGAGAATTTCGCGCTGGTGAACGGCATCCTGACGAGCTGGTTCGGTCTCGCGATCCTGTTCGCCTCGACCCTCGCGATGGCCTATCACACGCTGAACGGCATCCGGCACCTGTGGTGGGACATGGGCTACGGCTACGAGCTGCAGCAGGTGCGGCGCAGTGGGCAGGCGGTCCTCGGCGGCTCGGTCGCGCTGACCGTGCTGTTCTGGCTGTTCGCGGTCTGAGGAGGGCGCAGGGATGAGCTACAAGACGGATCTCGCCCGCGTCATCGGGCTCGGCTCGGCCAAGGAGGGCGTGGGCCACTGGTGGAGCCAGCGCGTGACCTCGGTCGCGCTGATCCCGCTGACGGTTCTGGCGCTGATCCCGCTGGCCGGCGCGATCGGCGAGCCGCGGGAAGTGGTGCTGGAGACCTATTCGGGGGCGTTCAACGCCGTGGTGATGATGCTGTTCGTCGCCGTGACGTTCCGCCACCTCCAGCAGGGTCTCCAAGTCGTCATCGAGGACTACGTACACGGGACGGTGAAGCGCACCGCCGCGCTGTTGGCGAACACGATGCTCTGCGCGTTCTTCGGGCTGTCCGGCGTCTTCGCCGTGGCCCGCATCGCCTTCACCGGTGGTTGAGCGCGAGCGGGAGGACGAGAGAATGGCGAGCTACGATTACGTCGACCACACCTATGACGTCGTGGTGGTGGGGGCCGGCGGCTCCGGCCTCAGGGCGACGCTGGGCATGGCCGAGCAGGGTCTCAGGACCGCCTGCGTGACCAAGGTGTTCCCCACGCGTTCCCACACCGTGGCGGCGCAGGGCGGCATCGCCGCGAGCCTCGGCAACATGGGCCCGGACCACTGGCAGTGGCACATGTACGACACCGTCAAGGGCTCCGACTGGCTCGGCGACACCGACGCGATGGAGTATCTCGCGCGCGAGGCGCCGAAGGCGGTCTACGAGTTGGAGCACTACGGCGTGCCGTTCTCCCGCACCGAGGAGGGCAAGATCTACCAGCGGCCGTTCGGCGGACACACGACGGAGTTCGGCGAGGGGCCGCCGGTGCAGCGCACCGCCGCCGCGGCTGACCGGACGGGCCACGCGATCCTGCACACGCTCTACGGCCAGTCGCTGAAGAACAAGGCGGAGTTCTACATCGAGCACTTCGCCGTCGACCTGATCATGACCGAGGACGGCGCCTGCCAAGGCGTGGTGACCTGGGAGCTGGAGACCGGCAAGGTCCACCGCTTCAACGCGAAGATGGTGGTGCTGGCGACGGGCGGCTACGGACGCTCGTATTTCTCCGCCACCTCGGCGCACACCTGCACCGGCGACGGCAACGGCATGGTGGCGCGGCAGGGTCTGCCGCTGCAGGACATGGAGTTCGTGCAGTTCCATCCGACCGGCATCTACGGGGCCGGCTGCCTGATCACCGAGGGCGCGCGCGGCGAGGGCGGCTACCTGACCAACTCCGAGGGCGAGCGCTTCATGGAGCGCTATGCGCCGACCTACAAGGATCTGGCGAGCCGCGACGTGGTGAGCCGCTGCATGACCATGGAGATCCGCGAGGGCCGGGGCGTCGGCAAGGACAAGGATCACATCCACCTGCACCTCGACCATCTGCCGCCGGACGTGCTGGCGCTGCGCCTGCCGGGCATCTCGGAGTCGGCGCGGATCTTCGCGGGCGTCGACCTGACCAAGGAGCCGATCCCGGTGCTGCCGACCGTGCATTACAACATGGGCGGCATCCCGACGAACTACTGGGGCGAGGTCCTGGACCCGTCGCCGGAGGATCCGGACCGCGTGGTGCCGGGCCTGATGGCGGTGGGCGAGGCCGGTTGCGCCAGCGTGCACGGGGCGAACCGTCTGGGCTCGAACTCGCTGATCGATCTCGTGGTGTTCGGCCGCGCCGCGGCGATCCGCGCCGGCAAGACGGTGCAGCGGGAGGGCGAGAACCGGCCGCTCAACGCCGCCTCGGTCGAGCGGGCGATGGACCGCTTCGACCGGCTGCGCCACGCGGAGGGGTCGTCGCCGACCGCGGAGCTGCGCGGGCAGATGCAGAAGGCGATGCAGGAGGACGCCGCCGTCTTCCGCACCGAGGAGACGCTCCAGTCGGGCTGCCGGCGGATCTCCGCCCTGTGGCAGGGCATGGCGGACATCCGCGTGACGGACCGCTCGATGATCTGGAACTCGGACCTCGTCGAGACGCTGGAGTTCGAGAACCTGATGGCGAACGCGATCACCACGGTCTATTCGGCCGAGGCGCGCAAGGAGAGCCGCGGGGCGCACGCCCGCGAGGACTACGCCGAGCGCGACGACGCGAACTGGCGCGTGCACACCGTGGCCAAGGTCTCCGAGACCGGGGGGGTGGAGCTGTCCTACCGCCGCGTGATCACGGACCCGCTGACCGAGTCGGAGCAGGGCGGCATCGACCCCGCCCGGATCGCGCCCAAGGCGCGAGTCTACTGAAGGCGGCGGCTGGGCATGGGTGCGGACGGGCTCGGCGTCGGGCGCACGCGGGCGGAGACCGAGGCGGTCTTCGCGCACCGCACGCGCCTCGCGCTGGAGCATTTCCGCAAGGTCGCGGAGTCGCCGCGGCCGATGCTCTGCCCGATCTGCGGCTACGAGGGGCCGTTCGCGGCGCACCGGCACAAGCCTTCGGTATGGTGCCCCGGCTGCGACTCGCGCCCGCGGCACCGGCTGCTGAAGCTGTGGCTGGACCGCGCCGCGCCGATCGGGCGTGAGGCGCGGGTGCTGCATTTCGCCGCCGAGCCTTGGATGCGCGCCGCGCTCGCCCATGTGCGGGAATATGCGACGGCGGATCTGCACAACCCGGCCTACGACGTGACCCTCGACCTCGAGGCGATGGCGCTGCCCGAGGGACGCTTTGACGTGATCGTGGCGAACCACGTCCTGGAGCATGTCGACGACCGGGCGGCGCTGGCCGAGATCCGGCGGGTGCTGAGCCCGGGCGGGTTTGCGGTGCTCACCGTGCCGCTGGTCGAAGGCTGGGCCGAGACGCTGGAGCAGGGACCGGACTGGGGGCCGGAGGAACGCCGGCTCTACTGCACGGATCCGGACCATCGGCGCTTCTACGGGCGGGATTTCCGCGACCGGCTGCGCGCCGCGGGCCTCGCGCCCGACGAATTCACCGCCGTGGAGCCCGACGTGGCGCGCCACGGCCTGACGCGGGGCGAGACGGTGTTCGTCGCCCGAAAGCCCCGCTGACCGGCTTCCGCCGGGCCGAGACGCACGAAAGGAGCCCCTTCGCATGGTCGAACTCACCCTGCCCAAGAACTCGCGGATCATGGTCGGCAAGACCTGGCCGAAGCCGGACGGCGCGGTGAAGCCGCGCAAGGTGCAGGTCTATCGCTGGGATCCCGACACCGGGAAGAACCCGCGGATCGACACCTACTGGATCGACGAGGACGACTGCGGGCCGATGGTCCTCGACGCCCTCATCAAGATCAAGAACGAGATCGATCCGACGCTGACCTTCCGCCGCTCCTGCCGCGAGGGGATCTGCGGCTCCTGCGCCTTCAACATCAACGGCGCCAACACGCTGGCCTGCATCCACGGGCTCGACGAGATCGACGGCGACGTGAAGATCTATCCGCTGCCGCACATGCCGGTGGTGAAGGACCTTGTGCCGGACCTGACGCATTTCTACGCCCAGCACGCGGCGATCATGCCGTGGCTGGAGACCGAGACCCCGAACCCCGAGCACGAGTGGCGCCAGACCATCGAGGACCGCAAGAAGCTCGACGGGCTCTACGAGTGCGTGATGTGCGCCTGCTGCTCGACCGCCTGTCCGAGCTACTGGTGGAACGGCGACCGCTACCTCGGCCCCGCCGCGCTGCTGCACGCCTATCGCTGGCTGGTCGACAGCCGGGACGAGGCGACGCAGGAGCGGCTGGACTTCCTCGAGGATCCGTTCCGGCTGTACCGCTGCCACACGATCATGAACTGCGCCAAGACCTGCCCGAAGAACCTCAATCCGGCGAAGGCCATCGCCGAGATCAAGAAGATGATGGTCGAGCGGGTGGCCTGACCACCGGCGTTCCCGGATCGGCCGGCGGCCCCGTCCTCGCGGCGGGGCCGTCTTCGTTCAGCGCGACGGCGTCGAACGGCGGGATGTCCTCGACCGCGATCTCGGCGCGCAGCAGCGCCGCGTCGTGGGGATCGGGGCGGATCGAGAGGCCGAGAGCGCGGGCGAGGCCGATCATCGGCGCGTTGCGGCGGCTGACGATGCCGTAGGCGCCGGCGCAGCCCATCTCCCCCACCGCGGCGAGGACGATCCGCAGACAGCCCTTCGCCAGCCCGCGGCCACGCGCCTCCGGCCGGACGGAGACGGCGAACTCGGCCCAGGCGTCCCTGCGGCAGCCGGCGATGCGGGCGCCGCCGAGAAGCTCGTCCGCGAGGCCCCCGATTTCCGGCCGGCCCTCCACCACGACGCAGAGGTCGGTCTCCGGGTCCGGAGAGCAGAGACGTTCGGCCATCTTCGGACTCAGATGCGGCAGGGCGTGGAGCATGCGGAACCATTTGCCCTGCTCGCTGAGGGCGTCGTAGCCGCGCATCATGGAAGGAGCGTCCGACCGTCGGATCGGGCGGACGCGCAACCTCGGCCCCTCGGCGTCGATCAGCGCGATCGCGCCGGCTTCGAGGCGGTCGCGAAGGGTGGGGGTGGGCGGCATGGGGGCCTCCGCGCGGTCGCGTCTTCGAAAGAAGGCCGGCAGGCTCAGCCGAGGGCCGCCCAGGTGCGCGGACCGGCGATGCCGTCGCTCGTGAGGCCCGCGGCCTTCTGGAAGGCCTTCAGCGCGACGTGGGTGCCTTGGCCGAAGATCCCGTCCACGACGACGTCGTGGCCGGCGTCCTTGAGGCGCTTCTGCAGGCGACGGACGGCGGGACCCCGGGCGGTGATGCGGAGCAAGGGCTCGGGGGCGCCGGACCCGGCCTCGGCCTCGTCGGAGGTCGCGGGGTCGGCGCTCGGCTTGAACACCATCTCGCCGTTGGCGTCGAGGCCGAGCACGGCCTTGTAGTCGAACACCGGGCATTCCTTGGCGGCGACTTCGCGGTGGCCGTGGAAGGTGACGCCGCCTTCATAGGCCGCGAGGATCTGCCGGCAGAGGTCGATCAGCGTCTCGAACTGGGCTTCGGTGAACTTCGACTCCTCGAGGCCGTGCAGGCAGATCGCGATGGTTCCGGTATTGTTCCCGGCCTGCGCGGCGGGCGTCCGCTCCAACGGGCGGCCGGCCTCGGCGACGCCGTCCTTGCGGATGAAGACGTGGTAGCCGACGTCGGACCAGCCGTTGTCGTCGACGTGCCAGCGGCGCATCACCTCGACCGAGTCGTGTTCGGGACGGTCCGTCGCGCTGCAGTGGACGAACACGCGATCGACCGCGCGCTCCGGCTTTTCGAACAGCATCCCGTCCTCCCCCGCTTCCCCTTGCGGAAGGCTAGGGGGCGGGCGCTGAACGCGCTGTGACCTGCGTCACGCCGGAGCGGATTCGCGCGGCCAGTCGGCGGAGCGCATCTCCTCCAGCCGGCTGGAGGTGCGGCGGAACTCGAAGGCGCCGGGGCCTTCCATGTAGAGGTCGTCCGGCGGCGCCTCGGCGGTGGCGTAGAGGCGCACGCCGGCCTCGTAGAGCGCGTCGATCAGGGTGACGAAGCGCTTGGCCTCGTTGTTGCGGGCGCGCGAGAGACGGGGGACGTGCTCGAGCACGAGGGCGTCGACCGCCTCGGCCAGCGCGAGGTAGTCGCCGGCGCCGAGGGGGCGGCCGCAGAGGGCGTCGAAGGTGGTGCGGACGGCGCCCCCGGCGGCGCGGGGCAGGATCGTCTCGCGCCCGGCGACCTTCAGGCGCAGCGGCGCCTCGGGACCCTCCGAGAGTTCGCGCCAGATGCGGTCGGCGGCGGCGTCGGCTTCCGGGCCCAGGGGGTGGATCCAGCGCGGCTCGCCGACGGTGCGGTCGCGGCGATGGTCCTCGCCGCCCTCGAGGTGGTGGAGGTCCAGCCGCTCCTTCAGCATGGCGATGAAGGGCAGGAAGACCCGGCGGTTGAGGCCGTCCTTGTAGAGGTCGTCCGGGTGGCGGTTGGAGGTGGCGACGACGACGACGCCGCGCTCGAACAGCGCCTCGAACAGGCGGCCGACGATCATGGCGTCGGCGACGTCGCCGATCTGCATCTCGTCGAAGCAGAGCAGGGTGGCGTGCTCGGCCACCGCGTCGGCGACATGGGGGATCGGATCTCCGACGCCGCGGGCGCGGGCGGCGGCGATGCCGGCGTGCACCTCCTGCATGAAGGCGTGGAAGTGGACGCGGCGCTTCCGCTTCACCGGCGCGAGGTCGAAGAACAGGTCCATCAGCATCGACTTGCCGCGCCCGACGCCGCCGTAGAGGTAGAGGCCGGCCAGCGGCTCCGGCCGGGCCTTGTCGCGGCCCCAGCCGAACCAGCCGCGGGAGACGGACTTGCCGCGGCCGGGGTCGTAGTCGCGCAGCCGGTCGTGGAGAAGCTGGAGCTGCTCGGCCGCCGCGGCCTGGGCGGGGTCGGGCGCGAGCGCGCCGGCCTTCACCTTGGCGCGGTAGCGCGAGAGCGGGGTGTCGGCGGTCATCTCGTCTCGGTCACGGGCGTGGCGGTCATGGTCGGCGGCCCTCCTCGGAGGCCTCTCCTAGCGCCTCGGGCGGGTGCGGTCAGCCCCTTCGGCGGCGCCGCGACGCCGATCCCGCCGAGGCGTCTGGCGCCGCGCGCGGCTTCGTGCATGATCCGCGGCTCCGCCGCGAAGGACCTGCCATGACGCCTCACGCCGCCGCCCGTTCCGAGAAGCTGGTCACGCCGGTTCTGATCGCCGGGGCGCTGATCCTCATCGTCAGTTTCGGCGTCCGCTCGGCCGCCGGGGTGTTCCAGGTGCCGATCGCGGAGCATTTCGCCTGGCCGCGTGCGGAGTATTCGCTGGCGATCGCGATCTCGAACCTGGCGTGGGGCTTCGGGACGCCGCTGTTCGGGGCGATCGCCGAGAAATGGGGCGAGCGGCCGGCGCTGACCATCGGGGCGCTGGCCTATGCCGTCGGCCTCGCGCTTTCGGCCTACGCCGCGACGCCGGAGCAGCATCAGCTGCTGAACTTCGTGATCGGGATGGGCGCGGCGGGCACCGGCTTCGGCGTGGTGCTGGCGCTGGTCGGGCGCGCGGCCTCGGACCGCAACCGCTCGATGGCGCTGGCGCTGGCGACGGCCGTGGGATCGCTGGGGCAGATCCTGTTCCCGCCGCTGGCGGAGGCGCTGATCGGCGTCTCGGGCTGGGACGGGACGTTCCTCGTGTTCGCGGCGGTGGCGCTTTCGGTGCTGCTGCTGCTGCCGCTGCTGACGGCGCCGCCGACGCGGGGCAAGGCGGCGCTGGAGGAGACCATGGGGCAGGTCGTGGGGCGGGCCTTCCGCGATCCGTCCTACACGCTGATCTTCCTCGGCTTCTTCTCGTGCGGCTATCAGATCGCGTTCCTGACGGCGCATTTCCCCGCCTTCGTGACGGAGGTCTGCGGGGCGATCGACCCGTCGGGCGTGCTGGCGGGGCTGGGGGTGACGACGACTTCGGCGCTGGGCGCCTGGTCGATCGCGCTGATCGGGGTGATGAACATCGTCGGGACGGTGGCGGCCGGGCGGCTCGGCTCGCGCTTTCCGAAGAAGTATCTGCTCAGCCTGATCTATGTCGGACGCACCGTCGTCTCGATCGTGTTCATCCTGACGCCGATGACGCCGGCGACGGTGATCGTCTTCGCGGCGACGATGGGGGCGCTGTGGCTGGCGACGGTGCCGCTGACGGCGGGGCTCGTCGGCTACATCTACGGGCTGCGCTACATGGGAACGCTCTACGGCTTCATCTTCCTCAGCCACCAGATCGGCGGGTTCCTCGGCGTCTGGCTCGGCGGCGCGCTCTACGACCGGTACGGCAGCTACGATCTGGTCTGGTGGATCGGCATCGGCATCGGCGCCTTTTCGGCGCTGGTGCATCTGCCGATCCGCGAGACGCCGCTGGCGGATCGCGGAGCGCCGCCGCCGGGGGCGGCGCCCGCCTGACGTTCCGCTCAGCCGTCGAGTTCGAACGTCACCAGCAGGTTGACCCGGTAGCCGGTGACCGAGCCGTTGTCGATCTCGACGTTCTGGTCCTTCACCCAGGCGCTCTTGATGCCGCGAAGGGTCTTGCCGGCGCGGTCGATGCCCTGCTTGACGGCGTCGTCGAAGCTCTGCGGCGAGGTGGCGGAGATTTCGGTCACGCGAGCGATGCTCATGGCGGCCTCCTTCGTCTGGCGTTTCGGTATGGCAGCAACGCGCGCGGCGGGGCGGCGTTCCGCCGCTCGGAGCGGCCGGAGGTCGCCCGGTCCGAGATCTCCGGCGCGAGGCCGACGAAGAGGGCGCCCTCGCCCGGTCCGAGGCGCAGCAGCGCGCCGCGCGGCGTCTCGCGCCAGGCGAGTTCTCGGAAGCCCGCCCGCGTCGAGATCGGAGAGGAGAAGGCGGTCCGTGCCGTGTGGGAAGTCGAGGAGCCTCCCCTGATCCTGACCTTCGCGCCTCCGGACTCCCGCTCCGCCGGAGAGGAGTGGATGCACGCGCGGGTTGTCAAGGCGCCGGCCCGGTCGCCTCGCTTCCGAGCCCTTGCACCGGGGCGGTCCCGCCGCTATATGCCCAGTCAGATAGCGGCGGCTGATCCTCGCGGAACGGTCGACCGAACCGAAAGGGCGGGCCGCGAGGCCCGCCCTTCGCATTCCGGACCCCGAAGGAGCCGAGACCCGTGACCGACCTCGTCGCCAAGGCCCCGATCGACCGGCGCCTCGCGGAGATCGTCCGCCCCGTCGCGGAGGACATGGGATTCAGCCTCGTGCGCGTGCGCTTCCAGGGCGGATCGAAGAGCAACCTCGTGCAGATCATGGCCGAGCGCACGGCCGACGGCGGCATGGAGGTGGAGGACTGCGCCAAGCTGAGCCGCGCCGTCTCCGCCGCGCTGGACGTCGAGGATCCGATCGAGAGCGCCTATTCGCTCGAGGTCTCGTCGCCCGGCATAGACCGGCCGCTGACGCGGCTCGAGGACTTCGAGCGCTTCGCCGGCTGGGAGGCCAAGCTCGAGACCTACGAGATGATCGACGGCCGAAAACGCTTCAAGGGCGTGCTGCAGGGCGTGGAGACGCGCGACGACGGCGTGCCGGAGGTGCTGGTGGAGATCCCCGAGGGGATCGTCGGCCTGGAGTTCGACTGGCTCTCCGACGCCAAGCTGGTGCTGACGGACGAGCTGGTCGCCGAATCGCTGCGCGCCCGGAAGGCCGCGGGCCTCGCCCCCGACATCGACGAGAGCGAGTACGACGAGATCGAGACCGACCCCGAGGACGGGGACGAGGAGGAGGACGGAGATGGTCAGCGCCAACAAGCTTGAGCTGCTGCAGATCGCGGACGCCGTCGCGCGGGAGAAGCTGATCGAGCCCGAGCTGGTGATCGAGGCGATGGAGGACAGCCTCGCCAAGGCCGCCCGCTCCCGCTACGGCGCGGAATACGACATCCGCGCGGTGATCGACCGCAAGACGGGCGAGCTGGCGATGTCGCGCGCCCGCGAGGTGGTCGCGGAGGTGGAGAATCACTTCACCGAGATCTCCCTCGACGAGGCGCGGGCGATGAACCCGGAGGCCGAGGAGGGCGACTTCATCTCGGAGCCGCTGCCGACGCTGGAGTTCGGGCGCATCGCGGCGCAGACCGCCAAGCAGGTGATCGTGCAGAAGGTGCGCGAGGCCGAGCGCGAGCGCCAGTACGACGAGTACAAGGACCGCGTCGGCGAGATCATCAACGGCGTCGTCAAGCGGGTGGAATACGGCAACGTGATCGTGGATCTCGGGCGCGGCGAGGGCGTGATCCGTCGCGACCAGCTGATCCCGCGCGAGATGTATCGCAACGGCGACCGCGTGCGCGCCTTCATCCGCGACGTCCGCTCGGAGGTGCGTGGCCCGCAGATCTTCCTCAGCCGCACGGCGCCGGAGTTCATGGCCGAGCTCTTCAAGATGGAGGTGCCGGAGATCTACGACGGCGTCATCGAGGTGAAGGCGGTGGCGCGCGATCCGGGCTCCCGCGCCAAGATCGGCGTGATCAGCCATGATTCGGGGATCGATCCGGTCGGCGCCTGCGTCGGCATGCGGGGCTCGCGCGTGCAGGCGGTGGTGAGCGAGCTTTCGGGCGAGAAGATCGACATCATCCCGTGGTCCGAGGACCCCGCGACCTTCATCGTCAACGCCCTTCAGCCGGCGGAGGTGGCGAAGGTCGTGATGGACGAGGACGCCCGGCGAATCGAGGTCGTGGTGCCGGACGAGCAGCTCTCGCTGGCGATCGGCCGTCGCGGGCAGAACGTGCGGCTCGCCTCCCAGCTCACCGGCTGGGACATCGACATCCTCACCGAGGAGGAGGAGAGCCAGCGCCGCCAGGCCGAGTTCGCCGAGCGCACCAAGATGTTCATGGACGCGATGGACATCGACGAGTTCTTCGCGCAGCTGCTGGTCTCCGAAGGCTTCACCAACCTCGAGGAGGTCGCCTTCGTCGAGGTGGACGAGCTGACCGGGCTCGACGGCGTCGACGAGGAGACGGCGGAGGAGCTTCAGGCCCGCGCCCGCGACTGCCTCGAGGCGCAGAACGCCGAGGCGCTGGCCAAGGCGCGGGAGCTCGGCCTGCAGGACGACCTCGCGGAGTTCGAGGGCCTGTCGCCGCAGATGCTCAAGGCGCTGGCCGAGGACGGGGTCAAGTCCCTGGAGGACTTCGCCACCTGCGCGGACTGGGAGCTGGCCGGCGGCTGGACCGTGGTCGACGGCAAGCGCCACAAGGACGACGGCGTGCTGGAGCCGTTCGACGTGAGCCTCGAGGAGGCGAGAGAGATGGTGATGCGCGCGCGACTCGCGCTCGGCATGATCACCGAGGCCGACGTCGCCGAGGCCGAGGCCGAGGCCGAGGCGGCCGAGAACGAGGAGGCCCGGGCCGAGGCGTGAGCCCCGGCCCGGGTCCCAGGGAGGCGCGCGTGACCCGCGGCGGCCGACCCAAGGACAGGACGGAGCCCGAGCGCCGCTGCATCGCCACCGGCGAGAGCGGTCCGAAGGCGCCGTTGCTGCGCTTCGTGATCGGTCCGTCCGGCGAGGTGACGCCCGACCTGGCGGAGAAGCTGCCGGGTCGGGGCATGTGGCTGACCGCGACGCGCGAGGCGGCGGAGCGGGCGGTCAAGCGCCGCGCCTTCGCCCGGGCCGCGCGGGCGCCGGTCTCCGCCCCGCCGGATCTGCCGGACCTCCTGGAGCGGCTTCTGGCGCAACGTCTGGTCGAGGCCGTGGCGCTCGCCCGCAAGGCGGGGCTTGCGGTCACCGGGTTCGAGAAGGTAAAGGCTCGTCTGAGACAAGGTCCGGTCGCCGCGCTGCTGGAAGCGCGCGACGGCTCGGACCAGGGACGCGCCAAGCTGCGTCCCCTCGCCCGTGGCGCCCCGATCATGGACTCGCTGGACAGCGGCGAACTCGGGTTGGCCTTCGGGCGGGCTTTCGTGATACATGCCGCGCTGGATGCGGGCGGCGCGACGGACCGAGTCCTTCGCGAGGCGAGGCGGCTTTCAGGCTTCAGACCCGGCGGCGGACCGACAGGCCCGGCCGACCGGGGCCCGGCGCCCTCCGACGGGGGGCCCAGCGGGCATCGACATACGGACCCCATGACCGGGGCATGACAGGACGTTCGAAGGCGGACATATGGACGGCAACGACAAGACCGGCGGCACGATGCGCACCCGTTCGCGGGGGGAGGGCCCCTCGCGCGTGAAGCAGAGCTTCAGCCACGGGCGCTCCAAGTCGGTCGTGGTGGAGACCAAGAAGAAGCGCGTCCTGAAGCCGAAGGGCGAGGGCGAGGCCGCGGCGACTCCGGCGACGGAGGCCCCCGCCGCGGAGGCGCCGGCGCGCGAGACGCCTTCGGCGCCCGCCGCGAAGCCGGCCGCGCCGCGCCCGGCGACGACGGGCCGCTCGGCGACGGTCCCGCCGCGCTCCGGCGGCGCGCCGTCCCAGGGCGGGCGCCCCTCGGGGCCGGGGGGCGGTCAGAAGCCGCGCCGCGGCGCCGTGCTCCAGCAGCTCTCTCCGGAGGAATACGAGCGCCGCAAGAAGGCGCTCGAGGCCGCCAAGCGCGACGAAGGCGCCCGCCGTGCGCGGGAGGAAGCCGAGCGCAAGGCGCATGAGGAGGAGCGTCAGCGCCTCATCAGGGAGCGCGACGAGCGGGAGCGCGCCGAGCGCGAGGCCGAGGTCCGGCGCGAGCGCGAGGAATCCGAGCGCAAGGCGAAGGAGGAGGCCGAGGCCGCCGCCGCCCGCAAGAAGGCGGACGAGGCGCGCAAGGCCAAGGAACTCGACGCGGCGGACGCCAAGCGCGCCGGGATCGACCCCGCCACGGCGGGGCCGCCGCCGGAGGACGACGCCCGCGGTCCGAAGCGCAGCGCCCCGAAGCGCGGCGCGCCGGCCGAGGCGCCGGATCGCCGTGGCCCGGGTCGGGCCAAGACCGGCGCCGACGAGCGTCGACGCGCCGGCAAGCTCACCATCTCGCGTGCCACCGGCGACGACGAGGGCGGGCGCCAGCGCTCCCTCGCCGCGATGCGCCGCAAGCAGGAGCGTCAGAAGCGTCAGGGCGGCGGCCGCGAGCAGCGCGAGAAGATCGTGCGCGACGTGAACGTGCCCGACGCGATCACCGTGCAGGAGCTCGCCAACCGCATGGCCGAGCGCGCCGCGGACCTGGTGAAGGCGCTGTTCAAGAACGGCACGATGGTCACGATCAACGACACGCTCGACGCCGAGACGGCGGAGCTGCTGGTCGAGGAGTTCGGGCACAACGTCGTGCGCGTCTCCGAGGCGGACGTCGAGCAGGCCATCGTCACCGACGAGGACAAGGACGAGGACATGCAGCCGCGTCCGCCCGTGGTCACGATCATGGGTCATGTCGACCACGGCAAGACCTCGCTTCTGGACAAGATCCGGCAGGCGAACGTGGTCTCCGGCGAGGCCGGGGGCATCACGCAGCACATCGGCGCCTATCAGGTGCGGACGCCCTCCGGCGCGCCGGTGACCTTCCTCGACACGCCGGGCCACGCGGCCTTCACCTCGATGCGCGCCCGCGGCGCGCACGTCACGGACATCGTGATCCTGGTGGTGGCGGCGGACGACGCGGTGATGCCGCAGACCGTCGAGGCGCTGAACCACGCCAAGGCGGCGCAGGTGCCGATGATCGTCGCCATCAACAAGTGCGACAAGCCGGGCGCCGATCCGCAGAAGGTGCGGACCGACCTGCTGCAGCACGAGGTCGTCGTCGAGGCGATGTCGGGCGACGTGCAGGACGTCGAGGTCTCGGCGATGACCGGCGCGGGTCTCGACGAACTGCTGGAGGCCGTGGCGCTGCAGGCCGAGATCCTCGAACTGAAGGCCAACCCCGACCGCGCCGCCGAGGGCGCCGTGATCGAGGCGAAGCTGGACACGGGCCGCGGCCCCGTGGCGACGGTGCTGGTGCAGCGCGGCACGCTGAAGCGCGGCGACGTCTTCGTCGTCGGCGAGCAGTGGGGCCGGGTCCGCGCGCTGGTCAACGACCAGGGCGAGCGGGTCGACGAGGCCGGCCCCTCGGCGCCGGTCGAGGTGCTGGGCCTGCAGGGCACGCCGGAGGCCGGCGACGTGCTGAACGTCGTCGACAGCGAGGCGGAGGCACGCGAGATCGCCGACTATCGCCAGCGCAAGGCGAAGGAGAAGCAGGCGGCCACCGGCTCCCGCGCGACGCTGGACCAGCTGCTGGCGCAGGCCAAGGCCGACAAGGACGTGGCCGAGCTGCCGGTGCTGGTGAAGGCGGACGTGCAGGGCTCGGCCGAGGCGATCGTCCAGGCGCTGGAGAAGATCGGCAACGAGGACGTGCGGGTGCGGGTCGTGCATTCGGGCGTCGGCGCGATCACGGAGACCGATGTCGGCCTCGCCGAGGCGAGCCACATGCCGGTGATCGGCTTCAACGTCCGGGCCAACGCCCCGGCGCGCGAGGCCGCGAACCAGAAGGGCGTGGAGATCCGGTATTATTCGGTGATCTACGACCTGGTGGACGACGTGAAGGCGGCGGCGTCGGGTCTGCTGAAGCCCGAGGTGCGGGAGACCTTCATCGGCTACGCGTCGATCAAGCAGGTCTTCAAGGTCTCGGGCGTCGGCAAGGTCGCGGGCTGCGAGGTCACCGAGGGCGTGGCGCGGCGCAACGCCGGGGTCCGTCTGCTGCGCGACGACGTCGTGATCCACGAAGGAAAGCTCAAGACTCTCAAGCGCTTCAAGGACGAGGTGCAGGAGGTCCGGGCCGGACAGGAATGCGGCATGGCCTTCGAGAACTACGAGGACATCCGCGAGGGCGACGTCATCGAGATCTTCACGACGCAGGAGATCGAGCGCACGCTCTGATCCGATCCGATACGACGATCGAAGGGCCCCGGAGCGATCCGGGGCCCTTTCGCGTTGCGGCGGCGACGGCGGGTTCGGGTATCGTTCCGCTCGGCGCCGGCCGCGTTCGCGGATCGGGACGGCGGCTTCGATCATGCGCGCGGCTTCGGACGGGCGGGCGTGACATGTCGTGGCGTGCGCCGGCCGGTCCGCGAATCGGATCCCGGCGCCGGGGGACGGCCGGGCGAGGCCGCGCGTCTTGGCCGAGGGCGTCGCGGCTGCCGCTCCGCCCGGCCTTCCTCGGGCGCGAGGCGGAGACCCTGGAAGGGTTGACGTCGAGGGGCTTCCCGCCGCCGCTTGGCGCGCCGCGCCGCAGGGCGGTTGCATCCCCGCGCGTGCGGCGCTAGGCGTCCGGCCCTTCCCGAAAGGAGGCCCACGATGCCCGCCCGCAGTCCCGAAGGCCGCCCGCCCTCGCAGCGCCAGCTCAAGGTCGGCGAACTGGTGCGCCGCACGCTCTCGGAGGTGCTGGCGCGCGGCGACGTGCACGACCCGGATCTGACGCGCTTCTCGATCACCGTGAGCGAGGTGCGCATGAGCCCGGATCTGCGGCAGGCCACGGTGTTCGCGCTGCCCCTCGGCGGGGAGGGCGAGGCGGAGGCGATGGAGGCGCTGGAGCGGAACAAGGGCGAGCTGCGCCGCGCGGTGACGCGGGAGGTGAAGCTCAAGTTCTCGCCCGATCTGCGCTTCGTGCCGGACCGCAGCTTCGACCGGATGGACGCGACGCGGCGGCTGCTGGAGAGCGCACCGGTGCGCCGCGACGTCGAAGACGAAGACTGAGGAGAGCGGAATGGCGCGGCGGCGCAAGGGGCGGCCCGTGACGGGCTGGCTGCTGATCGACAAGCCTTCGGGCATCGGCTCGACCGACGTCGTGAACCGGGCGCGCCGGGCGCTCGACGCGCGGAAGGCCGGTCATGCGGGCACGCTCGATCCGCTGGCCACCGGATTGCTGGCGGTGGCGTTCGGGGAGGCGACCAAGACGATCCCCGCGGCCTCCGACGGGCGCAAGGGCTATCGCTTCACCGTGCGCTGGGGCGAGGCGCGGGACACCGACGACGCCGAGGGCGCGGTCGTCGAGACCTCGGACGTCCGACCTTCGGACGAGGCGATCCGCGCGGCGCTGCCGGCCTTCACCGGCGACATCATGCAGGTGCCGCCGGCCTATTCGGCGGTCAAGGTGCAGGGCGAGCGGGCCTACGACCTCGCGCGCGACGGCGAGACGCCGGAGCTGGCGGCGCGGCCGCTGTTCGTGGAGCGGCTGGAGCTGGTCGGGCGGCCCGACCCCGACCACGCCGACTTCGAGATGGTGTGCGGGCGCGGCGGCTACGTCCGCGCGATCGCGCGGGACCTCGGCCGGGCGCTGGGCTCGCCGGCGCATGTGAGCGCGCTGCGGCGGATCTTCGCCGACCCCTTCGACGTGAGCGAGGCCGTGCCGCTGGAGACGCTGGAGGACCCGGCGGCGACGGAGGCGGCGCTGCGACCGCTGGAGGCGGGCCTCGCCGGGCTGCCGGAGGTCCGGGTCTCGGAGCTCGGCGCGGCGGCGATCCGGCAGGGGCGGCCGGGCGAGGCGACCCTGGCGCCGGCGGACATCGTCTGGGGCGAGGAGGCCTGGGCCTCCCGCGACGGGCGGGCGGTGGCGCTGGGGCGCTGGACGGGCGGCGCGCTGACCCCGTCCCGGGTGTTTCCGGCGGCCTGAGCGGGGCGGCGCACGCCTCCCTTGCCTTTGCGGACGATCCGCGCCATAGGGCGCGTTCCGTGTCTCCGACTTCGCTGGACGACATCCCGGCGGCGGCCGGAGACCGGGACGGGCCTGCGCCCGTCTTGAAACCCCAGGCTGATGGAGGCCCCCGATGTCGATCACGCCGGCTCGCAAGGAAGAGCTCATCAAGGAATTCGCCGCCCAGGAGGGCGACACCGGCTCCCCCGAGGTGCAGGTGGCCATCCTGACGGAGCGGATCACGAACCTGACCGAGCACTTCAAGACCCACAAGAAGGACAACCACTCCCGCCGCGGACTGCTGAAGATGGTGTCGCAGCGGCGCAAGCTGCTCGACTACGTCAAGGCGCGCGAGGAGGATCGCTACCGGGCGCTGATCCAGCGGCTCGGCATCCGTCGCTGACGGCGGTTTCCGGGGGGCGCGAGCCGCAGGGTCCGCGCCCCCCGCGCTTGCGAGAGGCGCCCCCCCGGCGGCGGGGCGTCCGGCCGAGGCTCCGGCCCCGCGAGGGGGCCGGGAGCGCCGCCCCCGGGACCCGCGGCGTGGGCCAAGACCCCGGGACCGTCCGTTCGTTTCCGCCCCGGGCCCCGGGTCGAAGCGAGAGCGTTCGAAGCAGAAAGGGGCCCGTCCCGAGAGGGGACGCATCGCGGTCGCCGTCATCCGGGCGGCGGGCCGCCGGAAGGAAACGGAATGTTCGACATCACGAAGAAATCCATCGAGTGGGCCGGCGAGACGCTGACGCTCGAGACCGGGCGCGTGGCCCGGCAGGCCGACGGCGCGGTGCTGGCGACGCTCGGCGAGACCTCGGTGCTGGCGGCGGTGACGTTCGAGAAGAAGCCCAGGGAGGGCTTGGACTTCTTCCCGCTGACCGTCCATTATCAGGAGAGGTATTACGCGGCCGGCAAGATCCCGGGCGGCTTCTTCAAGCGCGAGGCGCGGCCTTCCGAGAAGGAGACGCTGACCTCGCGTCTGATCGACCGGCCGATCCGGCCGCTGTTCGTGGATGGCTTCAAGCACGAGACGCAGGTCGTCTGCACGGTGCTGAGCCATGACCTCGAGAACGATCCCGACGTCGTGGCGATGATCGCGGCCTCCGCCGCGCTGACGCTGTCGGGCGTGCCGTTCCGCGGGCCGATCGGCGCGGCGCGGGTAGGCTTCGTGGACGGGAAATACGTCCTGAACCCGGCCGTCGAGGACATGAACAAGCTCAACGAGAAGCCGGACCAGCGGCTCAACCTGATCGTCGCGGGCACCAAGGACGCGGTGATGATGGTCGAGTCGGAGGCCTACGAGCTCTCCGAGGACGAGATGCTGGGCGCGGTCCAGTTCGGCCACGAGGCCATGCAGCCGGTGATCGACCTGATCGTCGGCGTGGCGGAAGAGGCGGCGAAGGAGCCGTTCGACTTCCAGCCGCCGGACAACTCGGCCCTCTACGCCAAGGTGAAGGTCGCCGGCGAGGCCGCGATGCGCGACGCCTTCGCGATCCGCGACAAGCAGGAGCGTCAGACCGCGATCGCGGCGGCGCGCGAGCTGGTGGTGGAGAAGCTGGACGAGGCCGACCGCGAGAACGGCTCGGCGTTGAAGGCCTGCCTCAAGCAGCTCGAGTCCGAGGTGCTGCGGGGCGACATCATCTCCGGCGGCGTGCGGATCGACGGGCGCGACCTGAAGACGGTGCGCCCGATCCTCTCGGAGGTGGGCGTCCTGCCGCGCACGCACGGCTCCTCGCTGTTCACGCGGGGCGAGACTCAGGCGCTGGTGGTCACCACCCTCGGCACCGGCGACGACGAGCAGATCGTCGACGCGCTCGAGGGCGGCTGGCGCGAGCGCTTCCTGCTGCACTACAACTTCCCGCCGTATTCGGTCGGCGAGGCCGGGCGCATGGGCCCTCCGGGCCGGCGCGAGGTGGGTCACGGCAAGCTGGCCTGGCGGGCGCTGCAGGCGGTTCTGCCGGCCTCGACCGACTTCCCCTACACGATCCGCATCGTCTCGGAGATCACGGAGTCCAACGGCTCGTCGTCGATGGCGACGGTCTGCGGCGCCTCGCTCTCGATGATGGACGCGGCGGTGCCGCTGAAGGCGCCGGTGGCGGGCGTCGCCATGGGCCTGATCCTCGAGGACGACGGGCGCTTCGCGGTGCTGACCGACATCCTCGGCGACGAGGATCACCTCGGCGACATGGACTTCAAGGTCGCCGGGACCGAGTCGGGCGTCACCTCGCTGCAGATGGACATCAAGGTCGCCGGCATCACGCCGGAGATCATGAAGCAGGCTCTCGCCCAGGCGAAAGACGGCCGGATGCACATCCTCGGCGAGATGGCCAAGGCGCTGACGCAGGGGCGGACCGAGTTCTCGGCCCATGCGCCGCGCATCGAGACGATCCAGATCAACCCGGACAAGATCCGCGAGGTGATCGGCTCGGGCGGCAAGGTGATCCGCGGCATCGTCGAGGAGTCGGGCGCCAAGGTCGACGTCAACGACGAGGGCCTGATCAAGATCGCCTCGCCCGACGCGAAGTGCATCGAGAAGGCGATGGACATGATCAACTCGATCGTGGCCGAGCCCGAGATCGGCCGGATCTACACCGGCAAGGTCGTCAAGATCATGGATTTCGGCGCCTTCGTGAACTACTTCGGCAAGCGCGACGGCCTCGTCCACGTCTCCCAGATGACCAGCGAGCGCGGCGCCAACCCGCGCGATCTGGTCAAGGAGGGCCAGGAGGTGAAGGTCAAGCTGATCGGCTTCGACGATCGCGGCAAGACCAAGCTCTCCATGAAGGTCGTCGACCAGGAGACCGGGCAGGAGATCTCGAAGGAGGAGGCGTGACGCCTCCGGCCCTTCGCGGCGACGCCTGAGAGGGGGCCCCGGCGACGGGGCCCCCTTTCGCGTTCCGGGGCGCCGGCCCTCAGGGGGCGAGTTCGGCCGCCGCCGTCACGCCGGCATAGGGCAGGCCCGCGGCGTCGTTCAGGGCCTTCACGTCGTCGACGGAGCCGGCCTCGAACAGGCACATGCAGCGCTCGCGCTCCGGCGCCCAGATCGACTTGAGATAGCGCACCTCGACGCCGCGCCCCCGCATCGCCTCGGCCTCCGAGATCGCGGCCGCCTGGGCGGCGGCGAGGCCCGCCTGGTCGATGCCCGGCAACTCGCGCTCCACCATCCACATCGTCATCGCATCCTCCTGAGTACGGTTTCGACGCTTCGATGAAGGCGCCGCGTCGCGGCGCGCTCCACTGCCGATGCGGCATGAATCGATGCGTTCCGTGCATCGAAAGGCGCCGTAGACTGGCGCCGAGGCGGCGACGGAAAGGGACCGATGGAGCTTCATCAGATCCGATACGCCCTCGCGGCCGCGCGGGCGCTCAACTTCACCCGGGCCGCGACGGCCTGCAACGTGAGCCAGCCGGCGCTGACGCGGGCGATCCGGGCGCTCGAGGACCAGCTCGGCGCGCCGATCTTCCTGCGCGAGGGACGCTCGGTGATGCTGAGCGAGTTCGGCCGATCGATCCTGCCGCGACTGGAGGAGATCGCGACGCAGGCGGACGCGGCGCGCAGCTTCGCCGAGAGCTGGCGCCTGCTGCGCCAGGCGCCCATCCGCCTCGGCGTGATGAGCACGATCGGCCCGGCGCGGCTCTCGGAATTCCTCGCCGCCTTCGAACGGCGGCACGACGGCGTCGAACTGACCGTGACGGAGGCGCCGGCGCAGGAGCTCCGCCGGCGGCTGGAGGCGGGGGAGCTCGACCTCGTGATCGCCAATCCGGTGGAGGGCTTCGAGGGGATGCGCCTCGCGCCGCTCTACGAGGAACGCTACGTCGTGCTCCTGCCGGCGAACCATCCGCTGGGGGCGCGCGACGCGGTGCGGCTCTCGGAACTGTCGGGCGAGCCTTACGTCGACCGGCTGGCCTGCGAGATGCGCGAGGCGGTGACGGCGCTCTGCGGCGAGCGGGAGGTGGAACTTTACGCCCGCTTCCGCTCGGAGCGGGAGGACTGGGTGCAGGCGATGGTCGCCGCCGGGATCGGCTTCGCCTTCATGCCGGAATTCGCGGTGACGCAGCCCGGACTGATGCAGCGGCCGCTGATCGACCCGGCGGTGACGCGGCGGATCGCGCTCGCCTCGCCGCCCGGGCGCCCGCACACGCCGGCGATGCAGGCGCTGATGCGGGCGGCGGCGGCGCATGCCTGGCCGGGGCGGAGCGTGGCCTGAACGCCGTGGCGGCTCTTCCCTCGCGGCGTCGGGCGCGTCATCGTGCCCCGGTCGTAAGGCAAGGGAGGGACGCATGGGTGCGCTGGACGGAAAGATCGCCTGGGTCACGGGCGGCGGCGGCGGCATCGGCGAGGCCGGGGCCAGGTCGATGGCGGAGGCGGGCGCGCATGTCGTGCTCACCGGCCGGAGGGCCGAGGAGCTGGAGCGCGTCAAAGCCGACATCGAGGGCGCGGGCGGCAAGGCCGAGGTGCTGACGCTCGACGTGACGGACCGCGAGGCGGTGGAGGCGGCCGCCGCCGAGCTCGGCGATCGGCTGGGCGGGGTCGACATCCTGCTGGCCAACGCCGGCATGAACATCCCGAACCGCGACACGGAGAGCCTCACCAACGCGGATTTCGCGCAGGTGATGGACGTCAACGTCAACGGCGTGATGTACGGCGTGATGGCGGTGCTGCCGCAGATGCGCGCCAAGGGCGGGGGCCTCGTGATGATGGTCTCGAGCTGGGCCGGGCGGCACGCCTCCAAGCTCACCGGCCCGGCCTACAACGCCTCGAAGCACGCGGTGGTGGCGCTGTCGCATTCGATCAACCAGGAGGAGGCGAAGAACGGCGTCCGCTCCTGCGTGATCATGCCGGGCGAGGTCAACACCCCGATCATGGAGAAGCGTCCGGTGCCGCCGCCGCAGGAGGTGCGGGCGAAGATGCTGCAGCCCGAGGACATGGGCCGGCTGATCCGTTTCGTGGCGGAGAGCCCGGCGCATGTGTGCATCAACGAGGTGCTGATCTCGCCCACGCACAACCGGCTCTTCGTCTCGGCGAGCTGAGGCGGTCATCGGGGGGGGGGGGGTCGCATCGATGAAGAACTCGGCGTCCAATCGCTCCGCCTCCGGGCCCCCCCGTCGCCGAAAATACGACTCGCGCTTCGTTCCCGCGCTCTACGGCCCGTGGGGTCCGCGGCTGGTGGCGGACGCGCGTCTCGCCCCCGGCCA
The DNA here is from genome assembly GCA_041685625.1 of Paracoccaceae bacterium. Classification (GTDB taxonomy): domain Bacteria; phylum Pseudomonadota; class Alphaproteobacteria; order Rhodobacterales; family Rhodobacteraceae; genus Albimonas. The sequence goes on along the minus strand of JAWLFJ010000009.1, from coordinate 14,616 downwards.
TCGGGCGGTCGACATAGGCTGCGGGACCGGAGCGCTGGCGCTCGCGGCGGCGTCGACCGTGGGACCGGACGGCAAGGTCTGGGGCGTCGATCCGAGCCCCGAGATGCTGGCCGTCGCGCGCCTGAACCCGTCCGCGGTGGAGTGGCTGGAGGGGCGGGCCGAAGCGCTGCCGCTGCCCGACGACGCGGTCGACGCGGCGCTGTGCCAGTTCGCGATGATGTTCGTCGAGGATCGGCCCGCCGCCTTCCGCGAGATGGCGCGGGTGACGCGGCCGGGCGGGGAGATCCGCGTCGCGGTCCCCGCCACGCTCGAGGAGGCGCCGGGCTACATGGCCTTCGCCGACCTTCTGGGCTCGCTCTTCGGCGACGAGATGCGCGACGGCTTCGCCCGGCCCTTCGCCCTCCTCCGGCCCGAGGCGCTGATGGAGGACGCCGAGGCGGGCGGCCTCGCGGGCGAGACGCGGCTCTGGCCGGGGGAGGTGCAGTTCGCCACGACGGGGGACCTCGTCTCGGCGGAGCCGGCCTTCGCGTGGCTGCTGGGGGGCCTGCTCGACCGCGATCAGTTCGCGCGGCTCTCGGCCGAGTCCGAGGCGATCCTGACGCCGTTTCGCCGGGACGACGGAACCTGCGTCTTCGATCTGCCGGCGCGCGTGTTCTCGGCCCGCGCGCCCGGCGCGGGGGCCACGGCTTGACGTCGCGGCCGGGGCGTGGTCGGGAGGCGTGTCGCAACGCTCTCCGGCCCTTGTCATGCTCCCCCAGAACGCCCGCGCAGGGCTGCTGCTCGCGCTCGCCGCGATCCTGATCTTCGCCGCGCAGGACGGCGTCTCCAAGCACCTGGCGGCGAATTATCCGCCGGTGTTCGTGGTGATGGTCCGCTACTGGGCCTTCGCGCTCTTCGTGCTGGTCTGGGCGACGCGGCGGCCGGGAGGCCTCCGGGCGGTCGCGCGCACGTCGCAGCCGGTTCTGCAGATCGCGCGGGGCGCGCTGCTGGGGCTTCAGGTGGTGATCGCCATCACCGCCTTCGCGGTGGTGGGGCTGGTGCCGACGATGGCGCTGTTCGCGGCCGCGCCGCTGGTGGTGGCGGCGCTTTCGGTCCCGGTGCTGGGCGAGAGCGTCGGCTGGCGGCGCTGGACGGCGATCGCGGTGGGCTTCTGCGGGGTGATGGTGATCCTCAGGCCGGGGCCGGGGATGCTGACCTCCGACATCTGGATGAGCCTGGTCGCGATGATCGGCATCGCGGTCTACAGCGTGATGACGCGCCTCGCCTCGCGCAAGGACCGGGCGGAGACGTCGTTCTTCTACACCGGCATCGGCGGGGTCGCCGTGCTGACGCTGATCGGGCCCTTCTTCTGGATCGGGTTCGAGGGCTGGGACTGGGCCTGGATGGGCTTCGCCTGCGTGACCGGCGCGGCCGGGCACTACTTCCTGATCCGCGCCTTCGAAGTGGCGGACGCGGTGGTGATCCAGCCGGTGACCTATCTGCAGATCGTGTTCGGCGCGATCACCGGCATCGTGGTGTTCGGCGAGGCGCTGGAATGGCCGGTGCTGCTGGGCGCGGGAATCGTGTTCGGCGCCGGGCTCTTCTCGGCGTATCGGGACTTCGTGCGCAGCCGCGCGGCGCGCGCCTGAGCGGTCAGCCGTTGGCCGGCGGCAGGTTCTGCAGGTGCGGCATGCCGATGGCGTGGTAGCCGCCGTCGACGAAGATCACCTCGCCCGTGGTCGAGGCGCCGTAGTCCGAGCAGAGATAAAGCGCGGCGCCGCCGATGTGGTCGAGCGTCGCGTTGGCGCGCATCGGCGCGTTCTCCTCCACGGCCTTGTAGACGCGCCGGGCGCCGCCGACGGCGGAGCCGGCGAGGGTGCGCATCGGGCCGGGCGAGAGGGCGTTGACGCGCACGCCTTCGGGTCCGAGATCGTTGGCGAGGTAGCGCACCGCGGCCTCGAGCGCCGCCTTGGCGACGCCCATGACGTTGTAGTTGGGCATAACGCGCTGGGCGCCGAGATAGCTCATGGTGACGATGGAGCCGCCGTCCGGCATCAGGTCCAGCGCGCGGCGGGAGACGTTGACGAGGCTGTAGCAGCTGATCTCGAGGCTGCGCGAGAAGTTGTCCCGCGTGGTGTCGGCGAAACGTCCCTGAAGCTGCGACTTGTCGGAGAAGGCGATGGCGTGGATCAGGAAGTCGAGCTTGCCCCAGTCCTCGGCCAGCGTGGCGAAGACGTGGTCGAGGCTGGCGTCGTCCTGCACGTCCGCCGGCATCAGGTGCTTGGCGCCGACGCTGTCCGCGAGGGGCTTCACGCGGCGCCCGAAATTGTCGCCCTGATAGGTGAAGGCGAGCTCGGCGCCCTGCGCGTGCAGGACCTTGGCGCAGCCCCAGGCGATGGAGTGATCGTTGGCGACTCCCATCACCAGGCCGCGCTTGCCGGCCATCAGGCCCCTGGGTTCGGTCATGCGGTCATCCTCAGCCGTGATACCGGCTGAGCGCCAGCGTCGCGTTCGTCCCCCCGAACCCGAAGGAGTTCGAGATCACCGTGTCGAGGCCGGCGCCGTCCACGCGTTCCGTCGCGATTTCGGCCGGCTCGAGCGCCGGGTCGAGTTCGGAGATGTTGGCCGAAGCGGCGATGAAGTCGTTCTGCAGCATCAGGATGCAGTAGATCGCCTCCTGAACCCCCGTCGCGCCGAGGGAGTGGCCGGTCAGCGACTTGGTGGAGGAGATCGGCGGGCGGTCGTCGCCGAACACCTTGCGCACCGCCTCGACCTCGGTGACGTCTCCGGCGGGGGTCGAGGTGCCGTGGGCGTTGATGTAGTCGACCTTGCGGTCGCCGAGGGTCTCGATCGCGAGCTGCATGCAGCGCTCGGCGCCCTCGCCCGAGGGGGCGACCATGTCGTAGCCGTCGGAGGTGGCGCCGTAGCCCGTCACCTCGGCGTAGATCTTCGCGCCGCGGGCCTTGGCGCGCTCCAGCTCCTCCAGCACGACGACGCCGGCGCCGCCGGCGATCACGAAGCCGTCGCGGGTGGCGTCGAAGGGGCGCGAGGCCGTCTCCGGCGTGTCGTTGTACTTGGAGCTCATCGCGCCCATCGCGTCGAAGAGGCAGGAGAGCGTCCAGTCCAGCTCCTCGCCGCCGCCGGCGAAGACGACGTCCTGCTTGCCCCACTGGATCTGCTCGACCCCGTTGCCGATGCAGTGGGCCGAGGTGGAGCAGGCCGAGGTGATCGAGTAGTTCACGCCCTTGATGTGGAACGGCGTCGCCAGCGTGGCGGAGTTCGTCGAACTCATGCCGCGGGTGACCATGAAGGGGCCCATGCGCTTCGGGGAGCCCTTCTCCAGCACGATGCGGTGCGCCTCGAACAGGTTCTTGGTGGAGGGACCGCCGGAGCCCATGATCAGGCCGGTCCTCGGGTGGGAGATCTCGCCCTCCTCGAGCCCCGAGTCCCGGATCGCCTGCTGCATGGCGACGTAGTTGAACGCCGCGCCGTCGCCCATGAAGCGGCGGGCGCGCTTGTCGACCGCGGCGTCGAGGTCGATGTCGGGCTTGCCGTGGACCCGGCAGCGAAAGCCGTGCTCGGCATAGTCGGGCGCCGGGACGATGCCCGACTTCCCTTCGCGAAGGCTCGCGAGAACCTCCTGCGCATCGTTTCCGATCGAGGAGACGATCCCGATCCCGGTGATCACCACGCGCCGCATGACGGCCCTCCGTGCAATCTCCGCGCGGCGTTTCGGCGACCCCTCTCAGGCCTCCTGGAACAGGCCCACGCGCATGTCCGATGTCTGATAGATGGGTTCGCCGTCGGCGAACATCACCCCGTCTGCGATGCCGAGCTTCAGCTTGCGGTCGATGATCCGCTTCATGTCGACGCGGTAGCGGATCAGCTTCACCTCGGGCGTGACCATGCCGGAGAACTTCACCTCGCCCACGCCGAGGGCGCGGCCCTTTCCGGGCATGCCCAGCCAGCCGAGGAAGAAGCCGGTGAGCTGCCAGAGCGCGTCGAGCCCGAGGCAGCCGGGCATCACCGGGTCCCCGAGGAAGTGGCATTGGAAGAACCAGGCGTCCGGGCGCACCGCGAACTCGGCGTCGAGCCCGCCCTTGTCGTGGGCGCCGCCGCCCTCGCGGATGTCGGTGACGCGGTCGACCATCAGCATCGGCGGCGCCGGCAGCTGCGCGTTGCCCGGGCCGAACAGCTCGCCCCGCGCGCAGCGCATCAGGCTCTCGTAGTCGTAGCTGTTCGGCTTGTCGCCCATGGAACTCCCCGCACCCGGCTTCATCGCCTGGCCTTTGACCGATCGTTCCCTAGCACCCGGTTTCGGCGTGAGGCAAGCGGTCGGCGGGCCGCGCCGCGTGGGGATCGGCGCGAATTCCCTTGAAAGCGGGGGCTTTCGCATTTTATCCACGACGTGATGGAACAGCTTGCGATGCACAGGGACGAAGCCGCCGACGCGCGGGCGCGGGGGTGGCTGGCGGGGGCGGGGCTTCGCCCGACGCGGCAGCGCCGGGCGCTGGCGCTGCTGCTGGTCGGCGACGGGCGCGACCGCCACGTCACCGCCGAGAGCCTGTTCGAGGCGGCGCGCGAGACCGGGGAGCGGGTGAGCCTCGCGACCGTCTACAACACGCTCAAGAGCTTCACCGAGGCGGGGCTGCTGGCCGAGATCACGGTGGACGGCGCACGAAGCTATTACGACACGCGCGTGCAGGACCACGCCCATTACTACTGGGAGCCCGACGGGCGCCTGTCCGACGCGACGACCAGCCCCCTCGGCATCGAGGGGCTGCCGGAGCCGCCCGAGGGCATGGAGATCGCCCGCGTCGACGTGGTGATCCGGCTGCGTCCGGCTCGGACGGGAACTCCGGAGGCCTGAGCGGCCGGCCTCAGTCGAAGGTCTCCTCCGGGTCGGCGCCCCAGAGGGCGCGCTTCGGCGCCCAGCCTTCGACGGAGCCGCGGGACACCTCGCACCAGGCCGCGATGCAGGCCTCCAGATCCAGCACCACGCCGCGTTCGGCGCGGGCCGTGGCCGCGGCGGCCTCGTCCGGGGCCTTGCGGAGCGTCAGCGTCTCCGCGACCACGACGGCGGTGCGCTCCCCGCGGAGCAGGGCGTAGTGGACCCACCCCGTGGCCGCGTCCATGTCCCGGACCCGCCGCCAATGGCCGTATTCGGCGATGATCTGCAGGGGCATGCCGCGACGGACGAACACCCAGTCGACGCGGTGGGTCAGGCCGGGCCCGCGGCGGACGTTGGCCGTCGCCGCCTTCAGGCTGACGTAGCGGGGCAGGGGCAGGCCCGTCTCCGGCCCCTTGCGCGGCTCGGCGGCCGCCTCGGCCGCGCCCGCGCCCAGCGCCAGCAGCAGCGCCAGAAGCGCCGCCGGAGCTCCGATCCTCGCCCGCATGTCGTCCCCCGCGGCCTGCCCGACGCGCGGGGCGGGCGCCTCTTCTTCGGAGGCTGATGGACCCTGCGCGAACCTTCGGCTAACCCTATCGCCGATCGCTCCGGAGGAGAAGGGAGACCCCGATGCCGGCCGACCCGTCCCGCGCCCGACCGCGCGTCGTCGTCACCCGAAAGCTCCCCGAAGCGGTGGAGACCCGCCTGCGCGAGCTGTTCGAGGTGGAGCTGAACGTCGACGACCGGCCGATGGAGCGCGAGGCGCTGGCCGAGGCGATGGGGCGGGCGGACGTGCTGGTGCCGACTCTGGGAGACCGCATCGACGCCGGGCTGCTGGGCCGGGCCGGCCCGGACCTGAAGCTGATCGCCAACTACGGCGCCGGCGTCGACCACATCGACGTGGAGACGGCGCGCCGGCGCGGCATCCTCGTCTCCAACACGCCCGGCGTCCTGACCGAGGACACCGCGGACATGACCATGGCGCTGATCCTCGCCGTGCCGCGGCGGCTGATGGAGGGCGCGCGGCTGATGGCGGAGGACGCCTGGGCCGGCTGGGCGCCCTCGGCCATGGCCGGGCGGCGGATCACCGGCAAGCGGCTCGGCATCCTCGGCATGGGGCGGATCGGGCAGGCGGTGGCGCGGAGGGCGCGGGCCTTCGGGCTCTCGATCCACTATCACAACCGCCGGCGCCTGCATGCGGAGATCGAGGCGGGGCTGGAGGCGAGCTACTGGGAGAGCCTCGACCAGATGCTGGCGCGGGTCGACATCCTCTCGGTCAACTGCCCGCACACGCCGGCGACCTTCCACCTGCTCTCGGCCCGGCGGCTGCAGCTGATGAAGCCGACGGCCTACATCGTGAACACCTCGCGCGGCGAGGTGATCGACGAGAACGCGCTGGCGCGCCAGCTCGAGGCCGGCAGGCTCGCCGGCGCCGGGCTGGACGTGTTCGAGCGCGAGCCGGCGGTGAATCCGCGCCTCCGCGGCAAGGACAACGTGCTGCTGCTGCCGCATATGGGCTCGGCGACCGAGGAGGGGCGTCTCGAGATGGGCGAGAAGGTCATCATCAACGTCAAGACCTTCGCCGACGGGCACCGGCCGCCGGATCTGGTGGTTCCGGCGATGCTCTGACGCCGCGGAAGGTCGAGACTTCCATTCATCGAAAATTCATGTAGTCTTCGACTCGTCTTCGGAGGATCCGAGGGAGGTCGGGATGTTCGAGCTGATCGGATCGCAGCCGGCGATCGGGCGGCGTTTCGCGCCGGGCTCGGAACCGGACTTCTGGGCCCGGGCGGGCCTGCGTTTCGCCGAGATCCTGACCGGGGAGCAGGCGGCGGCGCTGCTGTTCGCCGGCCTGCTCGCGGTCCTCGTGATCTCGACCGTGCGGGTGCGGTCCGATCTGCGGCGCCGCCGCATCGCCCGGGTCGACGCCGCGCGGCGCCGCGGGCACGAGGCGGCGCGGCGCCGCTCGCGGGAGGCGAAGGCGCTGGCGACCCTGCGGCGGGCGCAGGTCGCCGGGCGCGACCGCCCGGCGGGGCGCGTCCCGGGGCGGGCTTCGCTCGCGGCCTTTCGTCAGGACGACCGATCGGGGGCTTGAGCGGGTCCGAAGCGTGGGCCGTCGATCTCCGTCGATCCCCGCGCGGTCCGGGCGCCGCTTTGGAGCGGCGCAGCTCGCCGGGCGGTCGATGTCCGCGATCAGGGGGCGGGCCGGCCGGCGCCGCCGCAGACGGCGCAGCCCGGACGCGGGCGCGACCGGACGGTCCGCGATTCGCCGTGCAGCAGGTCCAGCATCAGCATCCGGCCGCGCAGCGGCTCGCCCGCGCCCGCGAGAAGCTTGACCGCCTCGGCCGCCTGAAGCGCGCCGAACACGCCGGCGAGGGCGCCGAGGACGCCGCCCTCCGCGCAGTTCGGCGCGAGGCCGGGCGCGGGGGCCTGCGGGAACACGCAGGCGAGGCAGGGCCCGCCGCGCGCCGGATCGAATACCGAAAGCTGCCCTTCCCACTGGCCGATGGCGCCGGAGACCAGCGGCACGCCCGCGCCGACGCAGGCGGCGTTGACGAGGGCGCGCGTCTCGAAGCTGTCGGAACCGTCCACCGCCAGGTCGCGGCCGGCGATCAGCGCGGCCACGTTCTCCGGGCCGAGGCGGACCGCGAGCGGCTCGACCGTCACCTCGGGGTTGATCCGCGCGAGGGCGTCGGCCGCGCTCTCGACCTTCGGGCGGCCGACGTCCTCCGTCCGGTGCAGGATCTGGCGCTGGAGGTTGGAGAGCGCGACGGCGTCGTCGTCCGCCACCGCGATGCGCCCGACTCCCGCCGCCGCGAGATACGGCAGCGAGGCCGAGCCGAGCCCGCCGGCCCCGACGACCAGCACCGAGGCCGCCTTCAGCCGCGCCTGCCCCGGCCCGCCGATCTCCCGCAGGACGATGTGGCGGGCGTAGCGCTCGAGCTCGGCGTCGCTGAAGGCCATGCGCGCTCAGAGCCCGTCGAAGAGCGCGGTGGAGAGGTAGCGCTCCGCGAAGCTCGGCAGGACGGTGACGATGCGGCGGCCTTCCATCTCCGGCCGCTCCGCGATCTCGGCCGCGGCGGCGACGGCGGCGCCGGAGGAGATGCCGCCCGGGATGCCCTCGATCCGCGCGATCTCCCGCGCGGTCTCGAGCGCGGTCTCGTTGGCCACGGTCAGCACCTCGTCGATCAGGCTCCGGTCGAGGACGCCCGGCACGAAGCCCGCCCCGATGCCCTGGATCTTGTGCGAGCCCGCCTCGCCGCCCGAAAGGACCGGGCTGTCCTCCGGCTCCACCGCCGCGATCCGGAGGCCCGGCAGGCGCGGCTTCAGCGCCCGCGCGACGCCGGTCAGCGTGCCGCCGGTGCCGACGCCCGCGACGAAGACGTCGAGCGCGCCCGCGCAGTCGGCCCAGATCTCCTCGGCCGTCGTGGCCTCGTGGATCGCGGGGTTTGCGGGGTTCTCGAACTGCTGCGGGATCACCGCGTCGGCGTGGCGCGCGGCGATCGCCTCGGCCTCGGCGATGGCGGCGGGCATGCCCTGACCCGGCGGCGTCAGCACCAGCTCGGCGCCGAGCAGGGCGAGCATCTTGCGCCGCTCGACGCTCATGCTCTCCGGCATCACCAGGATCAGCCGCACGCCGCGCGCGGCGCAGGCGAAGGCGAGCGCGATGCCGGTGTTGCCGGAGGTCGGCTCCACCACCACCGTCTCCGGCCGGAGCCGCCCCGCCGCCGCCAAGGCGTCCAGCATCGAGACGCCGATGCGGTCCTTGACCGAGGCGATGGGGTTGAAGAACTCCAGCTTCGCCAGGATCTCCGCCTTCAGCCCGCGCCGCTTCGCGAAGCGGGAGAGGCGCACCAGCGGCGTCGCGCCGATGGTCTGGGTCACGTCGTCGTAGATCCGGCCTCTCGGCGGCGTCCAGGCGGTCACGGCGATCCCCTTCCCGCGGTCAAATCGCGAAGTCCCGGCCTTCGGCCGCCTCCGGCCGGGGCACGCCGCGGCGTCGCGCCTCGCGGCAGAGATCCTCCATAGACACCGCGTCGAAGCGGGCGAGCAGCGTCTCGCGCGCCTCGTTCCATAGCGGGGCGACGACCGTCGCCATCGGGCTTTCGAGGTCGCTCTCCTCCTCGCCGTCGAGGGCGGAGACGATGCGCACCACGTCGCCCACCGTGACGCGCCGGCGTTCCCGCGCGAGGGCGTAGCCGCCGCGGGGGCCGCGCACGCCCTTGAGGACGCCGCCCCTGACCAGCGCCTGCAGCGCCTGCTCCAGATAGCGCTGCGGGATGCCCTGCCGCTCCGCCACGTCGCGGGCCTGCACCGGATCGGGGCGGGCGTGCCAGGCGATGTCGGCCACGGCCTCGACCGCCAGCAGCGTCTTGCGTGTGAGGCGGATCGGCGGCGCGCTCATCCGCGCATGCCCGTGGAGCCGAAGCCGCCGTCGCCGCGCGGGGTCTCCTCCAGCGTCTCGACCGTCTCGAAGACGGCGCGGGCGACGGGGGCGATCACGAGCTGTGCGATCCGCTCGCCGTGGCGGATCTCGGCCGGCGCGTCGCCGAGATTGACCAGCAGCACGCCGAGCTCGCCGCGATAGTCGGAATCGATGGTGCCGGGCGCGTTGGCGACGGTGACGCCGAGGCGGAGCGCGAGGCCGGAGCGCGGGCGCACCTGGCCCTCCCACCCCTCCGGGAGCGCCAGCGCGAGGCCGGTGGGGACGAGAGCGCGCGCCGCGGGCGCGAGGGTCAGCGCGCCGCGGTCCGGCAGGCAGGCGCGAAGATCGGCGCCCGCGGCGCCGTCGGTCGCGTAGGCGGGCGGCGCGAGGGCCGGGTCGTGGTGCGGGAGGCGCAGCAGCCGGACCACGGGCGCGCTCATTCGGCGGCCTCCGCGTCGGGCTGCGGGGCCAGCGTCTCGGCGATGCGGGCGGCGAGCCGGCGGGCGGCCTCCGCCTTGGCGAGGCGCGGCCAGCGCTCCGACCCGGCGGCGGTGATCAGGACAATCTCGTTCTCCGCCCCGCCCATGATGCCGGTGGCGGGCGAGACGTCGTTGGCGACGATCCAGTCGCAGCCCTTGCGGTCGCGCTTGGCGGCGGCGTGCGCCTCGACGTCGTCGGTCTCCGCCGCGAAGCCGACGACGAGGCGCGGCCGGCCCCGGCTGCGGCGCGCGACCGTCGCGAGGATGTCCGGGTTCTCGGCGAAGTCCAGCGAGGGCAGGGCGCCGGCGGTCTTCTTGATCTTCGAGCCGGAGGCCGAGGCGACGCGCCAGTCCGCGACGGCGGCCGCGAAGACAGCGACGTCCACGGGCGGTCCCGCCTCCGGCAACGCCCGCTCGACGGCGGAGAGCATCTCGGCGGCGGTCTCGACCTCCACCACCTCGACGCCGGAGGGCCGGGGCGCGGTCGCCGGGCCGGTGACGAAGGTGACGGCGGCGCCGAGATCGCGCAGCGCCGCGGCGACGGCCGAGCCCTGCGCGCCGGAGGAGCGGTTGGCGATGTAGCGCACCGGGTCGATCGGCTCGTGCGTCGGGCCGGACGTGACCAGCGCCCGCCGCCCGGCGAGCGGCCCGGCGCCGAGGGCGGCGCGGATCGCCCCCAGGATCTCCGCCGGCTCCGCCATCCGGCCCGGCCCGTATTCGCCGCAGGCCATGTCACCGGCGTTCGGCCCGACGCTCAGCACGCCGTCGCCGGTCAGCGTCGCGAGGTTGCGGCGGGTGGAGGGATGCTCCCACATCCGCACGTTCATGGCGGGGGCGAGCAGCACGCGCTTGTCGGTCGCCATCAGGAGCGTCGAGGCGAGGTCGTCCGCATGCCCGCCCGCCATCTTGGCCATCAGGTCGGCCGTCGTGGGCGCGACCACCACCAGATCGGCCGAGCGAGAGAGCCGGATGTGCCCCATCTCCGCCTCGTCCGTCAGGTCCCAGAGGTCGGAGAAGACCTTCACGCCGCAGAGGGCCGAGAGCGACAGCGGGGTGACGAATTCGGCGCCCGCGCGGGTCAGGACCGGCGTGACCGAAGCCCCTTCCGCCCGCAGCTTCCGCACGAGGTCGAGCGTCTTGTAGGCGGCGATGCCGCCCCCGACGATGAGGAGAATCCGCCTGCCGCCGAGCATGCCTTCCCCGCCGCGTTGCACGAACCGGACCCTAGAGGCCGCCCCGCCCCGGCGCAACGCGCCGCCGGGAGATGGGAGAGGGCCGCCGCCGGCGGCGCCGGCGCGGCGCGCGATGCGCACGCCGCATCGTGGGCGCGACCGGCGGCCTGCCCGGGTCATCGCGCTTTTCGCCGGCCGCCCCCGAAGTCGCGGGACGGGCGCGGCTGGAGGGCGGGCCGGCGCCGCGCAGCGGCGCTCGGGGCGTCCGGAAGCCCGCCCGCTCAGTGCAGGCCGAAGCGGGCGAAGAGCGCCTTGAGATCCTGCTCCGGCCGCGCGCCGATATGCGAGATCACCTCGCCCGCCGCGACGCAGCCCATCGTCCCGCAGGTCTGCAGGTCCTTGCCCCGCGTCAGGCCGTAGAGGAAGCCCGCCGCGAAGAGGTCGCCGGCGCCCGTGGCGTCGACCCGCTCCATCGGCGCGGCGGGGGCGTGCACCGTCTCGGCGCCGTTCAGGATGTGCGCGCCGGCCGGGCCGACGGTGACGGCCACCGTCTCGATCTCCCTGCGCGCCATCTCCATCGCCTCCTCGAGCGTCCCGGTCTCGTAGAGCGAGACCAGCTCGTGCTCGTTGGCGAAGAGGAGGTCGATCTCCTCGATGCACATCTGGCGGAAGAGGCTGCGGTGCCGCTCGATGCAGAAGGGGTCCGAGAGGGTGATCGAGACCTTGCCGCCCGCGCCCCTGGCGGCGGCGATCGCCTTGCGGAAGGCCTCCTGGCTCTCGAGACCGTCGAAGCGGTAACCCTCGAGGTAGATCCACTTGGCGTCGGCCATCAGCGCCTCGTCGATGTCGTCGGGCGTCAGCGCGCCCGAGACGCCGAGATAGGTGTTCATCGAGCGCTCGCCGTCCGGCGTCACCAGCACCATGCAGCGGCCGGTCTCGTCGCCGTTCATCGCCTTCGGCGCCGGGGGCACGTCGAAGGCGACGCCGAGGGCGCGGATGTCGTGCGCGAAGATCGCGCCGAGCTGGTCGTCCTTGACCTTGCCGACATAGGCCGCCTTGGCGCCCAGCATGCCGAGCCCGGCGATGGTGTTCGCCGCCGAGCCGCCGGAGATCTCCTGCGCGGGGCCCATGCGGCCGTAGAGGTCGATCGCGCGCTCGGCGTCGATCAGCTGCATGACCCCCTTCTGGATGCCGTTCTCCTCGAGGAAGCGGTCCTCGACGCGGCCCAGCACGTCGACGATGGCGTTGCCGATGCCGACGACGTCGTAGGTCTTGGCGCTCATGGGGTCTCCTTTTCGGACTCGGCGGCGGCGCGTCCGCGCTTGGGCGCCGCCGGCTCGGTCTTGTCGGGGTAGGGGCAGAGGTCCCGGATCACGCAGTCCGGGCATTTCGGCGTCCTCGCGACGCAGACGTAGCGCCCGTGCAGGATCAGCCAGTGATGGGCGTGGCGCTGGAACTCGGCCGGCACGTGGTCCTCGACGGCGCGCTCCACCGCCAGGGGGTCCTTGCCGGGCGCGATGCCGGTGCGGTTGCCGACGCGGAAGACATGGGTGTCCACCGCCTGCGCCGGCTGCCCGAACCACATGTTTAGCACCACGTTCGCGGTCTTGCGGCCGACGCCGGGCAGGCTCTCCAGCGCCGCGCGGGAGGAGGGGACCTCGCCGTCGAAGTCGTCCAGCAGCTGCCGCGAGAGCTTCAGGACGTTCTTCGCCTTGTTGCGGAACAGGCCGATGGTGCGGATGCGCTCGACGAGCCCCTCCTCGCCGAGCCCGATCATCGCCTCGGGCGTCGCGGCGTCCTCGAACAGGCGTCGCGTCGCCTTGTTGACCCCCTTGTCGGTCGCCTGCGCCGAGAGCGCGACGGCGACGAGGAGGGTGAAGGCGCTGCTGTGCTCGAGCTCGCCCTTCGGCTCGGGCTCGCGCGCCTCGAAGCGGCGGAAGATCTCGCGGATCTCCGCGTAGGGGAGCTGTTTCGCGGCCTGCATGACGGGGCGCGACCATACACGCGTTCCCCCCGCCTGCAAGGCCGCGCCCCCGGACCGCGCCTCCGGACCGCGCCCCCGGCCCGCGCCCCCGGCCCGCGCGCGGAGCCGGCCGCGCAGGGCTCCGCGCTGCGGCCTCGTCACCGCCCGGGGCATCTGCTAGCCGGTCGGCGGGGCCGCAGGCGGAGCCGAGGATGAACGAGGACGGCACGACGCCGAACGACGTCCCGCGCGGGATCCTCGCGATCTGCGCGGGGCTCGCGTTCCTGACGCTCAACGACGCCATCGCCAAGCTGCTGACCGAGCGGCACGATCCGGTGCAGATCCTGTTCCTGCGGAACCTGATCGCCGTGCCGATGATCGCGGCGGCGGCGCTCGTCCTGCACGGGCCGCGCGCGCTGACCACCCGGCGGCCCGGCCTGCACGCGCTCCGCGGGCTGACCATGCTGGCCGGCGTCTGGTTCTACTTCGCCGCGTTGGGCCTGCTCCCGCTGGCGCAGGCGACGGCGCTGATCTTCGCCGCGCCGATCGTCATCACCGCCCTCTCGGTCCCGCTGCTGGGCGAGCGGGTGGGACCCTGGCGCTGGGGCGCGGTGATCCTAGGCTTCTCCGGCGTGCTGATCGTGGTGCAGCCGGGGGGCGCGGCGTTCCAGGCCGCCTCCCTGCTGCCGGTGGCCGCGGCGGTGGCCTACGCGCTCTTCATGATCAGCGCGCGCTGGCTGGGGCCGGAGGACGGCTTCCTGACGACGATGCTGTTCGTGATGCTGTTCCCGATGCTCTACGCGGCGCCCTTCGCGCTCTGGCTCTGGACGCCGCCTCGGCTGGAGGATCTCGGCCTCTTCGTCGGCTCGGCGGTGTGCGGCAGCCTAGGCATCACGCTGATCGGCCAGGCGTTCCGGGTCGCGCCGGCGGCGGTGGTGGCGCCCTTCGAATACACCGCCCTGATCTGGGCGACGGCCCTCGGCTGGGCGATCTGGGGCGACGTTCCGGGCGGCGCTACCGTCGCCGGGGCGCTGGTCATCGTCGCCGGCGGCGTGCTGATCGCGTGGCGGGAGGCGCGACGCCGGGATTGAGCGCCGGGCGGCCCGCCCCTACCGGAAGAACCGCAGCCCGCCGATCGCGACGTCCGCGACGAAGGGCCGGCCGATCGCGACCACGCCGAGGCGGCGCAGGCGCGTCGGGTCGAACGGGGCTTCGATCCGGTGAGGCTCGAACGCGTCGAAGGGCAGGCGGACGCTCCGCCATTCCGGGGTCGCTACGAACTCGGCCCGGTAGGACTGCCAGGGGCGGACCACGTCGAGGGTCCTCAGGTGCAGGTTGTAGCGCTCGTCGTCGCCCAGAACGTCGATCTCGATCCCGCTCCAACCGCTCGCGTCGACCGCGCCGCCGTCCGGCGCGAGATCGAGCGCGACCTGCACGAAGCCGCCGCCGTTCTCGAGCGAGACCTCGCCCCGCATCCGCAGGGCCGGCCGGCCGGCGACGCGCTCGCGGCTCATCGTCGCGGACGAGACGCCCCCCATGACGCGGTCCTCGATCAGCTCCCACCGCGCGCCGATCGTCGCCTGCGGGTGGTCCCTGTCGAGCGCGTCGATCGTCCGCCTCGCCTCGGTCATCTCGATCCTTCCCTCGATCCTCCGGGGAGGGGCGGGGGCCCCCCCGCCCCGCCTGCGCGACGCACGGGGGGGGGCCGC
>JAWLFJ010000200.1:0-4750 GCA_041685625.1 Paracoccaceae bacterium | reverse complement strand
CTCATGGCGAGGCAGATCAGGCCGCGCCCGTGCATGGCCATGAAGTTCACGGCGTCGGGCGTCGCCATCTGGGCGGGAATCACGAGGTCGCCTTCGTTCTCCCGGTCCTCGTGGTCGACGAGGATGAACATGCGCCCGTTGCGCGCGTCCTCGATGATCTCCTCAACCGAGGAGATGGCGTCGCTGTAGTCGGTCTCGGTCATTCGGGGCGCCTCTCCTGTCCGGGCCGTCACCTATCCCGCCCCGCGCCCGGTTTCCAGAGGCCGCGGCGCCGGGGCGCGTCCGCGCCCGGCGCCGTCGCGTCATCCGATACGGCGTCTTCCGCAGGACACGCCGCGCGTGCAAGCTTCGGTCCGCCGGGGCGACGTTCCGGCCAAGAGCTGGACAGGGAGGATTTCCATGAGACGCATCCCCTACGCCTTCGCCGCCGGCCTGGCGCTGGGCCTCGCCGGGCCCCTCGCGGCGGGCGAGCCCCTCCCCCGGGGCGACGCCGCGGATCTCGGCTTCGACCCCGAAGCCCTCTCGGCGCTCGACGCGGCGATCCAGGATCGGATCGATGCGGGGGCCTTTCCGGGCGCGATCCTGATGGTCGCGCGGGACGGCGAGGTCGCGCATCTCTCGATCTTCGGCGAGCGGACCGAGGGCGGCGAGGCGATGTCGGAGGATGCCATCTTCCGCATCTACTCGATGACCAAGCCGATCGCCTCGGTGGCGGCGATGCAGCTGGTGGAGGAAGGGCGGCTGCATATCGGCGCGCCGGTGTCGGCCTATCTGCCGGGCTGGGACGAGATGACGGTCGTCACCGGCGTGGCGGACGACGGGACCCTCGAGACCGAGCCCGCCCGCCGCGCGCCGACCGTGCAGGATCTGCTGCGCCACACCGCGGGCCTCACCTACGGCTTCTTCGGCTCCGGCCCGGCGCGCGAGGCGCTGCTGAACTCGCCCGTCGACTACGCGACGATGGACAACATGCAGATCGCGGCGGAGCTGGCGAAGCTGCCGCTGGAGCATCAGCCGGGCACGGCCTGGGAGTATTCCCGCGCCACCGACGTCCTCGGCGCGGTGATCGAGGCGGTCGACGGCCGGCCCCTCGCAGAGGCGCTCGAGGCGCGGATCTTCGGCCCGCTCGGCATGGACGACACGGGCTTCTGGGTCGAGGACGAGGCGGACCGCGCCCGGATCGCGGAGGCGAAGGCGGACGACCGCAAGATCGGTCCCTTCGACATGTTCGACCCGCGGGAGCGGCCCAGCTTCGAATCGGGCGGCGGCGGACTGGTCTCCACGATCCACGACTATTCGCGCTTCGCGCAGATGCTGCTGAACGGCGGCGAGCTCGACGGCGTGCGGATCCTGTCGCCGGGCACGGTCGAGTACATGACGGCCGACCATCTCGGGGCGATCGGCCCGGGCAAGTACTACCTGCCGGGGCCGGGCTACGGCTTCGGGCTCGGCTTCGGCGTCCGCACCGCGACGGGCGTGGCGCCGACGGTCGGCAATCCGGGCGAGTACTACTGGGGCGGCGCGGCCGGAACCTACGCGGTCTGGGATCCGGAGGAGGAGATGTTCATCCTCTACATGATGCAGTCGCCCGAGAGCCGCGTCGGCGTGCGCCACGTGCTGCGCAACATGACCTACGGCGCGCTCGTCGACGCCGAGGACTGAGGAGGTCGGGGCCGGGGCGGCGGACTTGCGCCGTCGCGCCGGAGGGGCGCTATAACGACCGCCCCGGAGGGGCGCTCTAACAACCGCCCCGGAGGAGCGCTTGAACAACCGTCCCGGAGGGGCGCTCGAACGACCGCCCCGGGGCGCGGCGCCCAGGCCATCACTCCGGGAAGGAGCTCAGGCCATCGCCTCGGCGAGGCGCGCGACGTACCGGGCGAGCGGGTCGACCTCGAGGTTGACGCGGTCGCCCGGCCGCGTCTCGCCCCAGTTGGTGACCTCGCGGGTGTGGGGGATGAGGTTGACGCCGAAGACGTCGCCCTCGACCTCGTTCACGGTCAGGGAGGTGCCGTTCAGCGCCACGGAGCCCTTCGGGGCGATGAAGCGCGCGAGGCCCTTCGGCGCCCGGAAGCGCATCCGGATCGAGTCGCCTTCGGGCTCGACCGAGAGCACCTCGGCGACGCCGTCGGCGTGCCCCGTGACGATGTGACCGCCGAGCTCGTCGCCGACCCGGAGCGAGCGTTCGAGGTTGATCCGCGTGCCGGGGCTCCAGCCCGAGAGGTTCGACGAGGCCACGGTCTCGGCGCTGACGTCGACCTCGAACCAGCCGCGCTCGCCCTCGCGGCCCCGGTCGACCACGGTCAGGCAGACGCCGTCGCAGGCGATCGAGGCGCCGATCGCGGCCTCGGCCGTGGCCGGGGCGCAGGCGATGCGGGCGCGCAGGTCGCCGCGCGCGTCGAGCCGGGCGACCTCGCCGACGTCGATGACGATTCCGGTGAACATGGACGGCGCCTCCTTCGGGCGTGCAGCTAGCGCGTCAGCGACGCGGGCGCCAGAGGCTGAGCACGTCCGGCCCGAGGCGCCGCGTCGCGGTCAGGTCCATGCGCGGCGCGTCGGCGAGGCGGTCGAGCGCGAGGGGGCCGACGGCGGGCCGCCCCTCCGCCCCGAGCGCCACGCCGGCCGTCGCCCAGTGCACCTCGTCGACATGCCCGCCGGCGAGGAGCGCCGCGGCGAGGCGCCCGCCGCCTTCGCAGAGCACCCGGGTGAGCCCGCGCCGGCCCATCGCGGCGAGCGCGGCCGCGAGGTCGACGCCGCCGTCGTCGAGGGGGACCGCCTCGGTCTCGACGCCGAGGGCGCGGAGGGCGTCGGCGCGGGCGGGGTCGGCCTCGGGGCCGTGGAGCAGGAGAGGCGGGCGCTCGGCGGCGCGCCGGACGAGGCCGGTCTCCTCCGAGAGCGTCAGGCGGGGGTCGAGGAGGACGGGGCGCGGCGAGCGGTCCTCGAGCCCCGGCAGCCGGCAGTCGAGCCCCGGGTCGTCGGCCCGGACGGTGCCCATGCCGACGAGGATGGCGTCGGCCTCGGCCCGCAGCAGGTGCGCCCAGTCGCGGGCGGGCTCGTCCGAGATCCAGCGGCTCTCGCCGCTCGCGGTGGCGATGCGCCCGTCGAGCGAGCCGGCCATCTTCAGCGTCAGCCAAGGCCGGCCGCGACGGTGAAGGCTGAGGAAGCCGGCGTTCAGCGCCTCGGCCTCCGCGGCGCAGATTCCCGCGGCGACGTCGATGCCGGCCTCGCGGAGGATGGCGAAGCCCTTGCCGTCGACGCGGGGGTCGGGGTCGCGGATGGCGGCGACGACGCGGGCGAGGCCGGCGTCGCGCAGCCCTTCGGCGCAGGGGGGCGTGCGGCCGTGATGGGCGCAGGGCTCCAGCGTGACGTAGGCCGTGGCCCCGCGGGCGGCCGGACCGGCGGCGTCGAGGGCGACCCGTTCGGCGTGCGGGCGCCCGCCGGGGCGGGTCCAGCCGCGTCCGACGACGCTGCCGTCCTTGACGATGACGCAGCCGACCGCGGGGTTCGGCGCCACCCGGCCGACGCCCCGGCGCGCGAGCGTCAGGGCGAGGCGCATCCAGCGCCGGTCGGTCTCGGGGTCGGGGACGACGGGCATCGGCGGGTCCGGGCTCGGGGCGGCGGAGGTCGGGACGGTCGGGGGGACCCTCGCCCATGCGGACCGCGGGGGGAAGGGGGCCGGCGGGCCGAAATCGGTCCCGCATTCGTGCGCAGGGCGTGCGCATCGCGTCGGCCGCCGGTGCGGAGCGCGTGCCGCCGGGATGCGCGCGGGATGCGCCTGGCATGCGCCGTCGGTGCGGACGCGGCGCCGCGCGTGTGCGCACCATGTGCAGCGAGCGTGCGGCATCGGTACCGACGGCGTCGGACGGCGGGGGCGCGAAACGGAGAGCGAGAGGAGGTCTCGCGATGTCGCGCCGGGCCCGGTGACGAGCCTGCGCCGGGAGTCGTTCGCGTCCGGTTTACGGCTGGCGTCGCGAGCCGATTCGGCGGCCCCCGGCCGTCGGCGGCGATCTCACGCGCCGAGAGCGGCGGGGAGCGCGGCCTCCGCCGCGCGGACGCGCGGCGCCGAGGATCCGTGGCGCCCGGGCCCGCCTCAGCCGTCGCCCTCGGCCTTCGCCTCCACGACCGGCGGACGCAGTTCGTGCACGAAGGTCTCGAAGTCGTCCGCCTCCTGGAAGTTCTTGTAGACGCTGGCGAAGCGGACATAGGCGACGGTGTCGATCCGGGCCAGCGCTTCCATCACGATCTGGCCGATCTCGTCCGAGGCGATGTCGGTCTCGCCCTTCGATTCGAGGCGCCGGACGATGCCGGAGATCATCTGGTCGATGCGCTCGGGCTCGATCGGCCGCTTCTGCATGGCGATGCGGATCGAGCGGGCGAGCTTGTCGCGGTCGAAATCCTCGCGCCGGCCGTTCTTCTTCACGACGACGAGGTCGCGGAGCTGCACGCGCTCGTAGGTGGTGAAGCGACCGCCGCAGGCGGGGCAGAGGCGGCGGCGGCGGATCGCGGCGTGATCCTCGGCCGGGCGGCTGTCCTTCACCTGGGTCTCGGTGTCGCCGCAGAAGGGGCAGCGCATGTCGGGCCTCCGTCACGGGGGAAGGCCATCAGTCTAGGCGCGAGCCCAGCGGTTGGGTAGGGGCCTGCGCGGCGCCGCGAGATTTGGCGCCGGTTTCGGGGCGGGGCGAGTCCTTCGCGCCACGCCCCGCGCCCCGCGTCCACGGGGGGGAGGCGGGGCCCCCCGGGGGCGGCCCCGGGG
>JAWLFJ010000199.1:0-4757 GCA_041685625.1 Paracoccaceae bacterium | reverse complement strand
CGGGCGGCGTCCGCCCGGCCGACAGGACCGGCGCTTCGAACGGCCCTGCGTCTTCGGCGCCGCCCGCCCCGACGGCGAGGCCGCCTTCGGCCTCGTCCTGCCCGAGGTCGGCACGCCGGCCATGCAGACCTTCCTCGACGCCTTCGCCGGGACGATCCCGGAGGACGAGCACGCCGTCATGGTCCTCGACCGCGCGGGCTGGCACGGCGCCAGGGCCCTCAGGGTCCCTCCGAACGGTCACGCTCGTCCCGCCGCCGCCCTGTTCGCCGCAGTTCGACCCGATGCAGCGCGTCCGACTCTGGCTGCACTAACGCTTCCTCGGCCTGCGCGGCTTCCCGGACTTCGAGGCCATCGTCGACGCCTGCCGCCACGCCTGGAACGCCTTCGCCGACGATCCCGACCGCATCCGATTCCTCTGCCTCCAACCTTGGATCAGAAAGGTCATCGGCCAGGCGCGCCGGTATCACGGGCGCGGCACTGAGCGCGGTGATCGCAGCGACGGGGGAAGGGGCCCACCTCCTGCGGCTCGGAGCTTCGAGGGTCGGCCGCACAGTCTCCCGGCGTCGGTGGGTCAGAGCGGCCGCGCGGCCGGAGCTCCGATCGAGGGGGGACAAGTCCGCTACGATGCCTGACCGGACCACGACCGATCCTCATTGGACGTCGACGACTTCACCTGGCGCGGCTGCCTTTTCGGCCAATTCGAGATCGCTGCACGTCGTCGGTCGACCTCCATCGAAGGCTCACGGCGATACGGACGGCGGACATGCTCGCCTGTTCGCGACGGATGACAGACGACGGAAAAGTCCGTAGACGCTGCGCTCCGCACGCATGTAGCTTGGACGAGGAGATCGGAACGGGGATGCGGGGCGCGAAATGAGCGCTGTACGAGCCGGAGTCGTGGGGGTCGGACATTTCGGTCGGCTGCACGCGGAGAAGCTGGCCGCCGACGAGATGTCGGATCTCGTCGCCGTGGCCGACGTCGACGCCGAGCGCGCCCGGGGGGTCGCGGCCCGTCACGGCGTCCGCGCGGTGACCGACCACCGGGAGCTCGTCGGCGCCGTCGACGCCGTCACCATCGCCGTGCCGACGATCGCGCATCACGAGGTCGCGCGGTTCTTTCTCGAGCACGGCGTGCACGTGCTGGTCGAGAAACCGTTCGCGTCGACGATCGCCGAGGCGGACGATCTCATCGCGCTTGCGCGCGCCCGGGGTCTGGCGCTTCAGGTCGGCCATCTCGAGCGCTTCTCCTGCTTCGGGAGCGGGCTCTTCGAGAAGGTGACGACGCCCCTCTACATCGAGGCGTTGCGGATCGCGCCGTTTCGGCCGCGCGGCCTGGACGTCGGGGTCGTCCACGATCTCATGATCCACGACATCGACCTCGTCTCGTATCTCGTGGGCGCTCCGATCACGTCCGTCGACGCCGTGGGCGCGCCGGTGCTGGGCGAACGGGAGGACATCGTGAACGCGCGCATCACGTTCGAAACCGGCTGCGTCGCGACCGTCACGGCGAGCCGGGTCGCCTTCAAGTCCGAGCGCCGCCTCCGCGTCTTTCAACCGGACGGCCTGCTGTCGATCGATCTTCTGAACAAGAGGGGCGCGTTCATCAGCAAGACCTACAAGGACGGAACCCCGCATTTCGACGTCGAGGAACGGACGCTGGGCGAGCACGATTCGCTCGGGTCGGAGATCTCCAGCTTCCTGCATGCCGTGGCCGAGGGGACCGAACCGGTTGTGACCGGCGAAGACGGGCGGGAGGCCATGCGGATCGCGGACCGAATCGGCGAGAGCCTTCGCCGGCACTTCGCGCTCGTGCAGAGCCGCGCGCTCCGTCCCGGGGCCGGAACCGGGGGCGCCGCCGAGGACCGCGGCGTCCGTCGGAGGGTCTGAGCGTGGCCGCGGTCCCCGTCCCCCTCTTCGATCCTCGGGCGCAATACGCCCGGCTGCGTTCGCGGATCGACGAACGGATGCGCGCCGTGCTGGAGCACGGACGGTACGTTCTCGGACCGGAGGTGACCGAGCTCGAGCATGCGCTCGCGCGAGTGGCGGATGCCGACCATGTCGTCACGGTCGGCAACGGCACGGATGCGCTGACGATCGCCCTCATGGCCGAAGGGATCGGGCCCGGCGATGCGGTTTTCGTGCCGTCCTTGACCTTCGTCGCGACGGCCGGCGCCGTGATCGCGGCGGGCGCCACGCCCGTCTTCTGCGACGTCGATCGGTCGACGTTCACCCTCGATCCGGAGGATCTGGCGAGGCGCGCGGCGCAGCTGCGCGGCGGACTGAAGGCGCGGGCCGTGATCCCGGTCGACCTCTTCGGCCAACCGGCCGACTATCCGGCGCTCTCGGACGTCGCGCAGGCCTTCGGACTCCGCATCGTCGCCGACGCCGCGCAGAGCATGGGCGGCGCGCTCGGCGGACGGCCCGTCGGCGGCCTCGCGCCCGTCACGGCCACGAGCTTCTATCCGACGAAGCCGATCGGCGCCCTCGGCGACGGCGGCGCGCTGTTCACCGGCGACGCGGAATGCGCCTCGCGGATGAAGGCCATCCGCGCGCATGGCGACGAGCGGATGGACGGACTGAACAGCCGCCTCGACACGCTCCAGGCCGCGGTCCTGCTGGTCAAGCTCGAGGTCATGGAGGCCGACAGGGCGCGCCGGTCCGACATCGCCGCGCACTACGACGCGGCCCTTTCCGATCATGTCGGGCTGCAGGTCCGCCCGGCGGAGGCCCTGACCGCGCGCGCCGTCTACGCGATCCTCAGCGACCGGCGCGAGACGATCCGGGCCGTTTTAGCGGAGCGCGGCATCTCGAGCCGCGCCTACTACGCGACGCCTTTGCATCTCATGGCTTCGATGCGGACGCATTCCGACGGTCCAGGTTCGCTTCCGGTCACGGAAGCGTTGAGCGAACGCTTGCTCGCCCTGCCCCTCCACGCCGACCTCTCCGATGGCGACGTGGACCGCGTCTGCGAGGCGGTCCTCGCCGCTCTGCACGAGCCCCCGGCAGCCGCCCGGGACGCCGCCGCATCGCGATGATCGATCGCCTCGCCCGGCCCGCGCAGAGCGATCGGACGTGCGCCTTCCGCGGAGCGCGGGGGGCGAGGGGGGACGCCTCGGGACCGGGGTCGCCTCTCCGCCTCGCGGGAGAGGCGGGCTCGACGGGCGGTCAGTTGGAGCGACCATGGCCTGCCGGGACCGGTCTTGGTTCGCGACGGAGAAACGGACGTCCCGGCGACGAGGCCGCCGGAGGCTCTCGGCCCGCCCAGCCAAGCCGTCGCGGGCGACCGCTTCCGCGAACAGGTGAGGCAGTGCGGCCTCGCTTGCGCCGCCCCGTTGGGTGGGCATCTCGCCCCCGCGAAGGCTAGAGTTGCACCCCGGCAGGCCGTTAAGGTCCCTAAAGCCACCGAAGGCGTCCTGCAGCGGTCGGGGCGCGCATGGCGCAAGGCGTGCGCATCGACGCCGCCCCTGATGCAAGCGACTGAGGCCGGCTGCGCCTCACCCTCGGCCTGCTGCAGCAGGCCTGCGAGGCGAAGCGCACCTTCATGCTCCCGGCGAGTGCGGCGATGGCGAGATCCGCGCCGGCGATGCGGCCGCCGTCGCCGACCGCCTCGATGCGATCGAGGTCGTTGGCGCAGGTGAGGGAGACGCCGACGAGGTCTCTCAGCGCGCCGAGGACGGCGCCGTTCCGGGTCGGCGTCCCGTGCAGGTGGCCGAAGCGTCGGTTGGCCCATTCGATGGGCGTCCCGGCGCCGGAGACCGCGGCGATCGTCTCGGCGCGGCCGACGACGAAGACCGTGGCGGTCATCGGCTGGCCGGAGCGCGACATGGTCAGGGAGATCGCTTCGGCCTTGCAGCCTTCGTCGAGCCCGTGGTGCGGCACGTCGGGCAGGCCGATCTCGACGGCGAAGCTCGTCAGGTCCCAGCCGCCTGAACGGAACTCGTGGACGTAAGGTCCGGTCCCGGTGGTGATCGGCTCGGCGAAGGCGGGACCCGCGGCCTTGGGCCGAGGCGGCGGTTCGGGAAGCTCGCCCGCGGCCAGAATCTCCTTGATCTGCGGAACGATCCTGGCGAGCATCCCGGCGCGTCGGAAGGAATTCCGGTATGCTTGGCGCACGGCCCTCTCGACGGGCATCGACAGGCGGCCCTTCTGCACAAGGCCGCCGACGCGGAAAGCCTCGGGCACGACCGTCAGCGGCTTCCAGTGGTCTGCGATGTCATAGATGAAGACCGGGTGTGGAGCGGCGTGGAATCGGGGCCCTGTCGCAGTCTCGGTGCATTTGATCAGGCCGCGGGCAGCATTCTCGCCTTGAGGAGGTCGACGTTGGCTCGTCCGCCCATTTGCCGCTTCAGGGTTTTCAGGCGGCAGATCCGGCCCTCGGTCTGTCCGTTCGACCATGGCGTCTCGATCGCGGCGGCGATGGCGGAGCGATCCGTGGCGACGCCCTTGGCGAAGCTCTCGAGCGGCGACGCGAGCGCGCTCTTGATCCGCGCGTCGAGACCCGCTGCGTCGCGACCGCGGATCAGGGCGTGGAAGGCGTCCGTGACGCCGCGCGCGGCGACCAGATCGGGAACGGCGCCTTCGGACGCCGCCACGATCACCGCCTCGGTCCGGGTGAGCTTGTCGCGGGCGGTGGTCGACAGGCGCGCGAGCGCGCGTGACGCCGGACAGCGCGAGGGCGCCCCCGGCGTGTCGGCGCGCCGCTGGCGGGTCGCCCATTCCGCGACGACCCGCAGCGATCCCGCGAACCCGGCGGCGCG
>JAWLFJ010000008.1:0-60562 GCA_041685625.1 Paracoccaceae bacterium | reverse complement strand
GGGCGCCATGTCCGGCGAATGACGCGGCCGACCGCCCTGACCCTCGCGGCCTATGCCGCGCCGATGGCGCCCCTCGGGGCGCTGTATTTCCCCGTCTACGTCTACCTCGTGCCCTATTACGCGGGGCTGGGCGCGGACCTGGCGCTGCTGGGCGCCTTCATGCTCGTCGCGCGGCTGCTCGACGCCGCGACGGACCCGCTGATGGGGATGCTGAGCGACCGGGTGCGCACGCGCTGGGGGCGGCGCAAGCCGTGGCTGGCGCTGTCGGGGCCTCTGATCCTGTTCACCGCCTGGATGCTGTTCCTGCCGCCGGAGGACGCCACGGCGGCCTATGCCGGGGTCTGGCTGGCGCTGATGACGCTGGTCTGGACCATGGCGCTGACGCCGTATCTGGCCTGGGGCGCGGAGCTGAGCGGCGACTACGCCGAACGGGCGCGCGTCACCGCCTGGCGCGAGGGGGCGGGGCTGTTCGGGATGCTCGGGGCCGCGCTGCTCTACGCGGCGGGGGGCGGCGACGCGGGGCTCGGCCTCGCGCTCGTGTTCTACGCGCTGCTGGTGGCGGTGCCGCTCGGTTTCGGCGCGGCCGTGGCGGTGACGCCGGAGCCCGACGACCTTTCGGTGCGCAAGGTGGCCTGGCGCGAGGGGCTGGCCCTCGCGGCCTCCAACAAGGCGTTCCTGCGGCTGCTGCTGGCCTGGTTCGTGAACGGCGCGGCGAACGCGCTGCCCGCCTCGCTGTTCCTCTTCTTCGTGGAGTTCCGCCTCGGCGCGCCCGAATGGGCGGGGCCGCTGCTGGTGCTGTATTTCGGGACCGCGATCCTCGGCGCGCCGCTCTGGTCCTGGGCGGCGAAGCACATGCCGAAGCACCGGGTCTGGTCGCTGGTGATGCTCTACGCCTGCGCCGTGTTCCTGTGGGCGCTGACGCTGGGCGAGGGGGACGTCGTGCCCTTCGCCGCGATCTCGGCCCTCTCGGGGCTGGCGCTGGGCGCGGATCTGAGCCTGCCGCCGGCGATGCAGGCGGACGTGGTGGACGAGGACACCGCGCAGTCGGGCGAGCAGCGCACGGGCGTCTATTTCGCGGTCTGGTCGGTGGCGACGAAGGCCGCGCAGGCGGCGGCGGGGGGCGTCGCGCTGATGCTGCTCGCCACGGCGGGGTTCGAGGCGGCGGGGGGCGCCGGCGTCGGCGTCGGCGCGCTGGACGCCGGCGAGACGGCTGCGCCGAACTCGGAGCGCGCGCTCTGGGTGCTGGCGCTGCTCTATGCGGGCGCGCCGGTGGCGCTGAAGCTGATCGCGGTGGCGATCATGTGGGGCTTCCCGCTGGACGCGGCGGCGCAGGGGCGCCTGCGCGAGCGGATCGAGAGCGCGCGGGCGGCGGGGGCCTGACCCTTGCGATCCCCGCCGCGCGTGGTATCCGGCGCGGGAGCCAAGGAGGAGCCGATGGACGGGCCGGTCGAGGGGTTGGACGAGCTGCGCGCGCGCTGGCTGGCGCGCATCGCCGAGGCGGAGGACGAGGCGGCGCTGGAGGCGGCGCGGGTCGCCGCGCTCGGCAAGAAGGGCGAGGTGTCGCTGAAGATGCGCGAGCTCGGGCGGATGACGCCCGAGGAGCGGCAGGCGGCGGGGCCGGCGCTGAACGCGCTGAAGGACGAGCTGAACGCCGCCGTGGCGGCGCGCCGCGCGGCGCTGGGCGACGCGGCGCTGGCCGAGCGGCTCGAGGCGGAGTGGCTCGACGTGACCCTGCCCTCGCGGCCCCGCCCGCGCGGCAGCCTGCATCCGGTGGCGCAGGTGATGGAGGAGGTCGCGGCCGTCTTCGCCGACATGGGCTTCGCCGTCGCCGAGGGGCCTGAGATCGAGACCGACGCGCTGAACTTCGACGCGCTCAACATCCCCTCGCACCACCCGGCGCGGGCGGAGATGGACACCTTCTACATGGCGCGGGCTGAGGGCGACGACCGCCCGCCGCATGTGCTTCGCACGCATACCTCGCCGGTGCAGATCCGGGCGATGCGGGAGCGGGGCGCGCCGCTGCGGGTTATCGCGCCGGGGCGGGTGTATCGCAGCGACTACGATCAGACGCATACGCCGATGTTCCACCAGGTCGAGGGGCTGGCGGTGGATCGCGGGCTCTCGATGGCGAACCTGAAATGGGTGCTGCAGGAGTTCTGCAAGGCGTTCTTCGAGGTCGAGGGGGTGGAGCTGCGCTTCCGCGCCTCGCACTTCCCGTTCACCGAGCCTTCGGCGGAGGTCGACATCCGGTGCTCCTGGCGCGAGGGGCGGCTGATCCTCGGCGAAGGCGACGACTGGCTGGAGATCCTCGGCTCCGGCATGGTGCATCCGAAGGTGCTGCGGGCCGGCGGGATCGACCCCGCGGAATGGCAGGGCTTCGCCTTCGGCATGGGCATCGACCGGATCGCGATGCTGAAATACGGCGTGCCGGACCTGCGGGCGTTCTTCGACAGCGACCTGCGCTGGCTGCGCCATTACGGCTTCGCGGCGCTGCAGACGCCGACGCTGCATGGCGGGCTGAGCGGCTGAACGCAGCCGCGCAGCGCCCGGCGCAGTCGGCGTAGGGCGCCGCCTGGCGCGAGCCGCGGCGCACCGCGCCGTCGCCCGCCGCCGGGCGGGAGGCGCGCGACGCGCCGACGCGGCGCGAGCGGGGGTCGATCCCCCCGAGCGGCGCAGCCCCCGCCGAAGGGGCGGGCCGGTGGACATGGCGCGCCAAGCGGTTAGAACGCGCGGCGACGGCGGCGCGCGGGGCGCGACGCGGCGGGTTCGGGAGCGCGCGATGAAGTTCACCCTCGGCTGGCTGAAGGAGCATCTGGAGACCGACGCCTCGGTCGAGGCGATCGCCGAGGCGCTGACGGATCTCGGGCTCGAGGTGGAGGGCGTGGAGGATCCGGCGGCGGCGCTGGGCGCCTTCCGCATCTGCCGGGTGCTGGAGGCGGAGCCGCATCCGAACGCGGACCGGCTGCGCCTCTGCCGGGTGGAGGCCTGGCCGAACGGTCCCGACGCGCCCTCCGAGGTGGTGCAGGTGGTCTGCGGCGCGCCGAACGCGCGGACCGGGCTCGTCGGCGTCTTCGCGCCGCCGGGGACGCACATTCCGGGAACCGGCGTGGACCTGAAGCCCGGCGTGATCCGCGGCGTCGAGTCGAACGGGATGCTCTGCTCGGAGCGCGAGCTGATGGTCTCGGACGACCATGAGGGGATCATCGACCTGCCGGAGGACGCGCCCCTCGGCGAGCGGTTCATCGACTACCGGGACCTGAACGATCCCGTGATCGAGATCGCGATCACGCCGAACCGGCCGGACGCGCTGGGGGTGGCGGGTGTCGCGCGGGATCTGGCGGCGCGGGGGCTGGGGCGGCTGATCACGCCGCCGACCGAGGCCGTGCCGGGGAGCTACGAGAGCCCGATCAAGGTGAGCCTGACGCCGGAGGTGGCGGACGAGGCCTGCCCGCTCTTCGTCGGGCGGCACATCCGCGGCGTCAGGAACGGGCCGTCGCCCGACTGGCTGCAGCGGCGGCTGCGCGCCATCGGGCTGCGCCCGATCTCGGCGCTGGTCGACGTGACCAACTTCCTGACCTTCGACCGGGCGCGGCCGCTGCACGTCTTCGACGCCGACAAGGTCTCGGGCGACATCCATGTCCGTTTCGCGCGCGAGGGCGAGGCGATCGAGGCGCTGGACGGCAAGACCTACGCGCTCGGCCCCGGCATGACGGTGATCGCGGACGACGCGGGGCCGGAGGGCATCGGCGGCGTGATGGGCGGCGAGGCGGCCGGCTGCACGGAGGAGACGGTCAACGTCTTCGTCGAGGCGGCGTATTTCGATCCGGTCCGCACGGCGCATACCGGGCGGGCGCTGAAGATCAACTCCGACGCGCGCTATCGCTTCGAGCGGGGGATCGACCCGGCCTTCACGCCCGAGGGCATGGAGATCGCGACGCGCCTGATCCTCGAGCTCTGCGGCGGCGAGGCCTCGGAGGTGGTGGTCGCCGGCGCGATCCCCGACACGACGCGGGCCTATCCGCTGGACCCGCAGCGCTGCGCCTCGCTGGTGGGGATGGAGATCCCGGCGGCCGAGCAGCGGCGCATCCTGGAGGCGCTGGGCTTCGAGGTGCGCGAGGAGGGATATCGCTTCGAGGTGGCGCCGCCGAGCTGGCGGCCGGACGTGCACGGCGAGGCGGATCTGGTCGAGGAGGTGGCGCGCGTCGCCTCGCTCACCAAGCTCGAGGCGCGGCCGATGCCGCGGATCGAGGGCGTGACGCCCCGGACGCTGACGCTGCGCCAGCGGCGCACGGCGGCGGCGCGGCGCGCGCTGGCCGCGGCGGGGCTGAACGAGTGCGTCACCTATTCCTTCGTCTCGGAGACCGAGGCGGCGCTCTTCGGCGGCGGCGGCCCCGAGATGCGGCTGGAGAACCCGATCAGTTCCGAGATGAGCCACATGCGGCCCGATCCGCTGCCGGGGCTGCTGGCGGCGGCCGCGCGCAACCAGGCGCGGG
Organism: Paracoccaceae bacterium; assembly: GCA_041685625.1. Taxonomy (GTDB): domain Bacteria; phylum Pseudomonadota; class Alphaproteobacteria; order Rhodobacterales; family Rhodobacteraceae; genus Albimonas. Next base: position 56,069 of record JAWLFJ010000008.1, on the reverse strand, counting down.
GCTTCGGCGCCTTCGGGCTGTTCGAGGTCGGCCCCGGTTTCGTGGGGCCGGAGCCGGGCGAGCAGCGGCTCGTCGCCTCGGGCGTGATCGTGGGCGAGACGGCGCCGCGCGAGTGGTCGGGCGCGGCGCGCGGGGTCGACGCGATCGACGCCAAGGGCGCGGCGGAGGCGGCGCTGGAGGCCATCGGCGCGCCGGTCGGCTCGCTCCAGATCCGGCGGGACGCGCCGGAATGGTTCCATCCGGGGCGCTCGGGGGTGCTGTCGCTCGGCCCCAAGACGGTGCTCGCGCAGTTCGGGGAGCTGCATCCGAAGGTGCTGGAGGCGCTGGACGTGAAGGGCCCGGCGGTGGCCTTCACCGTGTTCGTCGACGCCGTGCCGGCGGGCAAGGCGAAGGGCGCGACGCGCCCGGCGCACGTCGCCTCGGACTATCAGCCGGTGGAGCGGGACTTCGCCTTCGTCGTCGACTCGCGGACCGAGGCGGAGACGCTGCTGCGGGCCGCGAAGGCGGCCGACAAGAGCCTGATCGCCGGCGCGACGGTGTTCGACGTGTTCGAGGGCGGGCGGCTCGGCGAGGGGCGCAAGTCCGTCGCGGTCTCGGTCCGTCTGGAGCCGAAGGACCGCACGCTGACCGACGAGGAGATCGAGGCCGTCGGCGCCAAGGTCGTCGCGGCGGTGGAGAAGGCGACGGGGGGCGAGCTCAGGCGCTGAGCGCGGCTCCCGGCCGCCCCGGACCGGCCAAGCGGAGGATCGGAGATGCTCAGGGAATTCCGCGAGTTCGCGATCAAGGGCAACGTGGTGGACATGGGCGTCGGCATCGTGATCGGCGCCGCCTTCACCTCCATCGTCAACAGCTTCGTGGCGGATGTCGTGACTCCGCTGCTGGGGCTGTTCACCGGCGGGATCGACTTCTCCGGCCTCTATCTGAACCTGTCGGGCGAGGCGGTGGAGTCGGCGGCGCAGGCCAAGGAGCGGGGGCTCGCGGTCGTCAGCTACGGGCTGTTCCTCGACGCCGTGCTCAGCTTCCTGATCGTGGCCTGGGTCCTGTTCCTCGTGATCCGGTCGGTCAACGCGCTGCGGCGCAGGGCCGAGCCCGAGACGCTCGCGCCGCGGGACGCGCCGGCCGACTTGCCGCCGCCCTCGGCCGAGGTGCAGCTGCTGGCCGAGATCCGCGATCTTCTGCGCGAGCGCGGCGGTCCCTGACCGGGGCCGCCGCGCCGCGGGGTCACGCCTTGAGCGCCAGCCGCGCCGAGAGAACGTCGATCTCCTGCGCCTCCCCCACCGGATAGCTGGTGAGCCTGCCCTTGTGCGTCGCGAGCCCGGCGAGCAGGTCGGCGTCGTCCTCGAGGGCGCCGAGGCCCTTGTCGGCGAGGGCGATCATGTAGGGCAGCGTCGCGTTGCCGAGGGCGATGGTGGAGGTGCGCGCCACCGCGCCCGGCATGTTGGCGACGCAGTAATGCACGATGCCGTCGACGACGTAGATCGGGTCGTCGTGGGTGGTGGGGCGCGAGGTCTCGAAGCAGCCGCCCTGGTCGATGGCGACGTCGACCACCGCCGCGCCCGGCTTCATCGCGGCGAGCTGGGCGCGGGAGACGAGCTTCGGCGCGGCGGCCCCCGGTACCAGCACCGCGCCGACGACGAGGTCGGCGCGGGCGACCAGCTCCTCGGTCGCGGCCTTCGAGGCGTAGCGGGTGCGGAACAGCCCGCCGAAGACTTCGTCGAGATGGCGCAGGCGCCGGATGGAGCGGTCGAGGACGGTGACCTCGGCGCCCATGCCCGCGGCGACGCGGGCGGCGTTGGTCCCGACCACGCCGCCGCCGATCACCACCACCTCGGCCGGGCCGACGCCGGGCACGCCGCCCATCAGCACGCCGCGCCCGCCGTTCTTCTTCTCGAGCGCCCAGGCGCCGGTCTGGGGGGCGAGCTTGCCGGCGACCTCAGACATCGGGGCGAGCAGCGGGAGGCCGCCGTCCGCGTCCGTCACCGTCTCGTAGGCGACGGCGGTGACGCCGCTGGCGAGGAGGTCCTGCGTCTGCTCGGGATCCGGGGCGAGGTGGAGATAGGTGAAGAGGATCTGCCCCTCGCGCAGGCGCCGCCGCTCGACGGCCTGCGGCTCCTTCACCTTCACGATCATGTCGGCGGCCTCGAACACCTCCTCGGCGGTCTCGGCGATGCGGGCGCCGGCGGCCTCGTAGTCGCCGTCCGGGAACCCCGCGCCCTGCCCGGCGCCGCGTTCGACCAGCACCTCGTGGCCGTGCGACACGGCCTCCCGCGCCGCGGCGGGGGTGAGGCCGACGCGGTGCTCCTGCACCTTGATCTCCTTGGGGCAGCCGATGCGCATGTGAATCCTCCCTTTTCGCCGGGAGGGTGCGCCGTCAGCGCCCGGGGAGCAAGCCGACGAGTTCGGGCAGGCCGAAGAGCGCCGTCAGGCCGGCGGCGATGGCCCAGAACAGCGAGCGGCTGAGCGCGCCGACGCCGAGCGCGGCGAGCGCGGCGGCGAGGCGGACGGGATCGGTCTCGCCCTCGGTCGCCTTCGGCCAGACCACCATCGGGGCGACGAGCGCCGGCAGCACCGTGACGGGCACGTAGCGCAGCAGGCGCAGCGTCCATTCCGGCAGCCGCGCGGCGGCGCCGGCGAAGGCGAGGAAGGAGAGCCGGATCAGGTAGGTTCCGGCCGCGAGGACGAGGATGATCGCCCAGATCTGCGTCGGCGGCAGGTCGATCATGCCGCCCTCGGGCGGAGGCCGCGGCGGACGAGAACGATCTCGGCCCCGGCGCCGGCGGCCATGCCGGCGAGGGCGGCGAAGGGCAGGCCGAGGCTCCAGGGCAGCCAGGCGAGGGCGAGCGCCGCGGCGACGGCGACGCCGGCGGCGATCAGGCTCGGCAGGGTGCGGAGCATCGGCGCGCAGATGGCGATGAAGGTGATGGCGGGCGCGAAGTCGAGCGACCAGCCCTCCGGGATGCGGGCGCCGACCACGGCGCCGGCATAGGTCGCGCCGTACCAGACCACGAACATCGGCCCCCCGACGCCGAGCCAGAAGGCGGTCTTTTCGCGGAGCGGCATCTCCGGACGCTCGGTGAAGCGGTGGATCGATGCGGCGTAGACCTGATCGACGAGGAAATACGCCATCCAGAGCCGGGTGCGCAGCCGCGCCTCGGCCAGATGCGGCGCGATGGAGGCGCTGTACATCAGCATGCGGAGGTTGACCGCGAAGGCGGCCATCAGGGCGATCAGCGCCGGGGCGCCCTCGGCCAGAAGCTCCACGAGCGCGAACTGCGCGGCGCCGGCCATGACCACGATGGAGAGCGCCATGGTCTCGGCGATTGGAAGCCCGGCCTCGGTGGCGACGGCGCCGAACAGGAGGCCGAAGGGCGCGCCGACCAGCATGAAGGAGAGCGAGATCGCCGCGCCGTCGCGGAACGCCCGGCGCGCGCCGCCGCGCGCGGGCGCCCCGGCGTCGGCCGGCGGAGATTCGGGGGCGGCGTCGGTCATAAGGCGTCCTTAGCGAGCCGGCGGGCCGGACGGCAAGGCGCGATGCGCGTCCTCGGGGACCGGCCGGGGCGACGGCGGCGCTTTGGCGCAGGGCCGCGGCGGCGCGGCCTCGGGCCCGCGCGCCGTCGGCGGGACCGGGCGGGAGGCGCGCGAGCGCCGACGCGGGCCGAGCGGGGCTCGACGCCCCCGAGGCCCGCACCCCCGCCAAGGGGGCCGCGCCGGAGGCTTCGCGAAGGCCGCGCCGGCGCTTTCGTTCGGCCGCCGTTTGCGCGAGCATCGGACCCATGACCGAAACGCCCTGGATCATCGCGCCCGACCCCGCCGCCCCCGGCCTGACGCGCCGCGTGACGGGGCGCGACCAGACGGGCGCCGAGGTCGAGACCGCCGTGGTGGAGGAGCGCCCGCTGACGCTGTTCCTGAACCGGCGGGAGATCGTCACCATGATGACCGTCGGCGACCGGCCGCGGGAGCTCGCCGTGGGCTATCTCGTCAACCAGGGGATGCTGGCGCCGGGGGAGGTTCCGACGGCGGTGGAGCACGACGCGGAGACCGAGACGGTCGTGGTGCGGACCGAGGTCGAGACCGACTTCGAGGCGAAGATGACGCGCCGGATCCGCACCTCCGGCTGCGCGGTCGGCACGATGTTCGGCGACGTCATGGAAAGCCTCGAGGGGTTGAGCCTGCCGCCGGCGGAGATCCGCGTCTCCGACCTGATGGCGCTGTCGCGGAGGATCCAGGCGACGCCGAGCCTCTATCTCGAGGCCGGCGCGATCCACGGCACGGCGCTGTGCCGGGGGCGCGAGGGCCTCGTCTACATGGAGGACGTCGGGCGGCACAACGCGGTGGACAAGGTCGCGGGGTGGATGCGGCTGGAAGGGGTCTCGGGCGCGGACAAGCTGCTCTACACCACCGGGCGGCTGACCTCGGAGATGGTGATCAAGACGGCGCTGATGGGAATCCCGGCGCTGGCCTCGCGCTCCGGCTTCACCGCCTGGGGGGTGGCGCTGGCGCGGCAGGTCGGGCTGACGCTGATCGGGCGGCTGAAGGGCTCGCGGTTCCTCTGCCTTTCCGGCGAGGCGCGGCTGGTGCGGGACGTCGCGCCGGAGGACCGGGGCGAGGACCCGCGCCACCGCCGCAAGGGGGCGGAGGGGTGAGCGCGCCGGCGGTCGTGCTGGCCGGCGGCGCGGCGCGCCGGATGGGCGGCGGCGACAAGGGGCTGCTGACGCTCGGCGGCCGGCCCCTGCTGGCGCATGTGCTGGAGCGGCTGGCGGGGCCGGTCGCGCTGAACGCCAACGGGCCGGCGGAGCGGTTCGCGGACTGGGGGATGGAGGTGCTGCCGGACCCGGTGCTGGAGGGGGTGGAGGACCGGCCCGGCCCGCTCGCCGGGGTGCTGGCGGGGATGCGCTGGGCGGCGGGGCGCGGGGCCTCGCGCCTGTTGACGGTGGCCTGGGACACGCCGTTCTTTCCGCGGGATCTGGAGGCGCGGCTGGCGGCGGCGATGCGCCCCGGCGTGCGCGTCGCGATGGCGGCGACGCCGGAGCCCGCGCGGCCGCAGGGCGTGGCGCGGCATCCGACCTTCGCGCTCTGGGACGCGGCGCTGGCGGACGATCTGGCGGCGGCGCTCCGGGACGGCGTGCGCCGCGTCGTCGGCTTCGCGGAGCCGGCGGGCTGCGCGCTGGTCGTGTTCGAGGACGAAGGCGCCTTCTTCAACGTCAACGCGCCGGAGGATCTGGCGGAGGCGGAGCGGCGGCTGGAGGCCGCGCCGTGAAGGTGTTCGGCGTCACCGGGCGGAAGAATTCCGGCAAGACCACCTTGGTCGAGGGCCTGGTGCGGGCGCTGACGGCGCGCGGGCTGGTCGTGGCGACGCTGAAGCACGCGCATCACGGCTTCGAGGTGGATCAGCCGGGGCGCGATTCCTTCCGCCACCGCGAGGCGGGGGCGCGGGAGGTGCTGGTCGCCTCCGGCGCGCGCTGGGCGCTGATGCACGAGGGCCCGGCGCCGGGGCTGTTCGATCTGCTGGGCCGGCTCTCGCCCTGCGATCTGGCCTTGGTGGAGGGCTGGAAGGGCGAGCCGCATCCGAAGCTCGAGGTCTGGCGCGCGGCGCTGGGCGAGCCGCCGCTCGCCGTCGCCGGCGGGGCGGCGAACGTGGTGGCGGTGGCGAGCGACGATCCGGTGGAGGGGGTGCGGCGCATGGCGCTCTCGGACCTCGCGGCGCTGGCCGATCTCGCGCTGGCGGAGGCGGCATGAGGGCCGATCCGCCGCGGCTGCGCAACGACTGCTTCGCGCTGCCGCCGGGCCTGCGCTGGACGCCGGTGGCGGAGGCCTTGGCGGAGCTTCGGGGGCGCTGCGAGACGGTCGTCGGGGCCGAGCGCGTGGCGCTGGCCGACGCCGCAGGGCGCGTGCTGGCGGAGGACGTGACCGCGCGCCGGGCGAGCCCGCCGCGGGCGAACGTGGCGGTGGACGGCTACGCCTTCGCCCACGCCTCGCTGACCGGCGCCGATCCGGAGCGGCTGCGGCTGCTGGCCGGGCGCGCGGCGGCGGGGGCGGATTTCGCGGGCGCCGTGGGGCCGGGCGAGGCGGTGCGGGTGCTGACCGGCGCGGCGCTGCCGGAGGGGACGGACACGGTCGTGCTGGAGGAGGACGTCGGCATCGCCGAGGGCGAGCTGCGGCTGAGGCCGGGCCTCAGGCGCGGCGCCAACGCCCGCGCGGCGGGCGAGGATTTCGCCGCCGGCGCCGCAGTGCTGCGGGCGGGTGCGGTGCTGCGCCCGCAGGATCCGGCGCTGGCGGCGGCGGCGGGGTGGGCGGCGCTGCCTGTGCGCCGGCGGCTCAAGGTCGCCGTGCTCTCCACCGGCGACGAGCTGGCGGAGGCCGGAAGTGACGATCCCTCGGCTGTGATGGACGCCAATCGGCCCATGCTGCTCGGCCTGCTCTCGGCCTGGGGGATGGAGTCGGTGGATCTGGGCCGCGCGCCCGACCGGCGCGAGGCGGTGGCCGAGGCGCTGGCGGCGGGCGCGCGCCGGGCCGACGCCGTGCTGGCGTCGGGCGGGGCCAGCGCGGGCGACGAGGACCACGTCTCGGCGGTGCTGCGCGATTCGGGTGGGCTCGGCGTCTGGCGGGTGGCGATGAAGCCGGGGCGGCCGCTGGCGACGGGGGTGATCGACGGCGCGGCGGTGTTCGCGCTGCCGGGCAATCCGGTCGCGGCCTTCGTCTGCGCGCTGGTCTTCGCGCGCCCGGCGCTGCTGGCGCTGGCCGGCGCCGAATGGGCCGAGCCGACCGGCTACGACGTGCCCGCCGCCTTCGCCAAGCGCCGCAAGGCCGGGCGTCGCGAGTATCTGCGCGCCCGCATCGGCCCGGACGGGCGGGCGGAGGCGTTCCGCTCCGAGGGGTCCGGCCTGATCTCCGGCCTCTCCTGGGCCGGGGGGCTGGTGGAGCTGCCGGAGGAGGGGCCGGACCTCGCGCCCGGCGATCCGGTGCGGTTCCTGCCGTTCGGAAGCTTCGGGCTTTGAGCGGGGCGTCGGCGGGCGCCGCGCGGCGGAGGGCCGCGCGGTGAGCGGGCCTGCGCTCCGCTCCTCGGCCTTCTATGCGGCGTATTTCGCGGCGCTGGGCGTGCATCTGCCGTTCTGGCCGCTCTGGCTTTCGGACTGGGGGCTGAGCGAGGGGGAGATCGGCGCCTACGCCGCCGCCGGCTTCGGCGCGCGGATCGTCGCCGGAATGGTGCTGCCGGTGGCGGCGGACCGGCTGGCGGCGCGGCGCTGGGTGCTGGCGGCCTCGGCCGGGACCGCTGCCGCGGCCTTCCTCGCGCATCTTCTGGTCGAGACGAAGCCGGCGCTCCTGCTGCTGACGCTGGCGAGCGCGGGGGCGCTGTCGGCGATGCTGCCGATCGGGGACGCCCTCGGCGTCGCGGCCTCGCGCGCCTTCGGGTTCGCCTATGCGCGGAGCCGGGCGGCGGGCTCGGCGGCGTTCCTCGCGGCGAATCTGGCGCTCGGCTCGGCGATGGCGGCGTTCGGAGCGGACGCGGCGCTCTGGGTGATCGTGGTCGCGCTGTCGGCGGCGTGCTGGCTGGGGCTGACGCATCCGGGCGGCGGGCTGGTGCAGCCGGGGCCACGGCCGGGGCTGAAGGCGCTGGGGCGGCTGGCGCGGGCGCCGGCCTTTCTGCTGTTCGCGCTCTCGGCGGGCTTCGCGCAGGCGAGCCACGGGCCGCTCTACGCCTACGGCTCGATCCATTGGCGGAACCTCGGGCTGGCGGAGGGAACCATCGGCGCGCTCTGGGCCTGGGGCGTCGCGGTGGAGATCCTGCTGATGATGCTGGCCGGGGCGTGGATGACGCGGCGGCTCGGCCCCTCCGGCATGCTGGCGCTGGCCGGCGGCGCGGGGGTGGTGCGCTGGGCGCTGATGACCACGGACCCGACGGGGCCGCTGCTCTGGGCGCTTCAGGCGAGCCATGCGCTGACCTTCGCCGCGGCGCATCTGGGGGCGATGGCCTTCCTCGGCGCCGCCGCGCCGGCAAGGATGGCGGGGGCGGGGCAGGCGGCGTTCCAGGTCGCGGTCGGCGGCGGGCTGATGGCGGGGTCGACGGCGCTGGCCGCCTTCGTCTATCCGCTGGCCGGGGGCGGCGCCTGGTGGATCGGCTGCGCCTTCTCCGCCGGGGCGCTGGCGGCGGCGCTCGTCGCCCGCCGGCTCTGGGACGGGGGGGAGCTGCCGGTCGAGGACGGCGCCGCGGAGGCGAGCAAGGGAGACGGAGCATGACCGTGACGAGCTGGGCCGAGGCCGCGCCGCGGCTGATCGAGGTGGCCGCCGGGCGTGCGCCGGCGGACATGGTGGTCAAGGGCGGCGTCTGGGCCAACGTGCAGTCGGGCGAGATGATCCCCGGCATGGACGTCGCGGTCGCGGACGGGCGCTTCGCCTATTGCGGGCCGGACGCCGGCCCCTGCATCGGCAAGGGGACCGAGGTGATCGAGGCCGGGGGGCGCGTGATGGCGCCGGGGCTGATCGACCCGCACATGCACGTCGAATCGGGGATGCTGACGGTGACGGAGTTCGTCCGCGCCGTCGCGCCGCACGGCACCACGACGATGATGTGCGACCCGCACGAGATCGCGAACGTGCTCGGCCTGCCGGGCGTGCGCCTGATGCATGACGAGGCGCTGGCGCAGCCGGTCAACGTGTTCATGCAGGCGCCCTCCTGCGTGCCCTCGGCGCCGGGGCTCGAGACCGCGGGGGCGGAGTTCGGGCCGGCGGAGATCGCGGAGATGATGCGCTGGCCCGGCATCGTCGGCCTCGGCGAGGTGATGAACTTCCCCGGCGTCGCGGCGGGCGACGCGACGATGCTGGGCGAGATCGCGGAGGCGATGCGCGCAGGCCGCACCGTCGGCGGCCACTACGCGAGCCGCGATCTGGGGCGCGCGTTCCACGCCTACGCCGCGGGCGGGCCGGCGGACGACCACGAGGGCACGCGGCTCGAGGACGCCGTGGCGCGGGTGCGCCAGGGGATGCGGGCGATGCTGCGCCTCGGCTCGGCCTGGTACGACGTGGCCGAGCAGGTGCGCGCGGTGACGGAGCTGGGGCTCGATCCGCGCAACTTCCTCCTCTGCACCGACGACTGCTACGCCGCGACGCTGGTGGAGGAGGGGCACATGGACCGCGTGCTCCGCCACGCCATCGGGCGGGGCCTGCGCCCGATCACGGCGCTGCAGATGGCGACGGTGAACTCGGCCGCGCATTTCGGGATGGAGCGCGAGCTCGGCTCCATCGCGCCGGGGCGGCGGGCGGATCTGGTGCTGACGCCGGATCTCGCGGACTGGCGCGCCGACGTGGTGATCGCGCGCGGGAAGGTGGTGGCCGAGGGCGGCCGGATGCGCGCGCCCCGGCCGGACTTCGTCTGGCCGGCGGAGACGCGCGACACGGTGCGGATGGGGCGCACGCTGAGCGCCGAGGACTTCCGCATCCCCGCGCCGGAGGGGGCGAACCGGGTCCGCGCGCGCGTGATCGGCGTGGTGGAGAACCAGGCCCCGACCGAGGCGCTGGAGCGCGAGATCCCGGTGAAGGACGGCGTCCTCGCGCCCGAGGACGCGGCGGGCGACGTCTGCCTGATCGCGCTGGTGGAGCGGCACCGCGCGACGGGGACGGTGGCGACGGCGCTCGTCTCGGGCTTCGGCTGGCGCGGCGAGATGGCGCTCGCCTCGACCGTCGCGCACGACTGCCATCACATGGTGGTCGTCGGCACCTCGCCCGAGGCGATGGCGCGCGCGGCGGAGCGGCTGCGCGAGGTCGGCGGCGGCGCGGTCCTGTTCGCGGAGGGCGCGGAGGCGGCGCTGGTCCCGCTGCCGATCGCCGGCCTCGTCTCCGACGCGCCGGCGGAGGAGGTCGCGGCAGCCGCGCGGCGGCTGGCGGACGCCATGGCGGCGTCGGGCTGCACGCTCAACAACGCCTTCATGCAGCATTCGCTGCTGGCGCTGGCGGTGATCCCGGCGCTCAGGATCTCCGACAAGGGGCTGGTCGACGTGATCCGGTTCGAGCCGACCGAGGTGGTGATCGAACCCGCCTGAGCGAACGCCCCGCCGCCTCGCGCGTTGCTGCGCGAGCAAGGGAGGTGCGCGATGGCCGATGCGATGGTGACGGAACTGCTGCGGCGCCGTCCGAAGAGCCCGGCGGAATCGCTCGGCGTGGACGTCGCGGCGAACACCCCGGCGCCGCTGTTCCAGTGGCTCGTGACCTCGCTGCTGATCTCGGCCCCGATCTCGGCGAAGCTGGCGATGAAGGGGGCGCACGCGCTGATCGACGCGGGACTGACGACGCCCGAGAAGATGCGCGACGCCGACTGGGAGGAGCGGGTGAAGCTCCTCAACGAATCCGGTTACGCCCGGGTGGACGAGAAGACCTCCACCCAGCTCGCCGAACTTTCGGAAAGGGTTCTGGACGAGTACGGCGGCGACCTGCGCAAGCTGCGCGAGGCGGCCGGCGGCGACCCGGCGAAGATCCGCGCGCGGCTGAAGGACTTCAAGGGCATCGGCGACACCGGCGCCGACGTGTTCTGCCGCGAGGCGCAGCGGGCCTGGGACGAGCTCTTCCCCTTCGCCGACGCCAAGGCGCTGGAGGCGGCGGAGAAGCTCGGCCTCGGCGCGGACGCCGAGGCGCTGGCGGACAAGGTCGAGCGGCGCGAGGACCTGCCTCGGCTGCTCTCCGCGCTGGTCGGCGCCGACCTCTCGGACGAGCTGGAGGAGATCGCCGCCGCGGCGCGCTAGTCGCCGGAGGCGGACGCCCAGGTCGGCAGGACGTAGATCGACGGCTGCGACGGCAGTGTGCGGGGCGTGATGGTGATCGAGCCGATCCCGTCGGCGCGGACCACCTGGAAGTCGTCCGACATGCCGGTCAGGAACCGCTCCAGCGAGGCGGTCCCCCAGTAGTGCATCGGCAGCACGACCGAGGCGCGGAGCCGCTGGAGGATCGAGATCATGTCGTCGATCGGCAGCGTCAGCCCCCCGTCCACCGGCGCCATCACCACGTCGAGCCGGCCGATGGCGGCGTAGTGGTCCGGGCCGAGGGTGTGATGCAGATGTCCGAGATGGCCGATGCAGAGGTCCCCGACCTCGAACACGAAGATCGAGTTGCCGTTCTCGCGTACGCCGCCGCCCCGGCCGCGGACGTCGGTGGGGACGTTGCGCACCAGCGCGTCGCCGACCTCGACGTGGTGATCGGCGGGGCCGTCTCCGACCTCGTTCTTCCAGCCCTCGAGGACGTGGAGGATGCGCTCGTCCGGGAACGGGGTCCAGTGCGTCTCGTGCGCGTTGTTCATGGTGACGACGGTCGGGACCTCCACCGGGCCGGACCGGCCGGTGTAGTCGGTGGCGATGCTGACGCCGCCCCCGGTCTCGATCAGGAAGGTGGCGTGGCCGATGAAGCGGATCGTCACCTCCCCCTCCGGATCGGCCGAGGCGAGGCGGACATGGGTCGCGTCCGGCAGGATGCCGGCGACCGACTGGCAGACCGAGGCGAGGGCCGGCAGCGGCGCGGCGGCGAGCGCGAGGACGGGGGCGAGGGCGGCGAGAAGGCGCGTCATGTCGGATCTCCGGGGCGGGACGGATGCTGACGCTGGGAAAAGGTAGCCCGGCGCCCCGGCGGGGCGAGGGCCGTGGGGCCGGTTCAGTCCGGAACCGCGCCTGCGTCGGGACGCGCCGGGTCGTCGGGCCGGTGGTCCAGCGTCCAGACCACGACGCCGCCGTGACGGCCCGCCAGCACCCGCCGACCGCGTTCGCGCCAGCCCTCCGGCGGCCCGCCGGCGGCCTGCATGACGGCGTCCGAGGCCGCCGCGCCGGCGCCGAGGGGGCGGGTCAGCGCCTCCAGCCGGCTGGCGACGTTGACGGTGTCGCCGACCACCGAAAGCTCCATCCGCCCGGCGCCGCCGACGTCGCCGACCAGCACGGGGCCGAAATGCACGCCGACCGAAAGGCGCACCACGTCCTCGCCCCGCGCCGCGCGCCCGGCGTTGAATTCGGCCGCGCGGGCGAGGACGCCCTCGGCGCAGGCGAGGGCCCGGCGCGCGGCCGCGTCGGCGTCGAGCCCGCCCTCCCCGACGCGGCCGGGCGCGACGCCGAAGGTGGCCATCGCGCCGTCCCCGATGAACTTGTCGAGGACGCCGCCGGCGCGGAACACCTCCTCGGCGACGAGGGCGTGGACGCCGCGCAGAAGGCGCATGACCGCCTCGGGCGGTCGCTCCTCGGCCCAGCCGGTGAAGCCGACGACGTCGGTGAAGAGGACGGCGGCGGGCGGCGCGCGGTCCTCGAGGAAGGGCTCGTCGCTCTCGGCCATGCGCTCGGCCACCGAGGCGGGGACGTAGCGGGCGAGGGCGGCGCCGCGCCGCTCCAGCGCCGCCTGGCGCATCACCAGATCGCGCGAGCCCTGGACGGCGAGCGCCAGCAGTCCGGAGGTGATCAGAAGCGCGGCGACCTCCTGCACCCAGATGCCGACGTCCATGTGCGCCGGATCGAGGAAGCGGTCGATGACGGCGCGGACGCCGTCGGCGTCTTCCGGGTGGATCTCCACGATCGTCCCGGGCTGCAGGGCGACCCAGAGATGCAGCCCGCTCCACGCCGCGGCGCCGCAGACCCCGCCCCACAGCACCAGCGCCGGCGAGAAGGTCAGCGCGAGCGCCGCCAGCAGCACGAAGAAGTAGACGAAGTTGCCGAACCGCAGCATCAGCTGATCGGCGTTCGGATGCCGCGCCATCTCCGAGAGCGGGTTCGGCCAGCCGAGGGCGAAGGCCATCAGCGCGAAGTTGAAGGCGGCGAAGGCGTAGGAATGCCAGCGCACGAGCCCCCGGCGCCGCGCCAGCGCGTACTGTCCCCAGACCGAGGCGACGAAGAGCAGCATGAGGCCGTGGTAGTAGAGCGCGTCCGGCAAGCCGGCGGTCAGCGCGACCACCACCGCGATCACCGCCAGCGCCGCGGTGACGCCGACGGCGATGAGGCGCAGCCGGTCCAGCGCCGCCGTCTCGATCGCACGCTCCAGCCGCGACCGGCTGCGCCGTTCGGCGGCCCGCAGGTCGCCGCCCGCCGGCGCCGCGGCGGGGGCCTCGGGCGCCGTCGCGGACGAGGGACCGGGGGCGTTCATGGGCGGCGCGTCCGCATGAGGCCGGTAATGGCGTGCGCCGTCGCGTCAGGCAAGCGTCGCGGCGCCCGCTCGGGCTTGACGCGGCCGGCCGGCGGGGCTTGGCTCGGCCCAGCGACGCCGCCCGGCAGAGGCGGACGCGCGGTCCCGAAGGGGGAGGAGAGACGCCCATGACACGGCCGCTGACCGGCTTGCGCATCATCGAGCTGGCCGGGATCGGCCCCGGCCCCTATGCGGGCCAGCTGCTGGCCGACATGGGCGCGGAGGTGATCGTGATCGACCGCCCGCGCCCGAGCCCGGTGGAGACCGACGTCGCGATCGAGCGGCGCGGCAAGCGCTCCCTGACGCTGGATCTGCGCAAGCCGGAGGGCGCGGCGATCCTGCTCGACCTGATCGAGCGGTCCGACGCGCTGATCGAGGGCTATCGCCCCGGCGTGACCGAGCGGCTCGGCGTCGGCCCTTCCGAGGCGCTGGCGCGCAATCCGGCGCTGGTCTACGGGCGGATGACCGGCTGGGGCCAGGACGGGCCCTGGTCGAAGACCGCCGGGCACGACATCAACTACATCTCCGTCACCGGGATCCTGAACGCCATCGGCCGGCCGGAGGCGCCGCCGCCGCCGCCCCTGAACCTGATCGGCGACTACGGCGGCGGCTCGCTGTTCCTCGTCGTCGGCGTGCTGGCGGGGATGCTGCGCGCCAAGGCGACGGGGGTGGGCGAGGTGGTGGACGCCGCGATCTGCGACGCGGTGGTCTCGATGGGCGGGATCCTGCACACGCTCGACGCCGCCGGACGCTGGAGCCCGGAACGATCCGCGAACATGCTCGACGGCGGGGCGCCCTACTACCGCTGCTACGCCACCGAGGACGGGAAGTTCATGGCCGTCGGCTGCATCGAGGCGCAGTTCTTCGCCGAGATGCTGCGGCTCATGGAGATCGATCCCGAAGAGTTCGGTCCGCAGAACGACCGGGCGCGCTGGCCGCAGCAGCATGCCTGGCTGGAAGCCGCGTTCGCGGGACGGACGCGCGAGGACTGGGCGGCGGTCTTCGACGGCTCCGACGCCTGCGTGACGCCCGTGCTCGACTATCGCGAGGCCGCCGCGCATCCGCACATGGCCGCCCGGCGCATCGCGCGGGAGGCCGAGGGGCTGCGCCACACGCCGCCCGCCCCGCGCTTCGGGCCGGAGGCGCCGGACGCGCCGGCGCCGCTCGCGCGGCGGGGCGGGGACACCGCCGCCATCCTCGCCGAACTCGGTCGGTCGCCGCAGGCCGTGGCCGAGCTGGTCGCGGCCGGGGTCGTCGCCGAACCCGCCGCCGAGTCCCGAGACGCCTGATCCCCCTGCAAGGAGCCGAGCCCATGTCCGCCGCCGTCCAGACCTACGAGACCGTCCTGGTCGAGCGCCACGGCAAGGTCGCCGTGATCGCGATGAACCGGCCCGACAAGCTGAACGCGTTCGACGGCCGGCTCTGCCGGGAGCTGGCCGAGGCGATGGCGGAGGTGGAGATCGACGATTCCGTCCGCGCCGTCGTGCTGGCGGGAGAGGGGCGGGCGTTCTCCGCCGGGGCCGACCTGTCCGACGCCTCGCTCGGGCCGGACGTGACCGAGAAGCTGATGACGGTGTTCAAGCCCTCGCTCGACGCCATCGCGGCGTCCGACAAGCCCTATGTCGCCGCGATCCAGGGGGCCTGCGCGGGCATCGGCGCCGCCTACGCGCAGAACTGCGACCTCGCGGTGATGGAGGAGGACGCGTATCTCTATCAGGCCTTCGCGGCGATCGGGCTGATCCCGGACGGCGGCAACCATTGGCACCTGCTGCGGGCGCTCGGCTACAAGCGCGCCTACGCGGCGATCGTGGGGGCCGAGAAGCTGCCGGCCTCGGACTGCGCCGCGGCGGGTATCGTGAACCGCGTGGTGCCGGCGGGCGCCGCCCGGGCCGCGGCGCTGGACTGGGCGGCGCAGCTGGCCGAGGGCGCGCCGCGCACCCTGCGCCACGCCAAGCGGATCCTGCGCGCCGCGGCGACGCAGAGCCTCGAGGAGAGCTACGCGCTGGAAGCCGAACTGCAGGCGGACTGCTCGACCTCCGAGGACGCCAAGAACGCCATCGCGGCCTTCTTCCGCAAGGAGAAGCCGGTCTTCACCGGCGCCTGAGCCGACCCCGCCCGGGGTCGGGTCGGACCTGCGCGGTTTCGCCGGCTCGCCCCGCGCGGCTGCGTGGGCGAGGCGTGGTCCGGGCGCAGGCGAGCGAGGAGGCGCGCGGCATGACGGGGGCGCTGGAGATCGTGGTGGTCGGGGCCGGGATCGGGGGCCTCGCCGCGTCGCTGGCGCTGGCGCGGGAGGGCCACGCCGTCTCGGTCGTCGAGCGCGCGCGCGCGCTGGGGGAGGTGGGGGCCGGGCTCCAGCTTTCGCCCAACGCCATGCGGGCCGTGGACGCCCTCGGCATCGGGGCGATGGTGCGCGAGTTCGCCTCCCGCACCGAGGCCGTCGAATTGCGTCTCGCCGGGCTCGGGGCGCGGGTGCATCGGCTCGAGCTCGGCGCCGCGGCGGAGGCGCGCTGGGGGGCGCCGTATCTCCACGTCCATCGGGCGGATCTGCATGGCGCGCTGCGCCGGGCGGCGGAGGCCGCGGGCGTGGCGATCCGGCTCGACGAGACGGCGGACGGGGTGGACGCGGAGGGGCCGCGGGCGACGTTGCGCACCTCCCGCGGCGGGCTCGAGGCGGATCTGGCGATCGCCGCGGACGGCGTGCGCTCGGCCCTGCGGGAGACGGTGGCGGGGGAGTCGGCCCCGACCTGGTCCGGCGCGCGCGCCTGGCGGGCGCTGGTGCCCGCCCGGGGCCTGCCGGAGGCGCTCGCGGTTCCGCAGGCGACGCTGTGGATGGGGCCGCGCGGGCATGTCGTGACCTATCCGCTGCGGAACCGGACGCTGGTGAACCTGGTGGCGGTCGAGGAGCGCGCCGGGCCGGCGGAGGAGGGCTGGTCCCATCCCGGCGACCCGGCGGCGCTGCGCGCGGCCTTCCGCGGCTGGGACCCGGCGGTGGACGCGCTGCTGGCGGCGGCGGAGGCGCCGAAGATCTGGGGCCTTTACGATCATCGCCCGCTGCCCTGCTGGCGGCGCGGCCGCGTCGCCCTTCTGGGCGACGCGGCGCATCCCACCACGCCGTTCCTCGCGCAGGGCGCCGCGATGGCGCTGGAGGACGCCGTGGTGCTGGCGCGGGCGCTGCGGAATCGGACGCCGGAGGCGGGGTTGCAGGCCTACGAGGCGGCGCGCGCCCCGCGCACGCGCCGCCTGGTCCGCGCCGCAGGCCGGGCCGGGCGCAACTACCACTCCCGCAGCCTGCCGGAGCGGCTGGTCAAGGGCGGGGCGCTCGCGGCCCTCGGCGCACTGGCGCCGGAGCGGGCGGCGGCGCTGAACGACTGGATCTACCGCTACGACCCCGTCGCCGCGCCGATCTGAGCGGGCGCTTCCGCGGCGGGGGCGGCGCCGCTATCCTTCCGGCGACGGGAGGGGGTCCGGCGATGCCCGACAAGGCCACGGTGATCGAGAATCTGGACAGGCACACCGGCCGGCTCTCGGACCGGGTCTGGAGCGTCTCCGTCGGGGTGATCGCCGTCTCGATGACCTACGTGGTCGAGAGCGCCGCGAACCGCGAGCCGTTCCTGACGCCGGCGGAGGTGGCGCCGGCGGCGGGGCTCGCGCTGCTGGCGCTGCTGGCGGACCTGCTGCAGTACCTCGCCGCGATCCGTCAGAACCTGGGCCTCCTCAGGACGATGGAGCGCGAGGGTCGGGCGGAGATGACCTTCGACACCCGCGCGGCGGCCTATCAGCTGCGCTCGGCCGCGTATTGGAGCAAGCTCGCCCTCTGCGTCGCGGCGACGGCGTGGATCGTGGCGGTCTCGGCCGCGCGGGTGGTCGAGCTGATGGAGGCGAACCCGTGAGCGACTGGGGCGGCCCCTCGCGGCCCTCGCCGGCGCCCGCGCCCGCGCCGCAGGGGCCGCCGCCCGGCCCCGGTCGCGGCGGCGGCTGCCTCCGCGGTCTGCTGGCGCTGGTCCTCGCGCTGGCGATCCTCGCCGCGGCGGCGCTGTGGCTGGCGGGGGTGTTCGACGGCGAGACGCGGATCGGGAGCGGCGGGACTCCCGGTTCGAACTCGGACGGGCCGAGCGCGCCCGAGCGCTAGGCGACGACGCGAAGGGTCAGGTTCAGCCGGCCGCCCTGGGCCAGGAGCCGCGAGGCGCCGAAGCGGATGCGGTCGATGCCGTGATAGGCCAGCCGCGCCTCGCCGGCGAGGCGGGCGACGTCGCCCGATTCGAGCCAGACGGACCGGGTCGGGTCCTTGCGGCGCGTTCCGCCGACGCGGAACAGCCCCGGATCGCCCAGCGAGATCGAGACCACCGGCGCGTCGAAGCGGCCCTCGTCCCGGTCGACGTGCAGGCCCATCTTCGCGCCCTCGCCGTACCAGTTCACGAGGCAGCAGTCGGGATCGTCCGGCCAGCCGGAGACGGCGCGCCAGACGGCGAGCACGGGCTCCGGGATCGCGGGCCAGGCGCCCCCCTCCGGCCGCGCCTCGAGATAGGCGTAGCCCGCCTTGGAACTGACCCAGCCGACGCGGCCGGCCGAGGTCATCGCGACGCTCATCGGCTTGCCCCAGGGCGTCTCCATGCGCCGGGGCGGGGCGGCGCGGGCGGCGTCGCGCACCGCCTCGACGATCTCCGCCTGCGCCTCGCGCGCGAGGAACCCTTGCCAGACTTCGGCGCCGTTCACGACGAGGGGGGGCATGAAGCGTCTCCGGTGATGCCGAGAGCCCCGAGTCTGGCGAGGCACGGCGCGGAGACAACCCCCGGGCCGAAGCTCGCCTGCGGCGGACATGGCTCGAATCCGCGCGATCCCCTGGCGCCCGCGTCGCTTGCAGCCCCTCCGGCCCCTCCCTATATCCCCGCCAGCACGCGGAGAGGGGTTCTTCCCCCCGCGGTACCCCGGGATGGAGCCTGGGGGCCTCGCCTGAGGATCCGGGCTCCGACATCGCCACTGAGAGGGAACTCATGTCCAAAGTCATCGGAATCGATCTCGGCACCACCAACTCCTGCGTCGCCATCATGGACGGGGCGCAGCCGAAGGTGATCGAGAACGCCGAGGGCGCGCGCACCACGCCGTCGATGGTCGCCTTCACCGAGGACGAGCGCCTCGTCGGCCAGCCGGCCAAGCGCCAGGCCGTCACCAACCCCGAGAACACGCTCTTCGCCGTCAAGCGCCTGATCGGGCGCCGGTATTCGGACCCGACGGTGGAGAAGGACAAGGGGATGGTCCCCTACAAGATCGTCGAGGGCAAGAACGGCGACGCCTGGGTCGAGGCGCGCGGCGAGAAGTATTCGCCGAGCCAGGTCTCGGCCTACATCCTTCAGAAGATGAAGGAGACCGCCGAGAGCTATCTGGGCGAGACCGTCGACAAGGCGGTGATCACCGTGCCCGCCTACTTCAACGATCAGCAGCGTCAGGCCACCAAGGACGCCGGCAAGATCGCCGGGCTCGAGGTGCTGCGCATCATCAACGAGCCGACCGCGGCGGCGCTCGCCTACGGGCTGGAGCGCAAGGAGGCGAAGACCATCGCGGTCTACGACCTCGGCGGCGGCACCTTCGACATCACGATCCTCGAGATCGACGACGGCCTGTTCGAGGTGAAGTCGACCAACGGCGACACCTTCCTCGGCGGCGAGGACTTCGATCTCAAGATCGTCGACTATCTGGCCGACGAGTTCTTCAAGGAGAACAAGGTCGACCTGCGCAAGGACCGGCTCGCGCTCCAGCGCCTCAAGGAGGCGGCCGAGAAGGCGAAGATCGAGCTGTCCTCTGCCAGCCAGACCGAGATCAACCAGCCGTTCATCTCGATGGACCCCGACACGCGCCAGCCGCTTCACCTCGTGATGAAGCTGACGCGCGCCAAGCTGGAGGGTCTGGTCGAGGATCTGATCAGGCGCACGATCAAGCCGTGCGAGGCGGCCCTCAAGGACGGCGGCGTCGCCAAGTCGGAGATCGACGAGGTGGTGCTGGTCGGCGGCATGACACGCATGCCGAAGGTGACTGAGGCGGTGAAGGCGTTCTTCGGCAAGGAGCCGCACAAGGGCGTCAACCCGGACGAGGTGGTGGCCATGGGCGCCGCGATCCAGGCCGGCGTGCTGCAGGGCGACGTCAAGGACGTGGTGCTGCTGGACGTCACGCCGCTCTCGCTCGGCATCGAGACGCTGGGCGGGGTGTTCACCCGGCTGATCGACCGCAACACGACGATCCCGACCAAGAAGAGCCAGATCTTCTCGACCGCCGACGACAACCAGACGGCCGTGACCATCCGCGTCTTCCAGGGCGAGCGCGAGATGGCGGCGGACAACAAGCTCCTCGGGCAGTTCAACCTCGAGGACATTCCGCCGGCGCCGCGCGGCATGCCGCAGATCGAGGTGACCTTCGACATCGACGCCAACGGCATCGTCTCCGTCGGCGCGAAGGACAAGGCGACCGAGAAGGAGCAGAAGATCACCATCCAAGCCTCGGGCGGCCTCTCCGACGACGACATCGAGAAGATGGTGAAGGAGGCCGAGGAGAACGCCGAGACCGACAAGAAGCGCCGCGAGATGGTCGAGGCGAAGAACCACGCCGAGGCCCTGATCCACTCGACCGAGCGCTCGCTCGCCGAGCACGGCGACAAGGTCGACGCGGAGACGAAGTCGGCCATCGAGGACGCCGTGAAGGCGCTCCGCGAGGCGACCGAGGGCGACGACCTCGAGGACGTCAAGGCCAAGACCCAGGCGCTGACCGAGACGGCGATGAAGCTCGGCGAGGCGATCTACAAGGCCGAGGCCGAGAAGGCTCAGGCCGAGGGCGCCGCCGAGCCGTCCGAACAGCCGAAGGCTCAGGGTCAGGACGACGACGTCGTGGACGCCGACTTCACCGAGGTGAAGGACGACGACCGCAAGGCGGGCTGAAGCCCGGCCCGTGCCGGGCCGCTCCAGCATGCGGCCCCGCCCCCGATCCCGTGGGCGGGGCCGTTGCGTGACGAGCCGGCCCGCCGGGCGCGCAGGAGAGGCGTGACATGGCGAAACGCGACTTCTACGAGGTGCTCGGCATCGCCAAGGGCGCCTCGGAGGACGAGATCAAGAAGGCCTACCGTGCGAAGGCCAAGGTGCTGCATCCGGATCGGAACACCGACGATCCGCAGGCCGAGGCCAAGTTCAAGGAGGTCGCCGAAGCTTACGAGATCCTCAAGGATCCGCAGAAGAAGGCCGCTTACGACCAGTTCGGCCACGCCGCCTTCGAGGGCGGCGGCCCGGGCGCGGGCCAGGGCCCGGGCGGCTTCCGTCCCGGTGCGGGCGGCGCCGATTTCGGCGCCTTCTCGGACGTGTTCGAGGACCTCTTCGGCGAATTCATGGGCGGCGGCCGCGGCCGCGGGCGGGGCCGCGGCGGCGCCACGCGCGGCTCCGACCTGCGCTACAACCTGCGCGTGACGCTGGAGGACGCCTTCCGCGGCAGGCAGGAGACCCTGGAGATCCCGACCGCCGTCAAGTGCGACGAGTGCAACGGCACCGGCGCCGAGAGCGGCTCGCCCCCCGCCACCTGCCCGACCTGTTCGGGCATGGGCAAGGTGCGCGCGCAGCAGGGCTTCTTCACGATCGAGCGGACCTGTCCGACCTGCGCCGGGCGCGGCTCCATCGTGAAGGACCCGTGCAAGGCCTGCGCCGGCGCGGGCCGGGTGCAGCGGGAGCGTCGGCTCAAGGTCGACATTCCCGCGGGGGTCGAGACCGGCACGCGCATCCGCCTCGCCGGAGAGGGCGAGGCCGGCCTCGCCGGCGGACCGCCGGGCGATCTCTACATCTTCGTCGAGGTCGCGCCGCATCCGATCTTCGAGCGGGACGGTCCGGACCTGCACTGCCGCATGCCGGTGCCGATGACCACCGCCGCCCTCGGCGGGGAGATCGAGGCGCCGCTGATCGACGGCGGGCGCAGCCGCGTGAAGGTGCCTTCGGGCGTGCAGTCCGGCAAGCAGCTTCGCCTGCGCGAGAAGGGCATGCCGACGCTGCGCGGCGGCCGGCGCGGCGATCTCTACCTCGAACTCGCGGTGGAGACGCCGGTCAATCTCAGCGCCAGGCAGAAGGACCTGCTGCGGGAGTTCGAGAAGGAGAGCGACGGCAATTCGCCCTCCACCACGGACTTCTTCAGCCGCGTCAAGGCGTTCTGGGACGACATCGCGGGCTGACGCCCGACGCGCCGGCCGACCCCGTTCGGCTCGGCCGGACTTGCCTGCGCCGGCCGTGCCCGCGACACTTTCCGCTCGCCGCCGTTCCCGGGAGTTCAGCCATGCATCGCGCCGTCGCAGCCCTCGCAATCCTGATGCCCGTCGCGGCCGCGGCTCAGGCGACGCCGCCCGACTGCGCCGGCGAGATCACCGTGGAAGGCCGCGGCGCCGTCTCCGCCGTCCCCGATCTGCTGACGGTGGGCTTCGACGCCGAGGCGGAGGCGGAGAACCCCGCCGAGGCGTTTTCCGAGGCCGCGCGCCGCACGCAGGCGGTGCTCGACGCGCTGCGCGAGAGCGGCGTGGCGGAGGGCGACCTCGCAACCTCCGGCGTCTCGCTCGGCCCGATGCGCGAACGGCCGGACCGCGATGCCCCGCCGGAGACGGTGGGCTGGCGGGCGAGTTCGAGCCTGACCGCGACGCTGCGCGATCTCTCGGGCTTCGGCGAGACGGTCGACGCCGCCGTGGCGGCCGGCGCCACCGGGCTCGGCTCGGTCAGCCTCGAGGTCTCGGACGCCGAGGCGAAGCTGGGCGAGGCGCGGGCCGCTGCGGTGCGTGACGCGCTCGCCAAGGCCGAGGCGATGGCGGGGGCGGCCGAACTCTCCCTCGGCCCCGTCCTCGCCCTCGTCGAGGCCGGCGCGGAGACGCCTCGGCCGACCCCTTTCCGCGCCATGGCGATGGCCGAGGGCGCCGATTCCATGCCCGTCGCGCCGGGCGAGCGGCGGCTCGAGGCGCGCGTCTCGCTGACCGCGGCGCTCTGCCCGGCGACCTGAGCGGCCCGCCGCCCGGGTCAGCCGGCGGCCGGCGCGTCCTCGGCGGCGGCGCCTTCGACCGCCGCGCAGATCCCGGCGACGACGGCCTCGACCAGGGTCTTGTCCTCGCCCTCGGCCATGACGCGGATCAACGGCTCGGTGCCCGACTTGCGGATCAGCACCCGCCCCGCGCCCTCGAGCTTCGCCTCGCCCGCGGCGATCGCGGCGCGCACGGCGGGCGCCTCCAGCGGCGCGGCGCCCGGCGCGTAGCGCACGTTGCGCAGGATCTGCGGCAGCCGCTCGAACCGCGCGCAGACCTCCGAGGCGGGCTTGCCGTCCTCCGCCAGCGCCGCGAGCACCTGAAGCCCAGCGATCAGCCCGTCGCCGGTGGTCGCATGATCCGACATCACCACGTGCCCCGACTGCTCGCCGCCGAGGTTGTGGCCGCCGCGCCGCATCGCCTCGACCACGTAGCGGTCGCCGACCTTGGTGCGCAGCAGCTTCAGGCCCATCGCCTCCAGATGCCGCTCCAGGCCGAGATTGCTCATCACCGTCGCCACCAGCGCATCGCCCCGGAGGCGCCCGTCGCGGCGCCAGCGCTCGGCGATCAGGGCCATGATCTGATCGCCGTCCACCACCTCGCCGCGCTCGTCCACCACGATCACCCGGTCCGCGTCGCCGTCGAGCGCGAGACCGAGATCGGCGCCCTCGCGCAGCACCGCCTCGCGGCAGGCCTCGGGATGGGTGGAGCCGCAGCCGGCGTTGATGTTGGTGCCGTCCGGCGCGACCGAGAGCGGGATCACCTCGGCCCCGAGCTCCCACAGCACGGTGGGCGCGGAGCGATAGGCGGCGCCGTTGGCGCAATCGACGACGATCTTGAGCCCGTCGAGGTTCAGCGCCTTCGGGAAGGTCGCCTTCGCCGCCTCGATGTAGCGCCCGAGCCCGTCCTCGATGCGCTTGGCGCGGCCGATCTGGCGCGGCTCCACGCGCGTCGGCGCCTCGGCCAGGATCAGGGCCTCGATCTCGCTCTCCGAGGCGTCGGAGAGCTTGTAGCCGTCGCGCCCGAACAACTTGATGCCGTTGTCCTCGAACGGGTTGTGCGAGGCGGAGATCATCACCCCCGCATCCGCCCGCAGCGACTTCGTCAGCATCCCCACCGCGGGCGTCGGGATCGGCCCGAGCAGGAACACGTCCATCCCGGCCGAGAGCAGGCCGGCGGTGATCGCCTGCTCCAGCATGTAGCCCGACAGCCGCGTGTCCTTGCCGATCACCACGCGGTGCCGGTGCGTGCCGTCGCGGAAGAAGCGCCCGGCGGCCTGCCCCAGCGCCAGAGCCGTCTCCGGCGTCATCGGATGCCGGTTGGCGCGCCCGCGCACGCCGTCCGTGCCGAACATGGAACGGGTCATGCTCCCCCTCTCAAGCCGTGTCTCCCCCATGCCGACGGTAGCGAAACGCCGCCGCGCCGCAAAGCCCCGGACCGCCGGAGCCTCAGCTCCGGTCCCGGATCGAGCTCGTGATCAGGAGCAGGATCGCCCAGCTCAGAAGCGCCACGCCGAAGATGCCCACCGTCCAGAACAGCCGCTCGGGATAGCGCGGCTCCTGGCTCAGCGTCGGCGCGATGTGGGTGGCGAGATAGCGCTGCCGGCGGCGCGCCTCGGCCCGCGCCGCCTCCAGCGCCGACTGGGCGGAGGTGTACATGTTGGTGGCGAACTCCAGCTCCACCTGCAGGCGCTCCTGCACGCCGGCGGCCTCGGCCAGCGTGCCGCGGGGCCCGGCCGCGAGCGCGCCCTCCGGCCCGCCGGGATCGATCTCGCCGTCGGCGATGCGCGCCTCGGCCGTCGCGATCTGGGCGTCGACCGCGGCGAGGCGGCGCTCCATCGCCTCGAGCACCGGGCTGTCGGCGGAGAGCACCGAACGGCGGCTCTCGATGTCGCCCTCGATCTCGGCCCGCCGGGCGCGCAGCTGCGCGATCAGCCCCATCTCCTGCGTGATGTCGCCGGCCACGTCGGCGGTGCCCTGCGTCTCGCGGAAGCTCTGCAGCGCGAGGCGCGCGTCGCGCACGCGCTGCTCCGCCTCGGCGAGGTCGATCTCCGCGAAGCGCACCGCGTCGGCCCGCGCGCCGGTCGAGAGGCCGTTGATCAGGGCCTCCGATTCCTCCAGCACCGCCTCGGCCACGCGCCTGGCGTCTCCGGGCCGGAAGGCGCGCACCTCGACGTCGATGATGCCGGCGGTCGAATCGTAGGCGACGGTTACGGCGCGGTTCCAGTAGTCCACCAGCTCCTCGATGGTCCCGGCCTCGCCCAGCGCGAAGACCGGGTCCGCCTCCGGCCGGTTGTAGATCTCGCGCAGCGGCAGGTCGGCGGCGACGCGCTCGACCATCGGCTGGGACTGAAGGTACTCGAACAGCATCTGGGTGTCGCCGGTGGTGCTGTCGGCGCTGCCCCCGAACAGGTCCATCACCGGCGAGGGCAGCGCCCCCTCGAGGCTGCGCACCGCGAAGGAGACCTCCGAGGCGTACTGGTCCGCGGCCTTGGCGTAGAGGTACCAGCCCGCGATCCCCGTCGGCGCGGCGACGAGCGCGAGGAAGCTGCCCCAGACGGCGATGCGCGAGACCAGCGCGCGGCGCCGGGCGCGGCGCGCGGCGCCCGAGGCCGGCGCGTCCACCGTGATCGAGGGGCGCGGCGCGGCGTCCGGAACGCCGGCGGCCTTGGCCTGGACGAGGGCGCCGCCCTTGCTTCCGGCGCCGCCGCCGCCCTTGCCTCCGCCGCCCTTGCCGCGCAGCGCCCGCGCCTTGCCGAGCTTCGCATCGCGCCGCCGCTTGCGGGCCTGGCGCGCGGCGGCGCGGGGGCGCGGGGCGACGATCTCGCCGCTCTTCCGTTCGGCTGCGCTGACGGGCACCGGCTCACCCGCCACCGGCGCCGCCTCGGCCTGGCCGGGCGGGGGCGGGATCACGGGCTCGGATGAGCTTCCCGCGCCGGCGGAGAGGTCCGCGGTCTCGGCGGCGAGGGCGGCGCGGCGCGCGGCGCGGCGCGCGCGCTTGGCCGCCGGCTGTCGGCCCGAGACGACGTCGGCCGGGTCCACGCCGCGCCCGGCCTCGGCCGCGGCGGCCAGGCCGGGATCGGCGTCCGCCTCGCCGCCCGCCTCGGCGGCCGCGAAGCGCTCCGGGCGCACGGGGTCGGAGTCGCCGGCGGGGGCGCCCTCCGCAAGGTCGGGTCGCCGGGTCTGATCGTTCATGTCGCGTTCCGTGAGGGGGCGCGGGCGGCCTCGGCGCCGGGGCGGGCTGCGGCGCCGCGGGTCGCGTCGCGCCGGCCGGGGCGGGCCTTGCGGCGGGCCGGGCCGGCGCCGTCCTCGACGACCTCGCCCACGGCGCCGCTGACCTCGCGCATGTTGAGATGATGGCGCTCGATCGCGGCCTCGAGGTCGTCGAACACCTCGAGCCGCCCGTCCTCCAGCACCAGCCCGCAGTCGCAATAGCGGCGCAGCTGATTCACGGAGTGGGAGACCATGATGACGTCGGAATTCGCGAGCTTGCTCTCGAACACCGCCTTGCTCTTCTTCTTGAAGTTCTGATCGCCCACGGCCGTCAGCTCGTCGACCAGGTAGACGTCGAACCGGATCCCCATGGACACGCCGAAGGCCAGCCTCGCCTTCATGCCGGAGGAATAGACCCTCACCGGCTGATCGATGAAGGGCCCGATCTCGGCGAAGTCCTGCACGTAGTCGATCAGCATCTCCTCGTCGACGCCGTAGATCCGCGCCACGAAGCGCACGTTCTGCGCCCCGGTCAGGTCCTTGTGGAACGACCCCGCGAAACCCAGCGGGAAGGAGATGTTGGCGTTGCGCAGGATCCGCCCGCGATCGGGCTTCAGCGCGCCGGCCACCATCGACAGCAGCGTGGACTTGCCCGCCCCGTTGCGCCCCAGCAACGCCAGCGAGCGCCCCCGCGGGATCGCCATGTTGAGGTCGCGCACCACCGTCTTGACCCCGCCCTTGACGCGGAACTCCTTGGAGACGTTCTCGAACACCAGGCTCGTCCGTGCACGACTCATTGGTCCATCAGCCTCTCGCCGAAGCGGCGCAGCAGCAGTAGCCCCAGCGCCAGCGTGACCAGTCCGCAGAGCGCCGGATACTCGAGCTGCGTGATCATCGAGTGGTAGCTCGGATACACCCCCTGCCGGAAGCCCGAGACGACGTGCACCAGCGGGTTCCAGGCGATCAGCTCGCGCAGCTGCGTCGGCAGGATCTCCGGAATGTAGAGCACGCCGGAGATGATGAAGAGCGGCCGGTTCACGATCAGGAACACCCGCTGATATAGCGGAAACATCTGGAACAGCACCGAATTCATCACCCCGACCCCGAAGGCCAGCAGCGTCGCCGCGCCGAGCGCCGGCGCGATCCAGGCCACGTCGAGCTGCACGCTCTCCTCAGTGTACCAGATCGCGATCCCGAGGATCACCGCCGCCACCATGCAGTTGGTCAACGTCTGCAGCAGCAGCCGCGCCACCATCGCGTCGTAGATGGCGACGTTCGGGTAGTTCAGCAACGCCCGGTTGCTCCGCACCGTCGAGAACAGCTGCATCGCCGTCATGCGGTAGAAGTTGAAGCTGAGGAAGCCGGTGGCGAAGAACACGATGAAGCTCTGCCCGAGGTCCGGCTTGCGCGACAGCGCCGCGAAGGCCATGCTCATCATCCCGATCATGCCCGCGGGCTCGGCCACCGCCCAGAAATAGCCGCCGGAGGTGCGTCCGTAGCGCGTCGCCATCTCCCGCCGCAGCAGCGCCGTCACCACGCGCAGATGCACCCGGAAGGGCGATTCCGGGCGGTGACGTTTGCGGGGCGCGGCGGCGTCTGTCATGCGGCTCGGGCTCTTCGGGGCGGGGCGGCCGCCATGGGCCACGGAGGCGGGGTGGCGGCGAGGCGGCCCCGCGGCGACCTTGCAGCGGCATGTAGCATCTCGGCGCCGCTTTGGATAGGCGCGCGCGCACGGCGCGGCGGCCTACCGCCCGTTCCGGCCCCGTCGCGCCGCCGCCCGGCGCCGGCCCGGAGCGCGCGACGCCCGCGCCGGCCTCGACCCCGGTTGCCTGCGCGTCGCGGCCGTTGCACACAGGGCCCGCGAGACGGTCGCGGGGCGGGGACGGACGGCGCATGAGGGCGGCACAAGGCATCGGGCGGCGCGCGGCCGCGATCCTCGCGGCGCTCGCCGTGGCCGGCTGCGCCGCGGCGCCGAAATCCGGTCCGACCGGGGAGGCCGTGCGCACCGGCGCCGCGCCCGCGCAGGAAGGGCCGCCGCCCTACGCCCTCGTCCCCCTCACCCCCGAGACGATCGCGCTGATCGAGGCCCAGACGCTGGCCCCCGTCGTCGCGCCGCTGCCGCGCGAGACGGACGGAGGGCCAAGCCTGCGGGTCGGCGACGCCGTCGCCGTCACCATCTGGGAGGCGGTCGAGGGCGGGCTGTTCTCCGCGTCCGATGGCGGGTCGCGCGGTCTGACCCTGCCGGAGCAGAGCATCGGCCCCTCCGGCCACATCACGGTGCCCTATGCCGGGCGCATCCGCGCCGCCGGCCGCACGCCCGAGGCCGTGGGCGCCGCGGTCGAGGCGGCGCTGCGGGGCAAGGCGATCGAACCGCAGGCGCTCGTCACGCGCGTCGCCTCGCCGGTCTCCTCTGTCACCGTGCTGGGCGACGCGACCGCCGGCGGCGGTCGCGTCCCGCTGGCCGACGTCGGGGAGCGGGTGCTGGACGTCATCGCCGCAGCCGGGGGCGCGGAGGCGCCGTCGCACAGCGTCCTCGTGCGCCTGACCCGGGGCGGGCGCCAGGCGGAGACGCGGCTCTCGCGCCTGCTCGCGGACCCGGCGCAGAACGTGGCGGTGCAGCCCGGCGACGTCGTGGCGCTGCTGCTTTCGGAGGCGAGCTACACCGTCCTCGGCGCCGCGTCGCAGCCACGCCGCGCCGCCTTCGCCTCGGAGCGCGTGACGCTGGAGCAGGCGCTGGCCGAGAGCGGCGGGCTCGACGACCGCCGCTCCGATCCCGCCGACGTCTTCGTGTTCCGCTACGAGGACCGCGAGACCGCCGAGGCGCTGGCCGGCACGCCGGCGGCCGGTCCCTTCGCCCCCGTCGTCTACAACCTCGACCTGAGCGACGCCGGCGCGTTCTTCCTGGCCCGCCGGTTCGAGATCGAGGACGGAGACATCGTCTACATCGCCAACGCGCCGCTGGCGGACGCCGACAAGGTGCTGCGCAGCATCTCCACCGCGCTCAGCCCGGTGACGGCGACGCTGCGGCTGTCCAACACCTTCGACTAGGCGTGACCGCGGGCGCGGACCGGCAGGCGGGGCGGCGGGTCGACGTAGGCGGCGCCGGTCTGCGCCCCTCCGGCGGCGACCCGGCGCACGATCTCGGCCGCCGCAAGACGACGCCCCTCGGGATGGTAGAAGCTGCCGCGCACCTGCACGGTCGCGGCCAGCGCGCGCACGAAGTCCCGCGCCAGCGCTTCGTCCACCGGCGCCGGCGTCTCCCAGAAGCCGTCGAGCGGCCCCTGATGCGTCAGCCCGGGCATGGCGTAGACCGCCTCGCCCAGCGCCGCGACCGGGACGCCGGCGCGGATCGCGTGCAGCCCCACGGTGGAGTTGGCCACCACAACGCCGCCGGCGTGTCGGATCAGCGCGTCGAGCCGGCCGCCGTCGATCGTCGTCACCCGTCCTTCGACGCCGTGGCGCACGGCGGCCCGGCGCACCTCGCCCGGCCAGTCGAAGAGGCCGTTGTCCAGCGGATGCAGCTTCACGATCAGCCGCCGCTCCGGCGCTGCGGCGCGCGCGAAGGAGGCGACGACCGCCTCGATCATCCCGCCGAGATCGTCGAAGGGCGCGTTGTCCCGGATCTGGTAGTCGGACTGGAGCTGCAGCGCGAAAAGGGCGAAGGGTGCGTCCCGCGCCTCCGCCTCCCGCGTCACGGCTTCGGCGAACGCGGCCTCGCGGTCGCCGCGCCAGAGCCGGGGCAGCCAGCTCGGATAGTCGATCAGCGGATGCACCGGCTTGTCGAGCCGGTAGAACGGATAGGGCGGCGCCAGCAGCGCGTTGACGAGGTGGAACGCGACGTCGGAGGCGGCCTCGTGCAGGAAGGAGTGGCCGAAGCGCGCCTCGGACGCCGGCGTCGGCGCGTCGGCCGCCATGGCGCGCCAGACCGCGGGGTCGTCCGGCAGATGGCTGAAGGCGCCCATGCCGCCCCGCTCCAGCGTCAGCCAGTCCGGGCGCAGATAGCCGAACTCCACCGCGTAGGCCGGCACGCCGAGGCGCGCCGCCTCCTGCGCCGCGACGACGTGATAGGGCAGCCGATCGGCGTAGTAGAGCACCGCGTCGATGCGCTCCTCGGCGAAAAAGCGCGCGATCCAGGCCCGCCAGCGGGAGAAGCGCCCGCGATAGGCCGTCGCCCGGCGCCGCCAGAACACCGCGTCGGCGGTGCAGAGGTTGACCTTGAGCGCGGCATGGCCCGCGGCCTCGAACGTCCCGGCGAGCTCGCGCCAGAAGCCGGTCGGCGGCCCTTGCAGGAACAGGACGCGAAGGGGGCGGTCGGACATCGGGCCTCGGGCCGGGCAGAGGGACCGTCGCCGCCTAGTCGCGGCTCCCGGACGTGTCAATCCGGCGCCGCGCCGGCGGGCGCCCGCGTCGCGCCGCCTCCCGTCGCGCGCCGGGTCTCGGTCCGACAGGGGCCTCGCCGCGGATTCGGGGGGCGCGCGACGGGAGGCGCGGGCGCCGGGGTCGCGCCGCCGCCGGGCTCGTCCGGCGCCGCGGCCGGACGCATCCTCTGCCGGGGCCGGAGGTCCGTTCGATGAGCGGCCCGGGCGCCGGCCGGCGCTTCCTGCTGCTGCAGGGACCGTCCTCGTTCTTCTTCTCGCATCTCGGCGACGCCCTCGACGAACGCGGGGCCGAGGTCCGCCGCCTGCATCTCTCGCCCGGAGACGCCCTGTTCTGGCGCCGCCCCGGCGGCCGAAGCTATCGCGGCCGGGCGGCGGAGTGGCCCGGCTTCGTGCGCCGCTTCATGGCCGAGGAGGGGATCACCGATCTCGTCTATCTCGGCGCCCGGCGGCCGGCCCATGCCGAGGCGCGCGCGGAGGCTCGTGCCCTCGGCGTCCGCCGCTGGCACGTGGAGCTCGGCTACGCGCGTCCGGACTGGCTGACGGTGGAGCCGGAAGGCGGCGGCGCGGACGGAACGTTCCCCGAACACTGGCCCGGGATCGAGGCCTTGGCGCGCGGCCCGGTCCCCGAGGAGACCCCGCTCTGGCGCTCCTCCTTCGCCGCCTACGCCGCGATGGACGTGGCCTGGAACCTCTCGAACCTGACGCTCGCCCCGCTCACCCATCCCGGCTACCGTCGCCACCAGACCTGGCACCCCCTCGCCGAATACGGCGGTTTCCTATGGACAAAGGCGCGCGAACGGTCAGACGCCGCCCATGCCGGGCGGGTCCTCACGGCTTGGCGCGGACGCCGCAAGTTCCTGTTTCCTCTGCAACTTCGCACCGACTACCAGATCCGCGCGCATGGTCCCGACGCCGACCTGCGCGAGACCGTGCGCCGCGTCGTGGCCTCCTTCACCGCCGAAGCGCCGCCCGAGGCCCGCCTGATCCTCAAGGAACACCCGCAGGACAACGGCCTGACCCCTTGGCGGCGCATCGCCAAGGCCGCCGCCGGCGCGGCGGCCGAGCGGGTGGAGGTGATCCGCGGCGGAGACCTCGCGGCGATGCTGGACGAGACCGTCGGGGTGGTGACGGTCAACTCCACCGTCGGCCTCTCCGCCCTCCGCGCCGGCGTGCCCGCGAAGGCGCTCGGGCGGGCGATATGGGACCGGGAGGGGCTGACCGACCCCCGCCCCCTCGCCGCGTTCTGGCACGGCCCACGCCCGCCCGATCCCGGCCGGGTCGAGATCCTCCTGCGCGCCCTCGGCTGGGCCACGCAGGTCCGCGGCACCTTCGACGGCCCGGGCGCCGCGGCCGGCGCCGCCGCGGTGGCCGAGCGTCTGACCGCCCCGGCGCGCCTGCCCTTCCGCGCCGGATCCGCGCCGGACCGAACGCCGGGCGTCAACGCGTCAGCGTCCGCTCCATCAGCGCCACGCCGAAGCGCCCGCCCCCCGGCGCGGCCGCGAGGCGGAAGCCGGTCGTCGTGAAGCCGAAGGCGGCGTAGAACGGCTCGGCCGGCAGGCTGGAGACGCAGGTCATCCGCACAACGCCCCCCGCCGCGGCCTCCTCGAGGCATTCGGCGAGGATCGCGCCGGCGGCCCCGCGGCGCAGCCGGTCCGGATGCGCGCCGAAATGCCGGACGTGGCCCGTCCGCAGGATGCGCCCGTTCACCGCGGGCTCGGACCAGCCGCCGACGGCCGCGGTCTCCCCGCCGATCGAGGCGATGCGGAAGCGACCCGAGGAGAGCAGCGAGGGCTGCGCCCGCGCGAGGGCCGGCAGCGCCCGGTCCACCGCGGCGTCGGGATACCAGCCGCGATAGAGCGTGCCGTAACAGGCCAGCAGCAGCGCCGTGACCTCGCCCGCGTCCCGCGGCGTCGCGCGCCGCACCTCCAGAACCTCGACCATCGACCGATCCTGCGCCTCCTCCGCCGCCCGGACAAGGGCGGGCTCCATCGCTCCAGCATCGTCGCGGCAAGGTTGACGCAAGGTTGACGTCCGCGCCGCGCCGCGACGACGCCGTTGACCGCGAGGGCGCCCAGGCCCTATGACCGCTACGGGCGCGTCGCCGGAAAAGGGCGAGCGGCGGCGGGCTCAGCGAACTCGCCCTGACGACGGAGCGCGTCCCATGACGTTCCCGACCAAGCCGCAGGCGAAGCCTGCGCGCCCCGAATTCTCCTCAGGTCCCTGCCCGAAGCGCCCCGGCTGGTCGCCGGAGGCGGTCATGCGCCACGCCTGGCTCGGCCGCTCGCACCGCGCCGCCGGCCCCAAGGCGCAGCTGAAGGAGGTCATCGACCGCACCGCGGCGATCCTCGGCGTGCCCGCGGACTACAAGGTCGGCATCGTCCCGGCCTCCGACACCGGCGCCTACGAGACGGCGATGTGGGCCATGCTCGGCGCCCGGCCGGTCGACGCGCTGGCCTGGGAGAGCTTCGGCGCCGGCTGGGCCTCCGACGCCGTCAAGCAGCTGAAGCTCGACGACGTCCGCATGATGGAGGCCGCCTACGGCGAGCTGCCCGACCTGACCGCGGTGCGGCCCGAGGCCGACGTCCTCTTCACCCAGAACGGCACCACCTCCGGCGCCCGCGTCCCGAACTTCGACTGGATCGCGGCGGACCGCGCGGGGCTGACCTGCAACGACGCCACCTCCGCCGCCTTCGCCCAGAAGATCGACTGGGCGAAATGCGACGTCACCACCTTCTCCTGGCAGAAGGTGATGGGCGGCGAGGGAGCGCACGGCATGCTGATCCTTTCGCCCCGCGCGGTGGAGCGGCTGGAGAGCTACGCGCCGCCGCGCCCGCTGCCGAAGATCATGCGCCTCACCAAGGGCGGCAAGCTGATCGACGGCGTGTTCAAGGGCGAGACCATCAACACGCCCTCCATGCTCGCCGTCGCCGACGCGCTCGACGCCCTGCTCTGGATCGAGGAGATCGGCGGCGTGAGCGCCACGCAGGCCCGCGCGGACGCCAACTTCGCGGCGCTCCAGGCCTGGGTCGACCGCACGCCCTGGATCGAGAATCTCGTGGCGCTGCCCGAGGCGCGGTCCAACACGTCGGTCTGCCTCAAGGTCACGGACCCCGCCGTCGCCACGCTCGACGACGCCGGGCAGAAGGCGTTCGTCAAGCGGATGGTGCAGGCGCTGGAGGCGGAGGGCGCCGCGCTCGACGTCAACGGCTACCGCGACGCGCCCGCCGGGCTCCGCATCTGGTGCGGCGCCACGGTGGAGACGGCCGACGTCGAGGCGCTGACGCCCTGGCTCGACTGGGCCTTCGAGACCGCGCGCACCGAGGCCGCAGCGGCCTGATCCCCCTTTCGCCGGGCGCCCGTCGGCGCCCGGCCTCTCCCCATTTCCCCCGCGCCCGCGGGCCCCGGACGCGTCCGGGCCGCCCCGCCGCGCGACGTCAGAGGACGCAAGCCATGACCGCTCCCAAGGTTCTCATCTCCGACAAGCTCTCGGACGCCGCCGTGCAGATCTTCCGCGACAACGGCGTCGAGGTCGACTTCCAGCCGGATCTCGGCAAGGACCCCGCGAAGCTCGCCGAGATCATCGGGAACTACGACGGCCTCGCCGTCCGCTCCGCCACCAAGGCGACGGCGGAGATTCTCGAGAAGGCGAACCGCCTCAAGGTGATCGGCCGCGCCGGCATCGGCGTCGACAACATCGACATCCCCGCCGCCTCCGCGAAGGGCGTCGTCGTGATGAACACGCCCTTCGGCAACTCGATCACCACGGCCGAGCACGCGATCGCCATGATGTTCGCCTGCGCCCGGCAGATCCCCGAGGCCGACGTCTCCACCCGCGCCGGCAAGTGGGAGAAGTCGAAGTTCATGGGGACCGAGATCACCGGCAAGACGCTCGGCGTGGTCGGCTGCGGCAACATCGGCTCGGTCGTGGCGAGCCGCGCGCTCGGCCTGCGCATGCGCGTCCTCGCCTACGACCCGTTCCTGAGCGCCGAGCGGGCGCAGGAGCTCGGCGTCACCAAGGTCGAGCTCGACGAGCTGCTCGCCAAGGCCGACTTCGTGACGCTGCATCTGCCCAAGACCGAGAAGACCGCGAACATCCTCTCGGCCGAGCGGATCAAGGGCATGAAGAAGGGCGCGCGCCTGATCAACTGCGCCCGCGGCGGCCTCGTCGACGAGGCCGCCGTCGCCGAGGCGCTGACGTCCGGCCACCTCGCCGGCGCCGCCTTCGACGTGTTCGACAAGGAGCCGGCGACGGAGAATGCGCTCTTCGGCGCCCCGAACATCGTCTGCACCCCCCATCTCGGCGCCGCGACGACGGAGGCGCAGGAGAACGTCGCCCTCCAGGTCGCGGAGCAGATGAGCGACTATCTGATGAAGGGCGCCGTCGCCAACGCGATCAACGCGCCCAGCGTCACGGCCGAGGAGGCGCCGATCCTCAAGCCGTGGATCGCGCTCTGCGAGATGCTGGGCGGCTTCGCCGGGCAGGTGACCGAGCACGCGATCACCGAGATCGAGATCGAATATGTCGGCCGCGTTGGCGAGCTGAACATGAAGCCGCTGACCGCGGCGCTGACCGCCTCGCTCCTCAAGCCGCTGGTCGGCGAGGGCGGGGTCAACATGGTCTCCGCCCCCCTCGTCGCCCGCCAGAAGGGCATCCACATCGCCGAGACTCGCAAGGACGCGCAGGGCGCCTACGGCTCCTACGTCCGCCTCGGGGTGCAGACCGAGAAGCAGACCCGCTCCGTCGCCGGCACTGTGTTCTCGGACGGCAAGCCGCGCTTCATCCAGATCAAGGGCATCAACCTCGAGGCCGAGCCGCAGCCGCACATGCTCTACACCACCAACGCCGACGCGCCGGGCTACATCGGCGCGCTCGGCACCAAGCTCGGCTCGCTCGGCATCAACATCGCCACCTTCGCCCTCGGCCGGGCCGAAAAGGGGGGCGAGGCCATCGCCCTCGTCGGCATCGACGAGGCGCCCACGCCCGAGGCGCTGAAGGAGATCGCCGCCCTGCCGCAGGTCGGGCAGGCCAAGGCGATCAGCTACTGAGCGCCCGCCCCTCCGGCCCCGCGCCGGAGGGGCGCCGCCAGGTCTCCGCGACGACGCCGGCCTCGGGGTCGAGCGGCGTCGCGGCGACGCGCACGAAGCCGGCCTCGGCCAGCGCCGCCTCCGGCGGACGGCCGGGGCCGACGCCGCTCAGGACCGGGACGCCGCCGGGCAGCGCGACGCCCGCGTGACGCGCGAGTTCGAAGACGTCGATCCGATCCAGCAGCAGATCGAAGACGCCGCGTCCGCCCGGCACGCCGATGCGCCCGCCCTCGGGCGCGACCCGCTCCAGCGCGGCGTCGAGCGGCGCGCCCGCCGGGTTCCACCAGAGCCCGTCCGCCCGCGCGGCGAGGTCCTCCACGGCGCGCGAGACGACGACCCGCCGGCGCCCGGCCCGATTCGGCGTCGCCTCATGGCTGGCCCGCCCGAGCACGACGGCCCGGCAGCCGTCCAGCGCCGCCTGGAACCGCGCCCAGTCCGCCTCGTTGGCCAGCGCATCCGGGAAGCGCTCCGCCGCGTCGGCGATGCAGCCTTCCCGGCAGACGATGGCGTGCGCCTCGAGCGTCCATCCCGGCATTTCCAGCGTTCCCCGCTTGCCGCCTCCGGCGTCCGCCCTAGCCTGTTCACGAGAACGCAGCCAGCCTTGGAGCCAGCCGAATGTCCGAGACGCCCACCGTCGCCAAGCGCGGCCCCTTCCCGGTCGAGGTCGAGGCCGGCAAGAGCTACTTCTGGTGCGCCTGCGGACTCTCCGCCAAGCAGCCCTTCTGCGACGGCTCGCACAAGGGCACCCCGTTCCAGCCTCAGAAATGGGTGGCCGAGGAGACGAAGCGCGTCTTCTTCTGTGGCTGCAAGGCCTCGCAGACCCAACCCCTCTGCGACGGCTCCCACAACCGTCTTCCCGAGTGAGACCGGGGCTTCCGGGCTTCGGCCCGGTCGACCTCGGAGTCGAGGCCTGATCCGCGAAGCCCGCTGGGACTACCCCTCGGCAAGCGTGGCCATCGCGACCTATTCGGCCGCACGCGCGAGGTCGGCCGCCGCCAGACCGCGCACGCCGTGTTCGACGGTGCGCGGCGGTTCGACCCGCGCACCCTCCGGCGCGACGCCGAGGTCTTCGAACCGCCGTGCGGAGGGCAGAACCCGCCCTTCCAGCGCGCCGATGGCCCGGTTGTAGCGCTCGACCGCCTGTGCGAGCGCCTTGCCGGCCCCGTCGAGATGCTCGCCGAACCCGCGCAGCCGGTCGTAGAGCACGCGCGCCGTTTCGGCGATCTCCCGGGCGCCGTCGGCCAGCTTCGCCTGCTGCCAGCCGTAGGCGACGGACTTCGCCAGGGCGATCAGCGTGGTGGGCGAGGCGATCAGCACCCGCCGCGCCAGCGCGTCCTCGAAGAGGGCCGGGTCGCGCTCGACCGCCGCGGCGTAGAACGCCTCGCCCGGCACGAACATCACCACGAGGTCCGGCGCCTCCGGCAGCGCGTTCCAGTAGGCCTTCGCGCCCAGCGCCCGGGCGTGGACCCGCGCCTGCCGCGCGTGCGCGTCCAGCGCCTCGGACTGCGCGGCGCTGCCGGGCTCGGCCTCCAGCGCGGTCAGATAGGCGTCGAGCGGCGTCTTGGCGTCCACCACCAGGCACTTGCCGCCGGGCAGGTTCAGGCGCGCATCCGGCCGGCGCGGTCCGTCGTCGGTCTCGTGGCCGACCTCGGTCTCGAAGTCGACGTGCTCGGCCATGCCGGCCATCTCGAGGACCTGGCGAAGCTGGAACTCCCCCCATCGGCCGCGCGTCTTGGGCGCGCGGAGCGCCTGCACCAGCCGCCCCGTCTCGTCCCGCAGCGCCGTCTGCCCCTCGCGCAGCTGCGCCGCGACCGACCGGAGCTCCCCGTAGGCGTCGGCGCGCGCGGTCTCGATCTCTCCCACCCGCTTCTCGAAGGCGCCGAGCGTCTCGCGGACCGGCCGGACCAGCGCCTCCACCGCCGCCTGACGCGCGGCGAGGGTCGCGTCGGCGTCGCGCCGGTGCCCCTCGAACCGCTCGCTCACGAGGCCGAGAAACCGCTCGGCGTTGCGGTCGAGCGCGCCGGCCGCCAGGCCCGCGAAGCTCCGTTCCAGCCGCGCCTCCATCTCCCGGATCTCGTCGATCCGGGCCGCCTGCGCCCGCCTTTCGGCGGCGAGTTCGGCCTCCGCCGCACGCCGGGCCTCGCTCTCCGCAGCGAGACGCTGCGCCAGCCGCCGCGCGCGCCGGCGGGCCGGTCGCGCCCAGAGCAGCGCCGTCAGCAGCGCGCCCGCGAGCGCCGCGAGGCCGAACGCGACGATGGCCCGCGACTCGGGGGTCAGCGCCAGCCACCGGGTCTCCGCGGCGGCGCGCCACGCCCCGGCAGCCTCCAACGCCGCCGCCATCCACGCATCACCCTGCATATTGCGGCCCTTTCGCCTTCGACCACGAGATCATGCCTGCGCCCGCACCGTAGGCGCAACCGCTGGGCGCCGCGCCCCGACACGGCGCGGATGGCGGCCCGGCGCGCCCTGCGCTACACACCCGCCGCAACCGGTGAGGAGGAGCCGTCATGGCCAACGTCGTCGTCGTCGGCGCCCAATGGGGCGACGAGGGCAAGGGCAAGATCGTCGACTGGCTGAGCGAGCGGGCGGACGTCATCGTCCGCTTCCAGGGCGGGCACAACGCCGGCCATACGCTGGTCATCGACGGCGAGACCTACAAGCTCTCGCTGCTCCCCTCCGGCATCGTCCGCGAGGGCAAGCTCTCGATCATCGGCAACGGCGTCGTCCTCGATCCCTGGGCGCTGATCGACGAGATCGGCCGCCTCACGGCGCGCGACGTCGCGATCACCCCGCGCAACTTCGCGATCGCCGAGAACGCGCCGCTGATCCTGCCGCTGCACCGCGATCTCGACCTGATCCGCGAGCAGGCCGCCGGCAAGGCGAAGATCGGCACCACCGGCCGCGGCATCGGCCCGGCCTACGAGGACAAGGTGGGCCGCCGCGCCGTCCGGGTCGCCGATCTCTCGGATCCGGAGACGGTCTCGACCCGCATCGACCGGCTGCTGGCGCATCACGATCCGCTGCGCCGCGGCCTCGGGGCCGAGCCGGTGGACCGCGCCGCCCTGGAGGCGGCGCTGGCCGAGATCGCGCCGAAGATCCTGCCCTACGCCCGCCCGGTCTGGCGCGTGCTGGACGAGCGGCGGCGCGAGGGCGACCGCATCCTCTTCGAGGGCGCGCAGGGCGCGCTCCTCGACATCGACTTCGGCACCTATCCCTACGTGACCTCCTCCAACACCACCGCCGGCATGGCGGCGGCAGGGTCCGGCATCGGCCCCGGCGCCGTCGGCTACGTCCTCGGCATCGTGAAGGCCTACACCACGCGCGTGGGGGAGGGACCGTTCCCGACCGAGCTCTTCGACGAGGACGGCCGCCGCCTCGGCGAGCGCGGGCACGAGTTCGGCACCGTCACGGGCCGCCAGCGCCGCTGCGGCTGGTTCGACGCCGCGCTGGTGCGCCAGACCTGCGTCACCGGCGGCGTCGACGGCGTGGCGCTCACCAAGCTCGACGTGCTCGACGGTTTCGAGACAGTGAAGATCTGCACCGGCTACCGCGTCGACGGCCGGGAATACGACCATCTGCCGACCGCCGCCGGGCTGCAGGCGCGGGTCGAGCCGATCTACGAGACCTTGCCGGGCTGGTCCGCCTCCACCGCCGGGGCCCGGCGCTGGGCCGACCTGCCGGCCGAGGCGGTCAAGTACGTGCGCCGGGTCGAGGAACTGGTCGGGCGGCCCGTCGCACTCGTCTCCACCTCGCCGGAGCGTGACGACACGATCCTCGTCACCGACCCTTTCGCCGCTAGATAACCGGCCATGACCTTGACCTACCGCACCCGTCGGCGGCTCTCGCTGCTGCTGCTCCTCGTCTGGCTGCCGCTCTACGTGGTGGTCGCCGTGACCGTCGTCGGCTGGCTCGGGTCCATGCCGTTCCTGGTCGAGCTACTGATCTACGTCGTGCTCGGCGTGCTCTGGGCGCTGCCCTTCCGCTTCGTCTTCCTCGGCGTCGGCCGTGAGCCGCCGGAGGACGAATCAGAGCGCTGACCGGCGCCGCACGGGGGCGTCCGGGCCCAGGGCGCATGCCGGATCCGCCCTCCCCCTCGACCCGTTCATTCGGCAGGAGGGGGGCGGGGCGGCGACGTCTGACGGCCGAAGCCTCCGTTTCGAGCGATCGAAGCGCCGCCCGCAGCGGGAACGCTTCCGGGACGGAAGGCTGTCCGATCAGACACTTGCCATGAGGCAGGGCGCGCGCAGGCTGGCCGTCTTGAATTATTGGTGAACCTTGCGTTGATTGAAGGTTCAGGGCTAACGTGTGCATTCGAAGCGAAGCGATTCGCCCTTGTTTCCCCGCCTTCCGGCAGGGAAAAGGTTGAGATTCCCTGCCGAAGTCGTTCATCCTGACTTCGGTCCGGCCATCGTGTTGCGTAACGTGCCGGACGTCCGAACCGGAGGAAGGTATGCGCGTACTGCTGGTCGAAGACGAACTGGCCCTCGCAGGCCAGGTTCAGCGGGCCCTCGAGAACGAAGGCCGCGTCGTCGACGTCGCTGCCGACGGCGAGGAGGGCAGCTTCCTAGGCTCCAACGAGCCCTATGACGCCATCGTCCTCGATCTGGGTCTGCCCAAGAAGGACGGAAACGCGGTCCTGCGGGACTGGCGCGACGCCGGGGTCAAGGCGCCGGTGCTCATCCTGACCGCCCGCGACAGCTGGCGCGACAAGGTGGCCGGCCTAGACGCCGGCGCCGACGACTACCTCACCAAGCCCTTCCAGATGGACGAGTTGATGGCGCGTCTTCGCGCCCTCATGCGCCGCTCCACCAATCAGCCGAACCCGGTCTTCAAGCAGGGCGCGTTCGAGTTCGACACCCGTTCCGGTCGAGTCACGCTCGACGGTCAGCAGGTCATGCTGACCGCGCAGGAGACCAACGTCCTCGGCTATCTGATCGCTCACAAGGACCGGGTGGTCAGCCGCACGGAGTTGTCCGAGCACGTCTACGGCTACGACACCGAGCGGGATTCCAACACGATCGAGGTCTTCATCGGCCGGCTGCGCAAGAAGCTCGGCCAGAAGATCATCGTCACCATCAGGGGCCGCGGCTATCAGTTCGACGGAAGCTGACGGCCTTGGGCGCGCTTTCCTTGCGCGCCCGCGCCCTTCTCGGGGGCGTCGTATGGATCGTCATTGCGCTCGGCCTGTCGGGATGGCTGCTGCTGCAGACCTTCGACGACATCGCCGAGCGCGCCTTCTCGCGGAACCTCTCGGCCCAGCTCGACCAGCTCGAGAGCCTGATCCTGACCGGCGCGATATCGGCGTCGCCCGAAGATACGCGTCTAGCCGATCCGCGCTACACGCGGCCCGGCTCAGGCTACTACTGGCAGGTGGAGCGGCCGGACGGCTCGGTCGTGCGCTCCCCCTCTCTCGGCGACGAGCTGCTGCCGCTGCGCGCCGTCGTCTCCGGCGAGGAGGTGCTTCAGGCCCGCGCGCCGGAGGGTTTCCTGATCCAGGTCCACGTCCGTCCGGTGCAGGACCCGCGCAGCGGCGCCATCTGGCGCGTCTACGCGGCCGAGGCTTTGGTACGCCTTCAGCGCGACAAGCTGGAGTTCCGTCGCTCGCTTTTCGGGCTGCTGATCGGCCTCGGCGGCGCGCTCGCCCTCTCCGCAGCGGCGATGACCGGCATGGCCCTGCGCCCGCTCGTGGCGCTGCGCGCCGCCTTCGCCGAGTATCGCCACGGCGAGACCGAGCGGGTCGAGGGCCGCTATCCACCGGACATCGAGCCGCTCGTCGCCGACCTCAACGCCCTGCTGGAGCGCAACGCCCGCATCATCGGCACGGCGCGGCGGCAGGCGGCCGACCTCGCCCACGCGCTAAAGACGCCGGCGGCCATCCTTCGCAACGATATCGACGCGATGGACCCGCCCGATCCGGGCATGCGCGACGCGCTCGAGCGCATCAACGCGCTGCTCGCGCGCTACACCGCCCGCGCCCGGCTCGCCGGGGCAAACGCGCCCGGCGCCTCGGCCGAGATCCGGCCTCTGCTTGAGGGGCTCGGCCGCGTCATGGAGCGCGTCCACGCCGAGCGCGGGGTCGCCTTCGAGCTCGTGGCCCCGGCGGGCCTGCGCGGCCGGATCGAGGCGGAGGATCTCGAGGAACTCGCCGGAAACCTCATCGACAACGCGTTCAAGTGGGCCCGCAGCCGCGTCCGCGCCGAGGCCCGACGCGCCGACGGCGAACTCGTCCTGACCGTGGAGGACGACGGCCCGGGCGTGCCGGAGGACGACCGCGAGCGGGTGCTGCGCGCCGGAACCCGGCTCGACGAGGCGGTGCCGGGCAGCGGGCTCGGTCTCGCCATCTGTTCGGACATCGCCGAGGCCTACGAGGGCCGTCTGGACCTGGGGAGGAGCCGGCTCGGCGGCCTCGCCGTCACGGTCTCCCTTCCCCTCGCGAGGTCCGAGGCGCGCGACCGCGCCACCTGACTCCCCCGACGATCCGCGCAGCGGAGGCCGGCATTCGCCGATCCGGCGCCTTGGGCGGACGGCGGTCGAAAAGAGCCCGCGACGAGGCGGAGGCGTCGATCCCTGCGGGCCGGCACGACGCCCGGCCACGGCGTCGCGAGCGGTCCGGCAGGCCTCTTCTGCCGGGGGCGCCGTCCCCGGGGACGATTGACACGGGGCCGCCGCCCCCGGATGCTCCCCGCAAAAAAGGGGAGGACACATGACCCGACCGCTCGCCGTGATCACAGGGGCCGCCGGCGGCATTGGCTGCGCGACCCTTCCCCGCCTCGTGCACGACGGTTGGGACCTTCACCTGATCGATCCGGATCCCTCGGTCGGCGGTCTCGCGGCGGAGCATGGCGCGAGCCACGCGGTCTCCGCCATCGACACGCCCGAGGCCTGCCGCGCGGCGCTGCCGGAGGGCGATCGTCCGATCCGCGCGCTGGTTCACCTCGCCGGGATCTTCGTGCCGCACGCCTTCGAGCAGGGCGCGCGGGAGATCCACGACCGGACGGTCCGGGCCAACGCCGTCAACGCCTACGACATGGTGGCGGCGGTGCTGCCGCGGATGCCGGAAGGGGACACGGGGCCGGAGAGTTCTCGGATCGTTCTCATATCCTCGCTCGCCTTCAACCGCGGCTCGCCCGACCATGTCGGCTATTCCATGGCCAAGGGCGCGCTGGTCGGCCTGACGCGCTCGCTCTCGCGCGGATGGTCGGGGCGCGGGATCCTCACCAACGCGATCGCGCCGGGGATCATCGAGACCGCGATGCCGGCGCATGTCATCGCGGAACGGGGCGAGCAGGCGCTCGCGGCGACGCCGATGGGGCGCTTCGGGCAGCCGGGTGAGGTGGCGGGCGTGATCGCCTTCCTGCTTTCGCCCGACGCCAGCTACATCTCCGGCCAGCTCATCAACGTCGACGGCGGGACCGTCTGCGGATGACCCCGGAATACGACTACGTCATCGTCGGCGCCGGCTCCTCCGGCTGCCTGATCGCGGAGCGGCTCTCGGCCGATCCTGGCACGAAGGTCCTGCTGCTGGAGGCCGGAGCGGACGCGAACACCTTCCTGCTCCGCCTGCCCGTCGGCTACTACCGGACCATGTTCGACCCGCGCACCTCCCGCACCTTCGAGACGGAGGCGGAGGAGGGGACCGCGGGCCGGCGCATCAAGTGGCCGCGGGGGCGGGTCGTCGGCGGCTCCTCGGCCATCAACGGGCTGGTCTGGATCCGGGGCGACAGCCGCGTCTACGACCGTTGGGGCGAGCGCGGCGCGACCGGCTGGAGCGCCGAGGAGGCGACCCGGCTGTTCCGCAAGGTGGAGGCCGCGCCGGGGCCGCCGAGCCAGCGCCGGGGCGCGCACGGGATGCTCAAGACCTCGGCGCTCAGGGACCGCAACCCGCTGGCCGAGGCCTGGATGAGGGCAGCCGAGACCTGGGGCCTGCCGTTCACGGACGACCTCGCGGCGGAGGACGGGCCGACGGTCGGACGCTCGGAGCTCTCGATCCACGGGCGCTGGCGGATGTCCTCGGCGCGGGCCTTCCTCGGTCCCGCGCGGCATCGCCCGAATCTCGACGTGATGACCGGGGCGCTGGCGCGGCGCGTGATCCTGGAGAACGGGCGGGCGCGGGGCGTCGAGTGGCTCGAGGGGCCCGCGACGCGCAAGGCCCATGCCGCGCGGGAGGTGATCCTCTGCGCCGGGGCGCTGCAGACGCCGCAGCTCCTCCAGCTCTCGGGC
This sequence comes from Paracoccaceae bacterium, assembly GCA_041685625.1. Taxonomy (GTDB): domain Bacteria; phylum Pseudomonadota; class Alphaproteobacteria; order Rhodobacterales; family Rhodobacteraceae; genus Albimonas. Next base: position 13,020 of record JAWLFJ010000008.1, on the reverse strand, counting down.
CTCGGGCCGGCGGAGACGCTGCGCGCCGCCGGGATCGAGGTGGTGGCCGACCGGCCGGAGATCGGCGGCAACCTGCAGGATCATTACCAGATGCGCCTCGTGCTGCGGATGAAGGACCGGCGCAGCCTGAACCTTCAGATGCGCAACCCGCTCTGGATGGCGAAGGCGGCGCTCGACTGGGCGCTTTTCGCCAAGGGGCCGCTGACCATCGGCGCGGGGCAGATCGGCGCCGCGGCGCGCACCAGCCACGCGCCGGGGGACTGGCCGGACGTGCAGTTCATGGCGATGCCCTTCTCCACCGACAGCCCCGGCAAGCCGGCGCACCGCTTCGCGGGCTTCACGTCGCTGGTCTGGCAGTGCCATCCGGAGTCGACGGGACGCGTCGACGTCGTCTCGGACGACCCGCGGGCCGATCCGCGGATCCGGCCCAACTACCTCGCGACCGAGCGCGACCGCGCCACCATCGTCGAAGGGGTGCGGATGCTTCGCGAGTTCCATGCGCGGAGCCCGTTCGCCGAGATCCTCGACGGCGAGGTCTCGCCCGGGCCCGGGGTGGACTCGGACGCCGATATCCTCGACGCCGTGAGGCGCACGGCCTCGACCGTGTATCATCCCTGCGGCACGGCGCGCATGGGTTCGGACGAGGCCGCGCCGGTGGACCCGCGCCTCCGGGTCCGCGGCGTCGAGGGCCTGCGCGTCGCCGACGCCTCGGTGATGCCCGAGGTCCCCGCCGCCAACATCAACGCGCCGACCATGATGGTGGCCGAGAAGGCCGCCGAGATGATCCGCGCCGACGCCGCCTGACAAGGAGACCACGATGTCCGACTACCAGACCCTCGAGCTGCTGATCGACGGCCGCTGGCGCCAGGGCTCCACCGGCAAGTCCGAGCCGGTGCTCGAGCCCGCGACCGGCGAGACGCTGGCCGAGGTGCCCCACGCCTCCGCCGCCGATCTCGACGAGGCGCTGCAGGCCAGTGCCAAGGGCTTCGAGACCTGGCGCAAGACGCCGCCGATCCAGCGCCAGAAGATCATGGAGCAGGCCGCGCGGCTGCTGGAGGACCGCGCCGACGCGATCGCGCGCGACCTGACGCGGGAGATGGGCAAGCCCGTCGGCGAGGCGAAGATGGAGCTCGGCTTCGCCATCGACGTGCTGCGCTGGTACGGCGAGGAGGGCAAGCGCGTCTACGGGCGCATGGTCCCCTCCCGCGTCCCGGGCATGAAGCAGATGGTGCGCAAGGAGCCGGTCGGCCCCGCCCTCGCCTTCGTCGCGTGGAACTTCCCGGCGGTGAACGTGATGCGCAAGGTGGCGGGCGCGCTCGGCGCCGGCTGCTCGCTGATCATCAAGCCGTCCGAGGAGACGCCGGCCACCGCCGTCGCCATCGGCCGCGCGCTGCAGGACGCGGGCCTGCCGGACGGCGTGCTCCAGATCGTGTTCGGCGTGCCGCACGAAGTGTCCGAGCATCTGCTCGCCTCGCCGATCCCGAAGAAGCTCTCGTTCACCGGCTCGGTCCCCGTCGGCAAGCACCTGCAGAAGCTGGCGGCCGACACGCTGAAGCGCTGCACCATGGAGCTCGGCGGTCACGCCCCGGTGATGGTGTTCGACGACGCCGACATCGAGAAGGCGGCGAAGATCGCGGCCGGCCACAAGTTCCGCAACGCCGGTCAGGTCTGCATCTCGCCGACCCGGTTCCTCGTGCAGGAGAACGCCTACGAGCGCTTCGCCGACGCCTTCGTGAAGGAGGCCGAGGCGATGAAGGTCGGCAACGGCCTCGAGGACGGCGTGCAGATGGGCCCGCTGATCGCGGACCGCCGCCTCGGCGTGATGGAGGAGTTCGTCAAGGACGCCGCCGACCACGGCGCCAAGATCCGCACCGGCGGCGAGCGCATCGGCAACATCGGCACCTTCTGGGCGCCCACGGTGATGACCGACGTGCCGCGCGACGCGAAGATCATGAACGAGGAGCCCTTCGGCCCGCTGGCGCCGATGATGCCGGTCAAGACCGTCGACGACATGATCGAGGAGGCGAACCGGCTGACCTTCGGCCTCGCGGCCTACGCCTTCACCTCCTCCGGCAGGACGGCGAACGCGCTGGCCGAGAACGTCGATTCGGGACTGCTGGCGGTGAACTCGGTGATGGTCTCGACGCCCGAGACGCCGTTCGGGGGCGTCGACGAGTCGGGCTACGGCTCGGAGGGCGGCATCGAGGGGATCGAGGCGTTCCTGCGCACCAAGTTCGTCACCGAGACGGACGTCTGATCCGGGCTGCGGCGCGGTGGGGGCTGCGGCCCGTCACCGCGTCGCAGGCGCCGGGAACGTCTGGCGCGGGGCGTCGGTCGCCGGTAGGCTTCGCGCCATGACCGAGATTTCCGTGCGCCGCGAGCCGCTTCTGCCGACCCGTCCGAATTTGCGAGAACTCGGCGGCCTGCCGGCCGGCGGGGGCCGGACCGTGCGCGCGGGGCGGTTCTTCCGCGGGCCGGCGCTGCACGGGCTGACCGCGGAGGAGGCGGCGGCGCTGGAGCCGATCGGCCTGGCGCATGTCGTCGACTTCCGGGGACGGGACGAGGCCGCCGCGCGGCCGGCGACGCTGCCGGGGCGGCGTCTGCATCTCTCGATCGAGCCGACGGCGGCGGTGCGGCTGATGGACGTGCTTTCGAAGCCGGATCCGGCGCCGGAGGCGATCTCCGCCGCGATGCAGGAGACCTATCGCGATTTCGTGCGGGTGAACGCGGAGACGTTCGCGCGCTTCCTCGGCCTGCTGGCCGAGGCCGACGGCGCGCCGTTCCTGTTCCACTGCACCGCCGGCAAGGACCGCACCGGCTTCGCGGCGGCGCTGATCCTGCACGCGCTCGGCGCCGACGCGGAGACGATCGAGGCCGACTACCTCGCCACCAACGGCCTGTGGCGGCCGGATCCGAACCTGGCGGCGATGGTGCCGGAACTGGCCCACGCCGCGCTGTTCCGGGTGTCCGCCGACTATCTGGAGGCCGCGTTCGAGGAGCTGGACCGGCTTCATGGCGGCCCGCTGGCCTTCGCCGACAAGGCGATGGGCGGGGAGCGCCGGCGGCGGGTCTGGGCGGAGTCCCAGCTGGAGTGACGCGGTCGTCCTCCGCCGCGGCGGAGGAATCCGACGGCGACGCGACATCGGCCTCGCAGGGCGAATCGTTTGCGCACAGCTCGTGAACCGTTTATGAACGGTTTTGTTTGTAGCTGCACTCGATTGCATCCCTAGCGCAGGCGGATGGAACCCATGTTCCGCTCTCTGGCCGATTCCTCGGGCTCCGCGGCCGTCGAGTTCTCTCTCGGCGCGGTCCTATTTCTCACGGTCGCCGTGGCGGCGACCGATCTCGGCTCCGGCATCCGGGCGCAGATGCGCGTCGACGGGGCGGTGCGCGAGGCGGCGCGGATGCTCGCCGTCGCGCCGCTGACGGAGGACGGGGCGCCGCGTGCGGCCGCCGCGGACCGCATCTCGACGCTCTACGCCGCGCGGCTGGCGCGGTTAGGGCTGGCCCCCGCGCCGTTGCCCGGCGGGCTGGCGCCCGGCGCGGCCGCCTGCACGCTCGAGGGCGCGTTCTGCTTCGACGTCTCGACGATCCCGGGCTCGGAGCCGGCGCTGGGGCGGGCGCGGCGGGTGGTGACGGTCTGGGGCGCGGCGGGCGCGCCGGGACGCTTCCTCGCCTACCTCGACGACCGTCCGGACGGCGGCGACTTCCGCGTCGTGTCGGTCCAGAACCGGCTGCACGGGTCATGACGGGGCGGGGGGCCGCGCGCCTGAGGGGGGCGCGCCGCGCGCTCGTCGCCCGGTCGGGCGGGGCGACGGTCGACTTCGTGGTGGTGTTCGCGCCCTTCGTCGGGATCTTCGTCTACGTCGTGCATATCGGGCTGTCGCAGTTCTTCCTGATGTCCGCGGCCGACGCGGCGGAGCGGGCGGCCCGCCTCGCGGCGACGCAGCCGATCGCCCATTGCGCCGCGCTGCGCGACGCCGAGGGCGGGCGCACGCGCGCCCTCGACACCTCGGCCTTCGCGACCGAGCCGATGAGACGGGACGCCCGGGCCTGCCTCAACAGCCCGAGCCCCTGCGCCCCGATGCCCGGCGCCTGGACCTGCCGCGTCGAGCCCGACGGCACGGTCTCGCCCGGCTGCGACGCGCGCGGCATGCGCGCGCTGCTCGCGGAGGCGGCGGGGGCCGGCGTCAGGCTGGCGGGGCTCGAGGTGACCTACACCGACAGCGGCTTCGGCCATGTCGGGGAGCCGGTGGCGCCGCTGATCACGGTGACGCTGCGCCAGCACGACCTGAACCTCGGCGGGCTGCTCTATTTCGGCCCGAGCGAACAGCCGGCGGTCGAGACCGGCGTGCTCGGCACGAGCGCGGGGGACATCAAGTGGGAGGCCACGTCATGCTGAGCATCCGACGCCGCATCGCCGTTCTGGTCCGGGCGCGCCGGGGCGCGGTCACCGTGATGACGGTGCTGTTCTTCGTGGGCGTGGCGACCGTGCTCGGCCTCGCCGTCGATGCGGGGCGCGCCTATTCGGAACGCCAGAGGGTGCAGTCCTGGCTCGATTCGCTCGCCGTCTCCGCCGCGGCGGAGCTGGACGGCCGGCCGGACGCGCTGATGCGCGCCGAATGGATCGTGGAGCGGGCCGGCGTGAGCCAGACGGGCCTGTGGTCCGGCGGGGAGGGAGGCTTCGCGGTCGCCGACACGGTCTATCTGCGCGAGGCGCCGGAGGGCGGGATCTCGGGCCTCGACGCCGCCGGCTTCACCTCGCTCGTCACCACCGACCCGGCCGAGGCCCGCGCCATCGTCGTCCGTTCCGCGCGGCGGGACGTGCGATGGACCGCGCTCAACCTGCTGAGCGGAACCGCGCCGACCGGCGGCGCCTTCGACATCGGCGCGCGGTCGGTCGCCGTGCCGCTGGAGACGACGGAGTGCGGGGCCCCGATCCTCGCCGTCTGCGCGCGGCCGGAGGAGCTGGACCGGGTCGTCCGGCCGGGCGTGCAGCTCCGCCTCGACAAGAATCTCGACGGGTTCTGGGAGGCGGGGGAATACGGCCTCGTCACGGACGTGCGCGACGACCTCTCGGGAACCTGCGCAGGCTTCACCGGCGCCGAGCGGCTCACCTGCCTGCTCGCGCTCGACGCGCCGCAGGCGGCTTGCCCGACGGGGATCGATCTGCGCGCGGGCGACGGCGTCGACGTCTCGGGCGCGCTGAACACGCGCTTCGACATCTGGGCCGACTCGGTCGCGCATCTGCGCGGGCTGGCGACGGTGTCCTCGGACGTGAACACCCTGAGCGGCGACCTCTACGCCTGCGACGGCGCCCGGTTCGACACGGTCTCCGATTCGATGGGCCTGCCCGACGACGCCTGCTTCCACACCGGCGACTGCGCCTGGGCCAGCGGGCCGCTGGAGCCGGCGGCGCTGGATCTCTACTGGCGCCAGACCCATGGCGGTCCGCTGCCGGACGAGACGCTGACGACGCGCCATCAGGTCTATCGTCACGAGATCCTCGCGGGCCTGCTGGACCCCGAAGGGCCGGAGGATTCCACCGCCAACCAGTGCAATCCCGCCGCGACGCCGGTGGCCGGACGCCGCATGCTGCAGGTCGCCTTCGTCGACTGCACGGCGCTGAGCGGGATCGCGGCGGAGGACACGCCGGTGATCGCCCGGGCCGAGGTGCTGATGACCGCCCCCGCCACTCACACCTCGGGCTTCGTCGCCACCTTCGACGGCACGCACGGCAACGAATGGATGCAGGCCGGCGACATCGTGAGCCAGGCCTGGACCGGGGAGACGGCCGGCCCCGGCAATCCCGGCAACCACAAGGAGGTCGGCAACGCCGGCGAGACGCCGAACGGCAAGGGCGGCTGGGGCGGCGGCGCCCGCGGCCGGTCGGACGGGGACCGCGAGGATTTCGACGTGGTGCTGACGCTGGACCGGGACGACGCGGGCGCCGGGGACGACGACGGGAAATTCACCGCCATCGACCTCGGCACGGTGAGACTGGACGGGCCGGGGTCGATCGTCGTGACGGCTCGTCCCGACGGCGGCGAGCGGGTGCGCATCGACCGCGTGGTGCTGGACGGCCCCGGCGGCGAGGTCGTGATCGAGGCGGAGGCGATGACGCGCGACGGCTTCGAGGAGGCCTCCGGCCGCCGGGCCTCCGGCCGCCGCCTCGCCTTCGTCCCCGGCGCCTCCGGCACGCTCGCCGACACGTTCGACGTCGAGGCCGGGAGCTACGACGTCGTGCTCCACGCGCAGGACGAAGCCGACGGACGCAGCGAGGTGGAGGTCGCGATCACGCTCGGCGATCCGCTGCCCTGGCCGCCGGAGGACCTGCGCGTCGTCGATGCGCACGGGCGCATGACCTACGATCCTTACCGCGACGTCGGGCTGATGCGGATCGACGTGAAGCAGAGCCGCTCGGCCTCGGGTCCGCGCGATGCCTGGCGCAACGTGCCGATGCTGTTCGACACCGCGGACCCGACGGGCGGCGACGCGGATCTCGCCTCCACCCGTCTCGGGCATGTGCTGATCGTCTCGGAGGACGGCGACCCGGCCGATCCGGACGACGAGGCGAGAGGCGGCTGGATCCTGTTCCATTTCGACCGCCCGACGCGGATCGACTCCCTGACCGTCTTCGACACCGAGGAGGGCGGCGTGATCCGGCTCTACGACCATCACCAGCCGGATCCGACGGGAGAATTCCGGACCCTCGCGAACGGCGGACTGAAGGCGATGCGCGGACGGGAGCGCCATGACGACCGGGAGATCGCGCATTTCGCGGTGCCGCGCCTCGGCGACGGGCGGCATGTGCGGATGGGGATCGGGACCGACGGCGTCTTGACGCTGGCCTATTTCCTTCCGGATTCGGGGGGCGTCGACAACCTGGAGTTCTCCAACGACCTGACCGATCCGGTCGTCGACGACCGGGTGACGCTGGAGATGGTGCGGATGTCCGAGGGCGAGCGGGGCGCGCGCGCGGCGCTCTACGACTGACGCCTCGGCGGGGCGGTGGTCGCGACGGGTCGCGGCTCAGGCGGCAAGGCCGGGACGACCGGGGGCGAGGTCGGCCGGGTCGAGCCCCTGGTCTAGGATGTCCTGCGGGACCGGACGGCCGAGGGCCAGCGCCGCGGCGAGGCGGCCCAGCGCCGGTGCGGTCTGGATGCCGTAGCCGCCCTGCCCGGCCAGCCAGACGAAGGAGGGCGCGTCGGGCGCCGGCCCTGCGACCGGCGCCTTGTCCGCCACGAAGCTGCGGAGGCCGGCCCATTTGTGCTCGATCCGGCGGATCGAGAGGTCGAAGGCGCGCTCGATCCGATCGATGCAGACGGCCATGTCCAGCTCCTCGGGCTGCACGTCGGAGGGCGAGACGGGCGTCTCGTCGGCGGGGGAGATCAGGAGCTTGCCGGCCTCGGGCTTGAGGTAGAAGCCTTCCTCGACGTCCACGGCCATGCGCATCGGCGACGGGTCGATCCCGTCGGGCGCGGCGACGATGAGCGCGGTGCGGCGCTTGGGCACGAGGCCGACCGGCGCGACGCCCGCGGCCTCGGCCACCAGGTCCGCCCAGGCGCCGGCGGCGTTCACCACCACCTCGGCGCGGATCTCTCCGGCGCCGGTCTCGATCCGCCAGCCGGCGCCGTCGCGGGTCAGGGACGTCGCCTCCGCCTTGCAGATCAGGTCCCCGCCGAGGGCGCGCAGCCGCCGCAGAAAGCCCTCGTGCAGCGCCGCCACGTCGATGTCGCGCGCCTCGTCGTCGAGCACCGCGGCGGCGGCGTAGTCGGCGCGGAGCAGCGGGCAGAGTGCGCGGGCCTCCGCGGCGTCGAGCCGCCGCAGACGCGCGCGGTCGGAGAGCGCCTCCAGCATCGCCTCGAGCGCCGGGAGCTGGTCGCCGCGGGCCGGGTAGATCACGCCGCGCGGCGAGAGCAGCGGGGCGCCGGCGAACCCCTCGGGCGGCGCGTCGAAGAACGCCTCCGACGCGCGCGAGAGGGCGCGGATCGGGGCCGGCCCGTAGGTCTTGGAGAACAGCGCGGCGGAGCGCCCGGTGGTGTGCCGGCCCGGGCGGTCCTCCATCTCGAGCAGCGCCACGCGCGCCGAGGCGGCGAGTTCGGCGGCCACCGAGGCCCCGGCGATGCCGGCGCCGATCACGGCGACGTCGTATGCTGACGGCATGAGATCCTCCCGGCCCCTGACGGCCTCTTTCGTCGCGCGGGCGGCATGCCGGCGCAAGGCCCGGCCGGCGACCTCGCGCCCGCCGATGTGCGCCGGCGCACAGCCGCGACCCGAGGACGGGCGCCTGATGGCTCACTCGAATCGTCCCTCGTTCACGAACTCGCCCGGCGGCGGCGCCGCCGGGCCTTTTCGCTCGTGCCCGCCGCCGACCCTCGCTCAGCCGCCCGCCGCCGCATCCGGGCCGCGCGACCCGCCCATCAGGCCCCTCGCGCGTTCGCGGAGGGTCTGGAACGCGACGTAGAGCGCCGGGACGGTCAGCACGCCGACCAGCGTCGCCAGCAGCATGCCGCCGAAGATCGAGACGCCGACGGTCGAGCGGGTGATCTCCGCCGCGCCGCTGGCGAAGACCAGCGGCAGGATGCCCGCCACGAAGGAGAGGCCGGTCATCATCACCGCGCGGAAGCGCGTGCGGCCGGCCTCGATCGCGGCGTCGACGATGGCCGCGCCCTCCTCCCGCCGCTGCTTGGCGAACTCGACGATCAGGATCGCGTTCTTGGCGACGAGCGCGATGAGGATCACGAGCCCGATCTGCCCGTAGAGGTCGAAGGACAGTCCCGCGACCAGCAGCGCGCCGAGCGCGCCGGCGACGCCGAACACGACCGAGAGCAGCACCGGGACCGGGATCGTCCAGCTCTCGTAGAGGCCGACGAGGAACAGGTAGGCGAAGAGCAGCGAGAAGCCGAGGATCGCCGCCGTCTGCCCGGCCGCCTCCTTCTCCTGCAAGGCCGTCCCGGTCCATTCGTAGCCGTAGCCGGGCGGCAGGGTCGCGTCCGCGACCTCCTCCATCGCCGCAAGGGCGGTGCCGGAGGCGACGCCGGCCGCCGGGGCGCCGTTGATCCGGACCGAGCGGTAGTTGTTGTAGCGGATCACCGAGGACGGGCCGACGACGTAACGCGTCGTCGCCACCGCGCCGAGCGGCGTCATCTCCCCCTCCCGGTTGCGCACGTGCAGGCGCTGGAGGTCGGCGACGGCGTCGCGGTCGCCCTCCGCGGCCTGCATCTGCACCTGCCAGGAGCGCCCGAAGAGGTTGAAGTCGTTGACGTAGAGCGAGCCGAAGGTGCCCTGCATGGCGGTGAAGAGATCCCCGACGGAGACGCCGAGCGTCTGCAGCTTCTCCCGGTCGAGATCGAGATGGAGCTGCGGCGTGGCGGCCGACCAGGTGGAGTAGGTCGGACCCAGCCGCGGGTCGCCGTTAGCCGCCACCACGAGGCCCCCCGACACCGCGGCGAGGTCGGCCGGGGCGCGCCCCGCGAGGTCGAGGAGCTGGAACTCGAAGCCCGACGCGGCGCCGAGGCCGATGATCGGCGGCAGGTTGAAGGCGAACACCTGCGCCTCGCGAACCGCGAGGCCGCGCCGCTGCACCTCCTCGATCACCGAGAAGGCCGTGACGCCGGGCGGGCGCTCCGCGAAATCCTCCAGCACCACCGCCATGAAGCCGCTGTTGGGGATCACGAGGCCGTCGAGCATGCTGTAGCCGCTCGCGCCGATGATCGTCCGCACGCCCTCGAGGCCGGCGACCTCCTCCTGGAAGCGGGCGAGGGCGGCTTCGGTACGGTTCACCGAGGCGCCCTCCGGCAGGCGCATCTCGACGAAGAACGCGCCCTGGTCCTCGCTCGGCAGGAAGCCGGTCGGCGTCGTGGAGAACAGCCAGCCCGAAAGGCCGACGGCGCCCGCGAGGATCAGGACGCCGAGGATCGCGCGGCGCGCGATGGCTCCGGCGACGAGGCCGTAGCCGTCCCGCGTCCGGTCGATGCCGCGGGAGATCCAGCCGAGCACCCCGCGCGCCTCGCCCTCTCGCCGGCGCAGCAGCAGGGCGCAGAGCGCGGGGCTCAGCGTCAGCGCGTTGATGGTGGAGATCACCACGGCGACCGAGACGGCGACGGCGAACTGCTGGAACAGCTGCCCGGAGATGCCGGGGATGAAGGCCACCGGCACGAACACCGAGAGCAGCACCAGCGTCGTCGCGATCACCGGGCCGGTGATCTCCCGCATCGCCTGGCGCGCGGCCTCGGGCGGGCTCAGCTCCGGGTTCTCGGCCAGCACGCGGTCGGTGTTCTCGACCACCACGATGGCGTCGTCGACCACCGTGCCGATGGCGAGCACCAGCGCCAGCAGCGAGATGGTGTTGAGCGTGAAGCCCATCGCCAGCAGCACCGCGAAGGCGCCGATCAGCGCCACCGGCACCGCGACCACCGGCACCAGCGTCGCGCGGAGCGAGCCGAGGAACAGGAACACCACCAGCACCACGAGGAGGAACGCTTGCCAGATCGTCGTCTGCAGCTCCTCGACGCTCGCCTCGACGAAGCGCGTCAGGTCGTAGGCGACGTCGTAGGTGACGCCGCCCGGCGCGTCGCGCGTCGCGCGGTCGAGCACCTCGCGCACGCCCTCCGCGATCTCGAGCGCGTTGCCGCCGGGCGACTGGGTGACGAGGATCATCACCGTCGGCTTGCCGTCGAAGTTCGCGACCGCGTCGTAGTTGCGCGCCCCGAGCTCGACGGTCGCCACGTCGCGCACCCGGACGAAGGCGCCGTCCGGATCGGCGCGGAGCACGACGGCGCCGAACTCGGCCGGGTCGCTCAGCCGCCCTTGGGTGACGAGGTTGAGCTGGAAGCCGGGATCGTCGGTCAGCGGCTGCGCGCCGACCCGCCCGATGGCGGCCTGCACGTTCTGCGCGCGCAAGGCCGCGACCACGTCGCCCGGCGTCAGGCCGAGGGCCGTCATCCGCTCCACGTCCAGCGTGACGCGCATCGCGTAGTCGCGGGCGCCGACCACGCTGACGTCGCCGATGCCGGGCACCCGCTTCAGCGCGTCGACGAGGTTGATGGTGGCCCAGTTGGAGAGAAAGAGCGCGTCGAACGCCTCCTCCGCGTCGTGGATCGCGACGATCTGCAGGATCGCCGGAGAGGACTTGCTGACGGTGACGCCGGTGGCCCTCACCTCCGCCGGCAGGGCGGAGGTCGCCGCGGCGACGCGGTTCTGGACGTTCACCGTCGCGATGTCTGGATCCGTGCCGACGGCGAAGGTGACGGTCAGGGCGTAGCTGCCGTCCGACCCGCTGGTCGAGCGCATGTAGAGCATGTCCTCGACGCCGACGACCTGCTGCTCGAGCGGCTGGGCGACGGTCTGCTCGACCACCTCCGCGCCGGCGCCGGGGTAGAACGCCTTCACCTGCACCGAGGGCGGCACGATCTCGGGGAACTGCGCCACCGGCAGTCGGCCTAGCGCGACGAGCCCCGCGATCGTGATCACGATGGAGATGACCAGCGCGAGGCGCGGGCGGTCGATGAAGACGGAGGAGATCATCGGCTCAGCCGTCGCCGGCCAGGGCGGCGTCGACGCGGATTCCCGGCCGGATCTTGTTGATGCCCTCGGTCACCACGACCTCGCCCTCGGCGAGCCCCGAGCGTATCACGCTGCGCCCCTCGATCACCTCGCCGACCTCGACACGGCGCAGCTCCGCCCGGCTTTCGGCGTCGACGACCATCACGAAGGCGCCGGCCTGATCGCGCTGCACGGCCTGCTGCGGCACGTTCAGCACCGGCCGCGCGGTGCGCTCCACCAGTTCGACCGTCACCAGCGCGCCGTCGAGCAGCAGGCCGTCGGGGTTGTCGAACACCGCCCGCGCGACGAGCGTGTCGGTCCCGGGCGAGACGGCGGCGTCGAGGAAATCCAGCCGGCCGGACCGGGCATAGGGGCGCCCGTCCGCGAGGATCAGCGAGACGTCGGCGGCGTCCTCAGCCGGCGCGCCCTCGCGCGCGGCGCGGTAGCGCAAGTAGGCGGCGCTGGTGATCGGGAACTCCGCCGTGATCGGGTCGAGCCGGGTCAGCGTCGTCAGCGCCCCCGTCTCGGGCCCGACCAGCGCGCCGACATCGGCGCGGGTCAGGCCGACGACGCCGTCGAAGGGCGCCTCGATCCGGCAGTAGGCGACGTCCAGCCGGGCGCGCGCCAGCTCGCCGCGCAGCCGCTTGAGCCGGCCCTCGACCCGGCCGACGTTCGCCTCCGCCACGTCGAGTTCCGACTGCGCGGACGTCCCGCGCTCCACCAGCAGGCGCTTGCGCTCCCGCTCGATCTCGGCGAGCGCGAGATCGGCCTCGGCGGCGGCGATCTCCCCCTCGACCTGCTCCACCACGGCCTCGTAGGGGGCGGCCTCGACCTCGTAGAGCGGATCGCCCGCGCCGACGCGCGCGCCCTCCTCGAAGCGGATCGCCTCGAGGAAGCCGGGGACGCGCGCCCGGATCTCGACCTTCCGGTCGGCGACGAGGCGGCCGGTGAAGCGGAACGCCGGGCGCAGGTCCGACACCTCCGCCGGGGCCGCGACCACGGCCGGCGCCGGTCGCTCCTGCGCCGAGGACGGAGGCGCGGCGGCGACCGCGAACCCGAGGATCAGGAGCCCGGCCATCGCGGCGAGCCAATGACGGCGTACGACCATGTCCTGCCCCTCGGTCGGCATCGGTTCGAGGCGTCCGCCGTGCCACGACGGAAACCGGCATTCTTATGCCTGAAGGTCGGCGCGAAGGCGAGACGCCGACGCGCCCTCTGCGGCGTGGCGGATCGTGCGCCGCGGTCGAGACGGCCTGACGATCCGGACCGGCGGGGTGGGTCCCGGCGCGGGGTGGTGCCGTGCGGACCGCGCGGCGTCACGGGGGCGTTGCGCGGCTCGCCTCCGATCGTCGAGCATGCGCGGAGGCGGGGCGCGCGCCCCTCCCCGGAGGATCGAGGGAAGGATCGAGATGACCGAGGCGAGGCGGACGATCGACGCGCTCGACAGGGACCACCCGCAGGCGACGATCGGCG
>JAWLFJ010000074.1:0-19507 GCA_041685625.1 Paracoccaceae bacterium | reverse complement strand
GATCTTGCGAAGCGGATGCCGCTCCGCAACGCGCTCCTCGAGGTCGACATGGCCGAACAGCGACCCGCTCGCTCCGTCCGTCCCACGCATCGCCATCCCCCGCCGCCGCTCCCGTGCCGGTGGTGAATCATGGTCTCGAGATCCCGTCGAGCGCGGTCTTTTTCAGCAGCCTGTTAACCCGGACTTAACCCTCGCGGCCGCTCCATCCCGGGATCGAAACGGAAGGGGAGCGCCAGGATGGTCGCCCGCTGCTGCAGCGTCGCCTTCGAGGGCATCGAGGCGCGGGAGGTGGACGTGCAGTGCCACCTTTCGCCGGGCGTGCCGGCCTTCCAGATCGTCGGGCTGCCGGACAAGGCCGTCGGCGAGTCGCGCGAGCGGGTGCGCGCCGCGCTAGGCGCGGCCGGGCTCGGCCTGCCGAGCAAGCGCATCACCGTGAACCTCGCGCCCGCCGGCATGCCCAAGGAGGGATCGCATTTCGACCTGCCGATCGCCGTCGCGCTGCTGGCGGAGATGGAAGTGGTGCCGCGCGATGAGGCGGCGCGGACCCTGGCGCTGGGGGAACTCGGCCTCGACGGCGCGGTGGCTCCGGTGAACGGCGTCCTGAACGCGGCGCTCGCGGCGGCGGCCTCCGGCCGGGCGCTGGTCTGCCCGGCCGCGAAGGGCGCGGAGGCGGCGCTGGTCGACGCCGCGGAGATCGCGGCGCCGGACAGCCTCGTCGCGCTCATCAACCACATGACCGGCCGTCACCCCCTGCCGCGGCCGAGTCCGGCGGAGGCCGAGCCGGACCTCCCGGTGAAGGACTTCGCCGACGTGAAGGGGCAGGAGAAGGCCCGCCGCGCGGCCGAGATCGCCGCGGCCGGCGGTCACAACCTGTTGCTGATGGGACCTCCGGGCGTCGGCAAGTCGATGATCGCGCGCCGGATTCCCGGAATCCTTCCGCCTCTCGAGCCGCGCGAGGCGCTGGAGCTCTCGATGGTGCGGGCGCTGGTGGGAGAGATCCCCGAGGGCCGGCTCGCCCGTCAGCGGCCGTTCGAGGATCCGCATCACAGCGCCTCGCCCGCCGCGATCATCGGCGGCGGGCGAGGCGCCGGGCCGGGGCGGATCAGCCTCGCGCATCAGGGCGTCCTGTTCCTCGACGAGACGGTGGAGTTCTCCCGGCAGGTGCTGGAGAGCCTCCGCCAGCCGCTCGAGACCGGGACGGCGGTGGTCTCGCGCGCCAACGCCCATGTCCGCTATCCCTGCCGGGTGCTGCTGGTCGCGGCGATGAACCCTTGCCGCTGCGGCTACCTGGCCGAACCGGGGCGGGCCTGCGGGCGCGCCCCGAAATGCGGCGAGGACTACCAGGCGCGCCTCTCCGGGCCGTTGCTGGACCGGATCGACCTGCAGGTGGAGACGCCCACGATCCAGGCCTCGGAACTCGCGCGGCTGCCGCACGGCGAGCCCACGGCGACCATCCGGGCGCGCGTGATCGCGGCGCGGCGGCGGCAGGCGGAGCGCTGGGCGCGTCTCGGGGAGCCCATCGGGCTGAACGCCGAGGCCGAGGGCGACGCGCTGGAGCGCGGCGCGGAGATGGAACCGGCGGCGCGGGAGCTCCTCGGGCGGGTGGCGGACCGGCTGGACCTCTCGCCGCGGGGACTGACGCGGGTCACGCGGCTGGCGCTGACGCTGGCGGATCTCGAGGGGGCCGACGGCGTGATGCGCCGTCACGTCGCCGAGGCGGCGAGCTATCGGCGGGCGCCGCTGCGGCCGCGAGTGGCGGCCTGAAAGGGGGCCTGTTCGGGTATTGTTCGCGCGGGTCCGCCCGGCTTGGGCGGTCCGGCTTCGCCCGAGGGCGGCGGCGGGCGCTTTCGCGCCGGCGCGGCGGCGTGCTATCGCGCGGGACATGAACCAGCGGCGGGCGAGCGGGACGGGCGGAGGCGGCGGCGGCGAGGCCGAGGGCGCGGTCACGCCGATGATGGCGCAGTATCTCGAGATCAAGGCGCGCCACCCGGACGCCCTGCTGTTCTACCGCATGGGCGACTTCTACGAGCTGTTCTTCGAGGACGCGGCGGAGGCGGCGGCGGCCCTCGACATCGCGCTGACCAAGCGGGGCAGGCATCTCGGGCGCGACATCGCGATGTGCGGCGTGCCGGTGCACAGCCACGAGACCTACCTCGCGCGGCTTATCCGCAAGGGCTTCCGCGTCGCGGTCTGCGAGCAGCTCGAGGACCCGGCGGAGGCGAAGCGGCGCGGGGCGAAGTCCGTCGTCAAGCGCGACGTGGTGCGGCTGATCACACCCGGCACGCTGACCGAGGACGCGCTGCTCGACGCGCGGCGGCACAACTGGCTCTGCGCCTGGGCGGAGATCCGGGGCGAGGGGGCGCTGGCCTGGCTCGACGCCTCGACGGGGGATTTCCACGTCGCGGAGGTGGCGCGCGCCGCGCTCGGGCCGCTGCTGGCGCGGCTGCAGCCGGCCGAGGTGCTGGTCGCCGACGGCGGCGAGGACGCGGCGCTCGCGGAGCGGATCGCGGAGGCGGGCGCCGCCGCCACGCCGGTTGCGCGGGCCGGGTTCGACAGCGACGGCGCTCGGGCGCGGCTGGAGCGTCTGTTCGGGATCGCCGCGCTCGACGCCTATGGCGGGTTCAGCCGCGTGCAGGTGGCGGCGATGGGCGCCGTCGCGGCCTACCTGGAACTGACGCAGAAGGGCGCCCTGCCGCTGGTCAGGCCGCCGGTCCCGGAGGCCGTGGGCGGGACCATGGCGATCGACGCGGGCACGCGGCGCAATCTGGAGCTGACGCGCGGCGCCGACGGCACGCGGGAGACCTCGCTGCTCGGCGCGGCGGACCGCACCGTCTCGGCCGGCGGGGCGCGGCTGCTGGAGGCGCGGCTGTCGGCGCCCTCGACCGACCGGGCGGAGATCGCGGCGCGGCACGAGGCGGTGGCGGCCTTCGTCGCGGATCGTCGCCGCGCCGCCGCCTGCCGCGAGGCGCTGCGCCGGGCGCCGGACATGGAGCGCGCGCTCTCGCGCCTCGCGGTCGGCCGGGGCGGGCCGCGCGACCTCGCGGCGGTGCGCGACGGGCTGGCGGAGGCGGCGCGGCTGGCGGAGACGCTGGCGGGGGCGCCCGCCGCGGCGCTGGCCGAGGCGGCGGCGGCGCTGAGCGGGCGGGAGGCGCTGACGGCGCTGCTCGATGCCGCGCTGGTGGCCGAGCCGCCGGCGCAGCTTCGCGACGGGGGCGCGGTGGCGCCCGGGCACGACGACGATCTCGACGCCGCGCGGCGGCTGCGCGACGAGGGGCGCGGCGTGATCGCGGGGATGCAGGCGGACTACGCGGCCGAGGCCGGGGTTTCGGCGCTGAAGATCAAGCACAACAACGTGCTGGGCTACTTCATCGAGGTCTCGGCCGCGCAGGGCGAGGCGCTGCTTTCGCCGCCGCTCTCCGAGCGCTTCATCCATCGCCAGACGCTCGCCAACGCGCTGCGCTTCACGACGGTCGAGCTCTCGGATCTCGAGGCGCGGATCCTGAACGCGGGCGGGCGCGCGCTGGAGCTGGAGCGGCGCATCTTCGAGACGCTGCGCGAGACGGTGCTGGAGGCGGCGCCGGCCGTCGCCGCGGCGGCGCGGGCGCTGGCGGAGATCGACGTCGCGGCGGGCTTCGCCGAGATCGCCGTGGAGGGCGACTGGACGCGCCCGGAGATCGACGCCTCCCGCGCCTTCGCGGTCGAGGGCGGGCGGCATCCGGTGGTGGAGCGCGCCTTGCGCCGGCAGGGCGCGGCGCGCTTCGTGCCGAACGACTGCGACCTGAGCGCGGACGGCGCGGGGGCGCAACCGGTCTGGCTGCTGACCGGGCCGAACATGGCCGGCAAGTCCACCTTCCTGCGCCAGAACGCGCTGATCGCGGTGCTGGCGCAGGCGGGCGCCTTCGTGCCGGCGGCGCGGGCGCGGATCGGGCTGGTGGATGCGCTCTTCAGCCGGGTCGGCGCCGCGGACGACCTCGCGCGCGGGCGCTCCACCTTCATGGTGGAGATGGTGGAGACCGCGGCGATCCTGAACCGGGCCGGGCCGGGCGCGCTGGTGATCCTCGACGAGATCGGGCGCGGCACGGCGACCTATGACGGGCTCTCGATCGCCTGGGCGACGCTGGAGCATCTGCACGACGTCAACCGCTGCCGCACCCTCTTCGCGACGCATTACCACGAACTCACGGCGCTCTCCGAGCGGCTCTCGGGCCTGCGCAACGCGACGATGGCGGTGCGCGAGTGGGAGGGCGACGTGGTGTTCCTGCACGAGGTGCGGCCGGGCGCGGCCGACCGATCCTACGGGGTGCAGGTGGCGAAGCTGGCGGGACTGCCGCCGGCGGTGACGGCCCGGGCGCGCGAGGTGCTCGACGCGCTGGAGGAGGGCGACCGGCGCGCCGGCGGCGGCGCGCGGACGGCGGCGCTGATCGACGATCTGCCGCTGTTCTCGGCCGCGGCGGTTCCGGCCCCGGCGCCGCCCGCGGCGCCTTCGGCGGTGGAGACGCGGCTGGCCGAGGTGGACCCCGACGCGCTCAGCCCGCGCGAGGCGCTGGAGCTCGTCTATGAGTTGCGGGCGCGCCTCCTCGCCGCCGATCCCACGCGGGATGCGGCGGATCGGGCGGCCGCGGGTTGACATCTCGACGGTCCACGGTCTTGTGAGGAGGCCGGCAAAAACCAGCGTTTCACGGCGCAACAGCGGAGGTACTGCGTGAAGAAGGATGAATTGGTGACCGCCCTCGCCGAAGCGAGCGGCGAGAGCAAGACGAGCGTCTCGGCGGTGCTCGGCGCCCTCGCGGACGTGGCGGAGAGCGCGGTGAAGCAGGGCAAGGCGGTGACGCTGCCCGGCATCGGCAAGCTGGACGCGGCGGAGCGTGCGGCCCGCGAGGTCCGCAATCCGCAGACGGGGGAGAAGAAGATGTCGGAGGCGCACATGGCGCCGCGCTTCAAGTTTTCGACCACCTTCAAGAGCGCGGTTCGCGGCTGAGCCACCGCCGCGACGCGCACGCGGCCGGCCTCAGGCGCCCTGGGGCCCGGCCGCGTCGTCGCGCTCCGGCCCGTCCGGCCGGGTCCAGATGAAGATCATCACGCCCGAGAGCGCCACGGCCTGAAGCCCGAGCGCCCAGGCCGGCGCGCCGAACCAGACCGAGAGCGAGAAGGCCGCCGCCACCGACCAGGTGGCGAGGCGCTTGCCGCGCCGGCCGATGGCGCGGTGCCGGCGCCAGTCGTGGATCGGCGGGCCGAGGCGGGGATGGTCCATCAGCCAGTCGTGCAGCCGGTCCGACGAACGGGCGAAGCAGAACGCCGCCAGCAGCATGAACGGCACGGTGGGGAGCAACGGCAGCACCGCCCCGACGAGGCCGAGGACGAGGCTGGTCAGACCGCCGGTGAGCCAGAGCAAACGCATGCGGCGTGATGTAGCGCGTCGATCGGGCTTCGGAAATGGCGCCGACCCGAAATCTCGCTCAGGAGAGCAGTTCGCGCAGGAGCGCGTCGAGCAGCGGGCGGCCCGCCTCGGTGGCGATCAGGCGGGGGCCGTCGCGGCGGAGGAGCCCGTCGGCCTCCAGCGGCGCGAGGCGGGCGGGGTCGATCGGGGCGCCGGCGAGGCGGGCGTGCCGGTCGAGATCGGCGCCCTCGGCGAGGCGTAGGGCCATGATCAGGTGCTCGGCGGCGCGGTCGTCGTCGCCGAGGGCCTCGGTCCGGATCGCCTCCGGGGCGCCGGCGGCGGCGAGCCAGGGGCCGGGCGCGCGCTCGGTCTCGGTGGCGAGGCGGCGGCCGTCGACGGTGAGGCGGCCGTGCGCGCCGGGGCCGACGCCGGCGAAGTCGCCGGAGCGCCAGTAGACGAGGTTGTGCCGGCTCTCCGCGCCCGGGCGGGCGTGGTTGGAGATCTCGTAGGCGGGCATCCCGGCCTCGGCCGTCAGCGCCTCGGTGAGGGCGTACATCTCGGCCAAGCGGTCGTCGGGCGGCAGGCCGCGGAGGCGGCCGCGGGCGTGGAGTTCGGCGAAGCGGGTGCCGGGCTCGACCGTCAGCTGGTAGAGCGAGAGGTGGTCGACCGCCATCGCGAGGGCCTCGCGGAGCTCGGCCTCCCAGGCCGCCGGGGTCTGGTCCTGGCGGGCGTAGATGAGATCGAAGCTGACGCGGGCGAAGGCGGCGCGGGCGACGTCGAAGGCGGCGCGGGCCTCGGCCGCCGAGTGCATCCGGCCGAGGGCGCGGAGATCGGGGTCGTTCAGCGCCTGCACGCCCATCGAGACGCGGTTGACCCCGGCGGCGGCGTAGGCGCGGAAGCGGTCGGCCTCGACCGAGGTGGGGTTGGCCTCCAGCGTGATCTCGGCGTCCGGCTCGAGGCCCCAGAGACGGTCGGCCTCCTCGATCAGCGCGGCGACGGTCGCGGGCGGCATCAGCGAAGGCGTGCCGCCGCCGAAGAAGAGCGAGCCGGCAGGGCGCGGTCCGGAGAGGTCGCGGGTCGCGCGCATCTCCGCCAGCAGGGCGGCGCGCCAGGCGGTCTGGTCCACGTCGCGCGAGACGTGGGAGTTGAAGTCGCAGTAGGGGCACTTCGCGAGGCAGAACGGCCAGTGGACGTAGACGCCGAAGCCGCCGGCGCGCCAGTCGGGCTCGGCTTCGGCCGTGCGGAGGGGGGCGGGGGCGGTCATGCGGGGTTCCCTGCACCGGCGCGGCGGCGCTGTCCAGCCGGGCGGCCGATCACGGCCGGGCGGCATGGCGCGCCCGCGTCCGGGGGGCGGGTTCAGTCGTCGAACGGCACGTGACCCAGTTTGGCGGCGAACACCCAGAGCAGGCCGAGGCCGCCGACGAAGCCCGAGACGAGCCAGCCGTAGACGACGAAGTGGACGAACAGCCCCGCGAAGAGGGCCGTGAGCGGCAGCCACCAGCGCCGGGTGAAGCGGAAGCCTCGGGGGACGGACATCGCGCCTCAGGCCCCCCGATAGGCCGTGACCTCGATCTCGATCTTCATCTCGGGCGTCATCAGCGCGGTCACGACGGCGGTGTTGGGCGGCCGGATCGCGCCGAGCGCCTCGCGCACCGCGGGGGCCGCGGCCTCCCAATGCGCGGGATCGGTGACGTAGGCGCGGATCCGGACCACGTCCTCCATCGCGAAGCCGGCCTCGCGCAGCGCGCCGCCGATGGTGGCGAAGATGTTGCGGGCCTGCGCCTCGGGATCCTCCGGCATGGTCATGGTGGCGTAGTCGTAGCCCGTGGTCCCGGCCACGAAGCACCAGTCGCCGGCGACGAGGGCGCGGGAATAGGCGAAGCGCTCCTCGAAGGGCGAGCCGGAGGCGATCAGTCGACGCGAGGTCATGCGGCGGTCTCCAGGGCGGCGCGGAGCTTCGCGAAGGCCTCCGCCCGGTGCGAGATGGCGTTCTTGGCGTCGGGGTCCATCTCGGCGAAGGTCAGGTCGTCCTCGCCCGCGTCGGGGACGAACATCGGGTCGTAGCCGTGGCCGCGCTCGCCGCGGGGCGGCCAGACGCAGCGGCCCGGCGCCTCGCCGCGGAAGGTCGCCACCGTGCCGTCGGGGCGGGCGAGGCAGAGCACGCAGACGAAACGGGCGGCCCAGGGCTCGGCGGCGCCGGCCTCGGCCAGAGCGTCGTGGGCCTTCTCCATGGCGAGGGCGAAGTCGCGGCCCGAGGGCGTCTCGGCCCAGTCGGCGGTGTGCACGCCGGGGCGCCCGCCGAGGGCGTCGATGGCGAGGCCGCTGTCGTCCGCCAGCGCCGGCAGGCCGGACGCCTCCGCGGCGGCGCGGGCCTTGAGGGCGGCGTTGCCCTCGAAGCTCTCCTCGGTCTCCTCCGGCACGGGCAGGCCGAGTTCGGCCGCCGAGACCGTCTCGAGGCCGTAGGGGGCGAGGAGATCGCGGATCTCCCGCACCTTGCCCTCGTTGTGGCTGGCGACGACCAGCCGGCCGCCGAGGGCCTTCATGCGCCGGTCGCCTCGCGCTGGGCGGCGACGAGGCGCTCGACGCCCACGGCGGCGAGTTCGAGGATGGAATCGAGTTCCTCGCGCGCGAAGGTCGCGCCCTCGGCGCTGGCCTGCACCTCGACGAGGCGGCCCTCGCCGGTCATCACCACGTTGGCGTCGGTCCCGGCCTCGGAGTCCTCGGCGTAGTCGAGATCGAGCACCACCTTGCCGCCGTGGATGCCCGCCGAGACGGCGGCGACCGGCACGGCGATGGGGTTCTCCTTCAGGACGCCGGCGTCGACCAGCTTCTGCGCGGCGAGGCGCAGCGCGACCCAGCCGCCGGTGATGGCGGCGCAGCGGGTGCCGCCGTCGGCCTGGATCACGTCGCAGTCGACGGTGATCTGACGCTCGCCGAGCACGACGCGGTCCGTGCCGGCGCGCAGCGAGCGGCCGATCAGGCGCTGGATCTCCTGCGTGCGGCCGGACTGCTTGCCGGAGGCCGCCTCCCGCCGGCCGCGGGTGTGGGTGGCGCGGGGCAGCATCCCGTATTCCGCCGTCACCCAGCCGAGGCCGGAATTGCGCATCCAGGGAGGCGTGCGCTCCTCGATCGAGGCGGTGCAGAGGACGTGCGTGTCGCCCATGCGGATCATGCAGGAGCCCTCGGCGTGCTTGGTGGCGCCGATCTCGATCTCGAGCGGGCGGAGCTGGTCGCGGTCGCGGCCGGAGGGGCGCATGGGGGTCTCCTGCGAGGGGCCTTTGGCATCGGGGGCGGGATACGCACCCCGGCGCGGCGGGGCAAGCGCGGCGGCGCGATTGACGGTTTCACGGGCGCACCATACCTAGGAAACGACGGAGGCGGCGCCGGCGCCGGCCGGGCCCCCGCCGTTCCGGAGGCCCCGACAGAGATGACGCATCAGCCCGCGACCCTTGGAGACCTGAACGAGCGCAGTCGAGAGATCTTCCGCCAGCTCGTCGAGACCTATCTCGAGACCGGCGATCCCGTCGGCTCGCGCACGCTGAGCCGGGCGCTCGACAAGAAGCTCTCGGCCGCCACGGTGCGCAACGTGATGCAGGATCTGGAGGAGCTCGGCCTCCTGGGCTCGCCCCACGTCTCGGCGGGGCGGGTCCCGACGCAGACCGGCCTCAGGATGTTCGTCGACGGGCTGCTGGAGATCGGCGACGTGCCGGCGGAGGAACGCGGCGCGATCGAGCGATCGATCGGCGAGGCGAAGTCGGGCGTGCCTCAGATGGTGGCGCAGGCGGGCGCGATGCTGTCGGGCCTGACGCGCACCGCCTCGCTGGTGCTGGCCCCGAAGGCCGAGGCCCCGATCCGCCACATCGAGTTCGTCACCGTCTCTCCGGGCATGGCGCTCGTGGTGCTGGTGACGGAGGACGGGACGGTGGAGAACCGGATGTTCTCGCCCCCGCCCGGCGTCACCCCTTCGGCCATGCAGGCGGCGGCGAACTTCCTGAACGCGACGCTGCGCGGGCGCACGCTGAGCGAGGCCGCGGAGGCGATCGGCGACGCCGTCGCGCAGCGGCGCGCGGAGCTCGACACGCTCGCCGCATCGCTGGTCGAGCAGGGCTTCGCGGTCTGGGCCGGAGACGCCGGGGCGGGCGCGGCCGACGCCGGCGGGCTCGACCGGCTGGTGATCCGCGGACGCTCGAACCTTCTGGAGGACGTGGAGGGGGAGGAGGCGCTGGAGCGGATCCGGATGCTGTTCGACGACCTCGAGCGCAAGAAGGACCTGCTCGACCTGCTGGAGCTGGCCCAGACCGGCGAAGGGGTCCGCATCTTCATCGGTTCGGAGAACAAGCTCTTTTCGCTCTCGGGTTCCTCTCTGGTGATCGCTCCTTATATGGATGCGGATCGTCGAATCATCGGCGCGCTCGGGGTCATCGGCCCCACGCGCCTGAACTACGGCCGCGTCGTGCCGATCGTGGACTATACGGCCCGCCTCATGGGGCGGCTGGTGTCCGACCGGCAGCGCGGCGCAACGCTGCGCGAGGGAAGTTGAACCGCATGACCGAGCAGACCCGACCCGACGCCGCCGACGGCGACGCCGCGCGCCCCGAGACCGAGGCCGATGCCGCGACTCAGGCCGATGCCGCCGCGGCGCCCGAGGCGCCGGACGAGGAGGACCCGGAGACGCGCATCGCCGCGCTGGAGGCCGAGCGCGACGAGCTGAAGGACCGGATCCTGCGCGTCTACGCCGAGATGGAGAACCTGCGCAAACGGGCCGAGCGCGACGTGAAGGACGCGCAGGCCTATGCCGGAACCAAGCTGGCGCGGGATCTGCTCGCGGTGCACGACAACCTCGGCCGCGCCCTCGAGGCGACGGACGAGGCCGTCCGCGAGGCCGCCGGTCCCTTGGTGGAGGGCGTGGAGCTGACGCATCGCGAGCTGCTCTCGGCCTTCCAGAAGCACGCGATCGAGCCGGTGTCCCCGGAACTCGGCGCCAAGTTCGACCCCAAGCTGCACGAGGCGATGTTCGAGGCGCCGGTGGCGGACGCCAAGCCCGGCACCGTGATCCAGGTGATGGAGAAGGGCTTCACCATCTCCGGCCGGCTGCTGCGGCCGGCGCGGGTCGGCGTCGCCGCCGTGCAGCCGGCCGAGGGCTGACGCGGCGGGGCGGAGGCGCTAGGCTGGGGGCCGGTCCGCGACAGGGAGGCCCCGCGATGATCCGAGACGCCGAGACGCTCCGCGCCCTTTACGGCCCGGTCAACGAGCGGGCCGCGAAGAAGGTGATCGACCGGCTGGACCGGCACTGCCTCGACTTCCTCGCGGCCTCGCCGTTCATGCTGCTGGCGACGACGGACGGCGTGCGCGTCGACGTCTCGCCGAAGGGCGACGCGCCGGGCTTCGTGCAGGCTGACGGGGAGCGGGCGATCCTGATCCCCGACTGGCCGGGCAACGCGCGGATCGACGGGCTGACGAACGTGCTGGCGCATCCGCGCGTCGGCACGATCTTCATGATCCCGAACGTGCGCGAGACGCTGCGCATCAACGGTCCGGCGGAGATCCACGACGACGAGGCGATGAGGGCGCGGTTCGAGACGCGCGGGCGGCTGCCGATCACGGTGCTGAGGGTGGAGACGGAGGAGGTCTTCACCCATTGCTCGAAGGCGATGATGCGCTCGCATCTCTGGCGGCCGGAGACCTGGCCGCAGGAGCGGCCCGTCGCCGGCCTCTACGACATCATCAAGGACCACGCGGCGATGCCGGTGCCGGAGATCACCGAGGCGGAGATGCTGGAGCGCTTCGAGCGCCAGCTCTACTGACCCCTCAGATCATCTCCGCCAGCGCGGCGGCGTCGGTCCCCTCCGGCAGGGTTCCGGCGGTGCGGCCCCAGTCGCCGCCGAGGCGGGTGGCGAGGAAGTCCCCGGCGGCGGGAGAGCCCGTCCGCATCAGCTCCGACGCCTGGAGGAGCAGGGCAAGACGCTCCGTCAGCTCCCGGGCGCGGGCTTCGGCCGGCCGGTGCGCCAGCGCCAGGGCGGCGTCGAGCGCGGCGTCGTAGCGCGCATCCTCGCCGCGGCGGAGGGAGAGTTCGGCCGCCAGCGCCTCGCCGGCCTCCGGGGCCTTGGCGAGGGTCCGCAGGACGTCGAGGCAGATGACGTTGCCCGAGCCCTCCCAGATCGAGTTCAGCGGGGCCTGGCGGTAGAGCATCGGCATCGGACTCTCCTCGACGTAGCCGGCGCCGCCGAGGCACTCCATCGCCTCGTAGCAGAGCGCCGGAGCGCGCTTGTTGTTCCAGTACTTCATCAGCGCGACCGTGAGGCGGGCGAAGGCGCGGTCCTCGTCGGAGGCCCCGTCGAAGGCGCGGGCGACGCGCATCGTCCCCGCGAGGGCGCCGATCCAGTCGAGCGCGAGGTCGCCCAGCACCGCCTGCATCAGCGGCTGATCGGCGAGGCGCTTCTGGAAGGCGGAGCGGCTCCGCGTCCACCACGCCGCCTCGTCGAGGGCCCGGCGCATGAAGCCGACAGGGGCCATCGCGGCGTCGAGCCGGGTGTGGTGGACCATCTCGAGGATCGCGGGGACGCCGCGGCCGGGCTCCCCGACGCGCTGCGCCCAGGCGCGGCGGTATTCGATCTCGGACGAGGCGTTGGCCTTGTCGCCCATCTTGTCCTTCAGGCGCTGCAGCTCGATCGGATTTCGCTCCCCGTCCGGGGTCCAGCGAGGGACGAGGAAGCAGGTCAGGCCTTCGGGCAGATAGGCGAGCGTCAGGAAGGCGTCCGACATCGGGGCGGAGCAGAACCACTTGTGCCCCGTCAGGCGGTAGGCGTCGCCGTCGGGCTCGGCCCTCGTCGTGTTGGCGCGGACGTCGGAGCCGCCCTGCTTCTCGGTCATCGCCATGCCGAAGGTGGCGGAGGTCTTGTCCGCGGCGGGCTTGGCGTCGCCGTCGTAGGCGCGGGCGAGCAGCTTCGGACGCCAGAAGGCGGCGAGCTCGGGCTCGGGACGGAGGGCCGGGACGGCGGCGTAGGTCATGGTCAGCGGGCAGCAGACGCCGGGCTCGATCTGGCCGAGCAGATAGACCGTCGCGGCATGGGCGGCGTGCCCGCCGGGGGCGTCCTCGAAGGCGCGCGCGGCGTAGCCGGCCTCCGCGCCGCGACGCATCATGGCGTGGTAGCCGGGGTGGAAGGCGACCTCGTCGAGGCGGCGGCCGAAGCGGTCGAAGGCCTTGAGTTCCGGCGGGACCTTCTGCGCGGCGAGGGCGTCGGCCTGCGCCTCGGGGCCGCCGATCTCGGCGGCGAAGGCGGCGAGGGCCTCGGCGTCGCCCGGCGCGGCCTCGGCCACCGCGGCGCGGAGGGGGGCGTCGGCCTGCCAGAGATCGAGCGTCTCGCGCGGCTGGGGCTGGTTGAACACCTCGTGCGTGGCGAGGCGGGCGCGGGCGGGGCCGGGGCTGGCGGCGGCGGCCTTGTCGAGCATGGCTGATCCTCCCGGGAAGCGGTCGGATCAGTGGAGCACGAGCCGGGCGTGCGGAAAAGGGGGCGGCTTGCGCCCGGGCGTGGCGGCCGCGACATTGCGCGCGATCCGAAGGGGAGGAACCGATGCCGCTGATTCTGTACGGGCGCAGCCTGTCGCCGTTCGCGCGCCGCGTCGCCGTCTGGTGCGCGCTTCAAGGCCGCGAGGTGGAGCGCCGCAAGATCACCGTGATGGGCGAGGACTTCGAGACGCTGAAGGGGCTGAACCCGGTGGGCCGCGTTCCGGTTCTGGTGACCGAGGACGGCGCGCACCTGATCGAGACGGCCGCGATCCTCGACTGGCTGGAGGAGACCGCGCCGGAGGGGCGGCGCGTGCTGCCGCCCTCCGGCGAGGCGCGGCGCGAGGCGATGCAGGAGATGGCCTTCGGCAACTCGGTCGTCGAGAAGGGCGTGGCGCTGGTCTACGAGAAGAACCGCCGGCCGGAGCAGTATCAGTGGCCGGAGTGGCGCGAGCGGCTGGAGGGGCAGATCACCGGCGGTCTCGCGGCGATGGAGGCGCATGCGCCGGAGGACGGCTGGCTCGGTGGCGAGGCGCCCGGGGCGGGCGACGTCTCCTTCGTGGTGGCGCACGACTTCCTGAAGGCGACGAACCCGTATCTGCTCGACGCGGGTTATCCGAAGCTGAAGGCGCTCGCGACGCGGGCTGACGCCCTGCCCGCCTTCGCCGAGAGCCGCCCGGAGACCTGATGGGCCGTCCCCTGGTCGCGCCGGGCGGGGACTGGGACGCGATCCGGGCGCGGTTCCGCTGGCCGCGGCCGGAGCGGTTCAACCTCGCCCGGGCCTGCTGCGGCGACTGGGCGGCGGCCGAGCCGGACCGGCCGGCGCTGATCTTCCTGCGCCTCGACGGGGAGCGTCGGGTCTGGACCCACGGCGAGCTCTGGCGGGCCTCCGGCCGGCTGGCGAACGCGCTGGCGGCGCGGGGGCTCGGCCGCGGCGACCGCTGCGGGCTGCTGCTGCCGCAGACGCCGGAGGCGTTGCTGACGCATCTGGCGTGCTGGCGGCTGGGGGCGGTGACGGCGCCGCTGTTCACGCTGTTCGGCGAGGACGGGCTGAGGTTCCGGCTGGGCGATTCCGGGGCGAAGGCCTGCGTGACGGATGCGGCGAATCTGCCGAAGCTGCTGGCGATCCGGGACGATCTTCCGGCGTTGGAGACGCTGTGGAGCACCGACCGCCCCTCGGACGGGGCCTGGGGGTTCTGGCAGGAGCTGGCCAAGGCGAAGGACGAGGCCGGGTGCGCGGAGACGCTGGCGGAGGATCCGGCCTTTCTTTCCTACACTTCGGGGACCACCGGGCCGCCGAAGGGGGCGCTGCACGCGCATCGGGTGCTGATCGGGCACATGCCCGGGTTCGAGACGCATCACGACTTCGCGCCGCAGCCGGGGGACCTGATGTGGACGCCGGCGGACTGGGCGTGGCTCGGCGGGCTGATGGACGCGCTGCTGCCGTCGCTCTTCCTCGGCATGCCGGTGCTGGCGCATCGGGCGCCGAAGTTCGATCCGGAGGCGGCCTGGGACCTGCTGGCGCGGGAGGGCGTGCGCAACGCCTTCATGCCGCCGACCGCGCTGAAGATGCTCCGGCAGCATGAAGGAAGGGTGAAGCCCGCGCTGCGGTCCGTCGGATCGGGCGGAGAGGCGCTCGGCGGGTCCCTGCTGGAATGGGGGATCGGGGCGCTCGGGGTCACGATCAACGAATTCTACGGGCAGACGGAATGCAATCTGGTGCTCGGCAACTCCTCCACGGTGTTTCCGCCGCGGCCGGGGAGCACGGGGCGGGCCGTGCCGGGATTCGAGGTGGCGGTGATCGATCCGGAGGGCGCGGCGCTGCCGGACGGGGCGGTGGGGGAGATCGCGGTGGAGGCGCCGAACCCGTCGCTGTTCCTCGAATATCGGGGCAGGCCGGAGAAGACGGCGGAGCGGTTCGTGACGGGGCCGGACGGCCGGCGGTGGCTTCGGACCGGGGACGAGGGACGGAGGGAGGAGGACGGAGCGTTCTTCTTCTCGAGCCGGTCCGACGACGTGATCACGTCTTCGGGGTATCGCATCGGGCCGTCGGAGATCGAGGACTGCCTGAGCCGGGATCCGGCGGTGGGACTGGCCGCGGTGGTTGGGCTGCCGGACGCGGTGCGGGGCGAGGCGGTGACGGCGTTCTGCGTGCTCTCGCCCGGCTTCGAGGGCGACCGGGAGGCCTTGGCGGAGGCGCTGAAGGGCCGGGTGCGCGAGCGGGTCGGGGCGCATTCGGCGCCGCGGCGGGTGGCGTTCGTGGGCGATCTGCCGCTGACGGCGACGGGCAAGATCATGCGCCGCGAGGTGAAGCGGCGGGCGCTGGAGGGCGGTTGAGCGTCCCGCATTCGTGCGGACGCCGTGCGGCCGCGGTACCGACGATGTCGGCCTTTCGTCTGACCCGTGTCGGCCCCCGGTCGGCCTTTGATGCGCCTTGCGTCGGCCTTCGATGCGCTTTCGGTCGGGCTTCGACGCCGACCGCGTCGGGCTTTCGTGCCGACAGGGCGCCGACGAGAGCTTCGGGTCGCGAGGGACGGGCGGGCGGGGCGGAGGCTCTCCGCGCCCGGCAGGCTCGCAGGTCCGCGTCAAGAAAGCTTGACCGCGGCGCGCCCTCAGCCCTCGGTCAGTTCGAGTTCGCCCTCGATCTCCAGGGCGAAGCCCATCGGCAGGCCGGCGACGCCGATCGCGGAGCGGGCGTGGCGGCCGATCTCGGCGCCGAAGGCCTCGAGGATCATGTCGCTGAAGCCGTTCACCACGAGATGCTGGTCGCTGAAGCCCGGCGCGGAATCGACCATGCCGAACACGCGGGTCCAGCCGGCGACGCGGGAGAGGTCCCCGATCTCGGCCTTGAGGTTGGCGAGGACGGAGAGCGCGATCTCGCCGGCGGCGGCGTAGCCCTCCTCGACGCTCAGCGCCTCGCCGAGCTTGCCGTAGGGACCGACGATCCTGCCCTTCGCGTTCTGGGCGGGGTGGCCGGAGATCAGGACCCGTCGGCCGCGACGGTTGACGAAGGTGAAGGGCAGATGGACCCCCGGCGGGGCGGCGGCCGGGGCCGGCAGGGTCAGGCCGAGATCGGCGAGGCGCTCCTCGGGGCTTGGCATGGCGGGGTCTCCGATGCGGACTGAGGGGAGGGGGGCGCGACGGTGGGGCGCGTGGACGACGCGGGCGTGCGGGCGATCTTGCTGGTGGCCGGACGCGCGCCCGTACCGGGCACGTGAACCGCAGCCGACGGAGACCCGTAGAAGTCGCGATGACAGTTCCGCCCGACAACGCGCCGACGATCGTCTGGTTCCGCCGCGACCTGCGCCTCGCCGATCATCCGGCCTTGGCGGAGGCGGCGGCGAAGGGGCCCGTGATCCCGGTGTTCGTTCTCGATCCGGAGACGGAGGCGCTCGGTGCGGCGCATCGCTGGCGGCTCGGCCGGGCGCTGGAGCGGCTGGAGGCGGGGCTGCACCGGCACCACGCTCAGCTGACGCTGCGGCGAGGCGACGCGCTGGAGGTTCTGCGGGCGCTGATCGCGGAGACCGGGGCCAGGGCGGTGGTCTGGTCGCGGCTGCACGACCGCGCGGCACGGGCGCGGGACGAGCGGGTGAAGGCCGCGCTGAAGGCGGACGGGATCGAGGCGCGGAGCTTCAACGGGAGCCTGCTGTTCGAGCCGTGGACCGTCGAGACCGGCTCGGGCGGCTTCTACAAGGTCTACACGCCCTATTGGCGGGCGGTGGAGGGGCGCGAGCCGGCGGCGCCGATCGACGCGCCCTCGCTGACGCTGCCGGAGGCCTGGCCGGAGAGCCTGACGCGCGAGGATCTGGCGCTGGGCGCGGACATGGACCGCGGCGGCGAGGTGGTGGCGCGATACGTCGAGGCCGGGGAGGAGGCGGCGCGGGAACGGCTGGAGGCGTTCCTCGCGGAGGACGTCGGGCGCTATCCGGAGGCGCGGGACCGGCTGGACCTGGACGCGACCTCGGGGCTCTCGGACCATCTGGCGGTGGGCGAGATCTCTGCCCGGCAGGTCTGGGCGGCGGCGGCGCCGATGCGCTCCGGCCCGAAGGGCGAGGCGGTGACGGGGTTCCTGCAGGAGATCGTGTGGCGGGAGTTCGCCTATCACCTGCTCCATCACACGCCGACGATCGAGACGGAGAACTGGCGGAGCGAGTGGGACGCCTTTCCCTGGCGCGAGGACAACGACGACGCCGAGCGCTGGCGGCGCGGGCGCACCGGTCAGCCGGTGGTGGACGCGGCGATGCGCGAACTCTACACGACGGGCCGGATGCACAACCGGATGCGGATGCTGACGGCGTCGTATCTGACGAAGCATCTGATGACGCATTGGCGCGTCGGCGAGGCGTGGTTCCGGGAGACGCTGGTGGACTGGGATCCGGCGTCGAACGCGATGGGATGGCAGTGGGCGGCGGGCTCCGGACCCGACGCCTCGCCGTTCTTCCGGATCTTCAATCCGGAGACGCAGGGGAAGAAGTTCGATCCGAAGGGGCGCTATCGCACGCGCTGGGTCGCGGAGCTGAACGACGATCCGGGGGCCGACGCGCTCGCCTTCTTCGAGGCGATCCCGCGGTCCTGGGGGATGACGCCGTCGGACCCGTATCCGGCGCCGATGGTGGACCTCAAGCGGGGCCGGGAGCGCGCGCTCGAGGCCTATTCCGATCTCAAGGCCCGCAAGGACGGCGAAGCCGCCTGAGGGAACCGTCCGACATCAAGAGCTGAGGCCCCCCGGCGTGGGGGCGGGAACGAGGAGCTACGACAGGTGAAGATCGCGATCATCGGCGCCGGTGTCTCGGGACTGGGCGCGGCGCTGGCGCTGTCCGAGCGGCATGAGGTGCATCTGTTCGAGCGGGAGCCGCGCTTCGGCGGGCACGCCAACACGGTGGAGGTGGCGTTCGGGGAGCGGACGGTCGCGGTGGACACCGGGTTCATCGTGTTCAACCGGCGGAACTATCCGAACCTGACGGGGCTGTTCGAGCATCTGGGGGTGGAGAGCCACTGGTCGGACATGAGCTTCGGGTTCTCGCTGATGGGCGGGCGCTACGAATACGCCTGCGACGATCTGGATCGGCTGTTCGCGCAGCGGCGCAACGCGCTGAACCCGCGGCACGTCCGGATGCTGCTGGAGATCCTGAAGTTCAACCGCACCGCGCGCTCGGAGCTTTCGGACGGCGGGCTGACGGGGATGTCCTTGGGCGAGTGGCTGGGCGCGCGGGGCTATTCGACGGCGTTCCGCGACCGCTTCGTGCTGCCGATGGGGGGCGCGATCTGGTCGACCTCGACCCGCTCGATGCTCGAGTTCCCGGCGGAGAACTTCGTGGCGTTCTTCGAGAACCACGACCTGATGACGGGGCTCGATCCGGCGCAGCGGTGGCGGACGGTGACCGGCGGCTCGCGCGAATACGTGCGCCGCGTGGTGCAGGCGCTGGGACCGCGCGCGCGGCTCGGCGTGGGGGCGGAGGCGGTGCGGCGCGTCGGCGGGCATGTCGAGGTGCGGTTCGACGACGGCTCGGAGGGGGTGTTCGACCAGGTGGTGCTGGCGACGCACGCGCCGACCTCGCTGAGCCTGATGGAGGACGCGGACGAGGCGGAGCGGGCGCTGCTGGCGGCGTTCCCCTATTCGCGCAACCGCGCGGTGCTGCATTCGGACGCGAGCCTGATGCCGAAGCGGCGCAAGGTGTGGTCGAGCTGGAACTTCCTCAGCGAGGGCGCCTCGGCCGACATGGGGCGCCCGGCGCAGGTGAGCTACTGGATGAACCGGCTGCAGGGGCTGCCGGAGGAATGCCCGCTGTTCGTCTCGCTGAACCCGACGCAGGCGATCGACCCGGCCAAGGTGCATGGCGAGTACGACTACGGCCATCCGCTCTATTCGGGGCGCAGCTTCGAGGCTCAGGGGATGACCGACCAGATCCAGGGTCGCGGCGGGATCTGGCATGCGGGGGCCTGGCTGGGTTACGGGTTCCACGAGGACGGGCTGCGCTCGGGCCTGCGCGTCGCGGCGGCGCTGGGCGCGCGGCCGGCCTGGGCGCGGGACGTGGACGCGGCGGACGGGCTGACGGCGACGGCGGCGGCGGAGTGACGGCGATGGATGCGGTCTATGCGGGGCACGTGATGCACATGCGGCTGCGGCCGCGCGCGCATCGCTTCCGCTACCGCATGTTCACCTTCCTGCTGGACGTGGACCGGCTGGCCGAGACGGCGGCGGGGCTCAGGCTGCTCTCGGTCAACCGGCGGGGGGTGTTCGCGCATTGGGACCGGGATCACGGGCCGCGCGACGGCACGCCGCTCCGCCCCTGGGTCGAGGCGCGGCTGGCGGAGGCGGGGCGCCCGGCGCCGGCGCGGATCCGGCTGCTGGCGATGCCGCGGATGCTGGGCTTCGTGTTCAACCCGCTCAGCGTCTATTTCTGCGAGGACGCGGCGGGGCGGCTGGAGAGCCTCGTCTACGAGGTGAAGAACACCTTCGGCGACCAGATCCCCTACGTGGTCGACGCGCGGGGCGAGGGGATGCGGCGCCACCGGCAGGGCAAGGCGATGTTCGTCTCGCCCTTCATCGGCATGGATCAGACCTACCGCTTCGACGTGAGCCCGCCGGGCGAGCGCCTCGCGATCCGGATCAAGCAGGGCGACGC
>JAWLFJ010000198.1:0-4807 GCA_041685625.1 Paracoccaceae bacterium | reverse complement strand
TCCCGCTCGGCCCCGCCGCCGCGTCCGAGAGGGCCGACGTCGCGCCGGCCGCGGCGGCGCTCCGACCCGGCGACCGCGACGCGCACGCCGACCGCCAGTTGCGCATGCGGCCGCCGCCTCTATCTTCATCGCCATGTCACACGTCCCCCTCACCGAGGAGATCGAGCGCTGGTTGCTCGACGAAGCCCTCCACGATCCCGACATCGTGGAGCTCTTCGGCGCGCTCTGCGCCCGGCTGCACGCCCTCGGCATCCCGCTGCAGCGCGCCGCGCTCAGCTGGCCCACGCTGCATCCGCTGTTCCAGGCGGAGCAGATCTACTGGCGGCTCGGGGACGGGGCGGAACTGTTCCAGTACCGCCACGACGCCATGCAGACCGGCGCCTTCGAGGCGAGCCCGTTCTACCACGTCCTCGTCAACCGCCTCACGCACCTGCGCCGCCGGCTGGACGGTCCGGAGGCGCTCCGCGACTTTCCGATCCTCGACGAACTCGCGGAGGCCGGCTTCACCGACTACCTGATGACCGCCACCAGCTTTCGCATCGCGGAGGTGGACGCCTACCGGGGCGGCGCCTCCGGCATCATGGCCTCCTGGGCCACCGCACGCCCCGGGGGCTTCTCGGACGGCGACCTCCAGGCGCTGACGCGGGTGCAGAAGGTGTTCGCCGTCGCCTGCCACGCCTCGATCCAGAAGCGCGTCATGGTCAACCTCGCCAACGCCTATCTGGGGAAGACTGCGGCCGCCAAGACCCTCGGCGGCGACGTGCGCCGCGGCGACGGCGAGACGATCCGCGCGGTGATCTGGTATTCGGATCTGCGCCGCTCCACCCAGCTCTCCAACGCGCTGGCGCCCGAGGCCTATCTCCAGCTCCTGCGCGACTACTACGACTGCACCGCCCAGCCCGTGATCGACGAGGGCGGCGAGATCCTCGAGTTCATCGGCGACGCCGTGCTGGCCATCTTCCCGATCCGCGGCGAGACCGGTGCGCCCGACGCGGTGCGCGCCGCCACCCGCGCCATGGACGCCTCCCTCGCGCACCGCGCCCGCTGCGTCGCCTCCGGCGCCGCGCCGGCCGGCTGCGTGCCCGAACAGCTCGCCTTCTCCATCGCCATGAGCATCGGCGACGTGATGTTCGGCAACATCGGCGTGCCGACGCGGCTGACCTTTTCGGCCATCGGCTCGGCCGTGAACCAGGTCGCCCGCCTCGACGAACTCGCCAAGCAGATGCGCCGGAGCGTACTGGTGACGCGGGAGATCGCCGCCGTCGATCCCGGACGCTGGATCCCGCTCGGCCTCAAGCCGCTGCGCGACTTCGCCGAACCGGCGGAGGTGCACGGCCTCGCCGAAGCCGAGGAGACCGCCGTCGCCCCACCCGCCGCCGCGGCCTCCTGAGCGCGCCGGGCGCGCCTCAGCCGCCCAGCGCCTCGATCCGCTCGTTCAGCCACGGGGCCTGCAGGCCCAGCTCGAAGGCCCGGCGATAGTCCCGCATCGCAGCGTCGGCGTCGCCCAGCCGCTCCTGCAATCGGCCCCGCGTCGCCCAGGCCGCGGCCCAGTCGGGCGCCAGCCGCACCGCCGCGTCGAGGTCCGAAAGCGCGGCCGCGGGGTCGTCCTCCGCCCACGTCAGCGCCCGTCGCAGATGCGCCTCGGCGTCGCCGGGATCGAGCCGGATCGCGTGCCCGAACGCCTCCCGCGCCGCCTCGGTCCGGCCGAGTTCTGCCAGCGCCAGCCCGCGGTTGAAATGGACGTCGGGCGCGCGCGGCTCCATCGCCGCCGCCCGGTCGAGATCGGCTAGCGCGTCGTCCGCCCGCCCCTCGCGCAGCAGGAACGCCGCCCGCGCCAGCCGCGTGCGCCAGTCCCGCGGGGCCCGGCGCAGCGCCTCCTCCCAGTCCGAGAGCGCGCCCTCCGTCAGCCCCCGCCGGGCGCGGGAGATGGCGCGCATCGCCCAGCCCGGCTGATAGCCCGGATCGGCCGCCACCGCCTTGTCGAGCGCCGCCAGCGCATCTCCGTCCCGCTCCAGCTCCGACAGCGCGACGCCCGCCGTGGTCCAGGCCTGCGCCGCCTCGCGGGCCGAAAGCCCGCCCCATTCCGCCGCCCGCCGGCACTGATCGGCCGCCGTCGCCGGCGGCGCCGCCGGATCGAGGCAGGTGTCGAGATAGGGGTTCGCCGCCGCCGGCCCCATGACGAAGGCGAGCGGCGCCGCCAGAAAGAGCCGACGAAGGAGGGGGCGGGGGTTTCGGGTTGAACGGATCATCCGATCCTTTTGCCGCAGGATCGCGGCGCCGAAAAGGCGCCCCGAGACGGCGCGACATTCATATGACGTTACGAAAGTTTCTCCACGCCGCGCTTGATCGCGGCGCTCCGAACCCGTATGTGGCTTTTCCACAGGGTCGCCGATCCCAACCTCGACGGGGCGGAGCTGTAGCCAGCTTACCGCAGACAGGGGGGGCGCTAAGGGGCCGCTGGGTTTCATCACTGGTAGGGGAGGAAGCGTCATGCACGACGGTTCCCTCTTCCGACTGGGGACGGACCTGGAGACAGGCGCCACCCACGAGGAAGCTCGAACGAGCGGCCGCGAGGCCTTTTTCGTCATCGACGGCGACAAGGGCTCCGCCCGCGACGTGTTCGACGAGACGCGCGACGACCACTTCATCCGCCGCGACGGCAAGGTCTTCGCCGGAACCCATCTCATCATCGAGGTGGTGGATGGCACGGGCCTGGACGATCAGGCGCGCATCGAGACGGCGTTCCGCGACTGCGTGGAAGAGTGCGGGGCGACGCTCCTGCACATCCACACGCACAAGTTCTCGCCGCAGGGCGTGAGCGGCGTGGCGGTGCTGGCCGAAAGCCACATCTCGGTCCACACTTGGCCCGAGATCGGCTACGGGGCCTTCGACGTATTCATGTGCGGCGACGCCGAACCCTGGAAGGCGGTCGAGGTCCTTCGCCGCGCCTTCGAGGCCGGCGAGGTCCGCGTTCGCGAACTCCTCCGCGGCGAGGAGGTCGTGGCCTCCCGCCTCTGACCTCCGCCCGACAAGCGTGAAGAAAGCGACGGCCGGCGTCTCCCCAAGGCGCCGGCCGTCCGCTTTCCGTGGCCGCGCCGACGAGCGGGCCAGTCCCGTCCGAGGCGACACGGCGAAGGCCGCTCGGCACGGGATCGGCCGGCTCGGCGGCATCGCCGGAACCGTATCGTTGGCGGCGCGTCTATGTCATGAACGAAGGGTCGCAGGCGGGCGAACGGCGACCCGTCACGAACGCGGTCGGGGACAGCCATGTCGCAGGTCGATCTTCGCTTCGCCGTCCTGCCCCTCGCGGCCGACGACGCGCAGCCGAACGAATTCGCGGGCACGATGGCGCCGCATCCGCTGATCCGTCAGGAGATCCCCTACGGACCGCGATACACGATCTACAATCGCCGGCTGACCGCGATGTCGATGACCGAAGGCTCGGCCGACGACGCCTATTGGAAGCTCCGCTGCCAGGCGATCCTGCGCCATACCGGAGAGTTCCCGATCGAAGTGCGCGGCCCGGACGCGGAGGCTCTGCTGAACCGCGTCTTCACGCGCGACGTCGCCCGACTGCCGGTCGGCCGCTGCAGCTATCAGATCGCCTGCTACGAGGACGGCGGCATGATCCTCGACGGCATCCTCGTGCGCCTCGCCCCCGACCGATTCTGGTACGGGCAGGCCGACGGCGACCTGACCGACTGGCTCCGCGCCCACGCCGCCGGCATGGCGGTGGAGATCTTCGACCCGGAGGTCTGGATCAGTCAGGTGCAGGGCCCGGACTCGCTCCGGATCCTCGAGGCCGCGGTCGACGGCGCCGCGCCCGAGCGCTTCCGATACTTCGACGCCGCGGAGGTCTCCATCGCCGGCCGGCCCGTCGTCGTCACCCGCTCCGGCTTCACCAACGAGCTCGGCTGGGAGGTCTATCTCGGCCCCGGCATCGACGCGCCCGCGGTGGGCGAGCGCCTGCTCGAGGCCGGCGCGCCCTACGGCATGACGCCCGTCGCGATCGGCGGCGCCCGGCGCATCGAGGCGGGGCTGCTCAACGCCGGCTCGGACTTCGACGCGACGACCACCCCGTTCGCGGCTGGCCTCGGCGCCATGGTGGAGTTCGACAAGCCCGACTTCATCGGCAGGGCGGCCCTCGCCGGCGCCGACCGGCGGTCGCGGACCTGGGGCCTGCGCGTCGCCGGCGGCGTCGCCCGCATCGGCCGCGGCCTGTGCCGCGACGGCGTCCCGGCCGGCCGCGTATGCTCGACGGCGTGGTCCCCGTTCCAGCGATGCGGCGTGGCGATCATGCGGCTCGACGATCCCGATCTCGGGGCGGCGACGGTCTTCGAGGTGGCGTGCCACGACGGCGAGACCCGTTCGGCGGAGACCTGCGACCTGCCGATGTACGATCGGCGCCGAGAGATCCCGCGCGGCAAGCGGGTCGACATTCCCGAGCGACGCGCGCCTGCCGAGCCGGGCTGACCTGGCGCATCGCTCCGCGGCCCTGCGCCCCCGTCTCCGCCGTCGCCAAGCGCCAAGCTGTGACTGGCGGGCGCCGATGAACACCGGGATGAGCGGCGCTTGACGGCAAGCCCCGTCGCCGTCGTCGACCCACATGTCGAGACGGCGCGCCCCCGATCACGGATCGGTCCCGCCGCCATGACGGCGCTGGGTGGACTGCTGCAACGCCCACAGGCCACACTCGATTTCAAACGGCACCCAATCCTGAGCGTGACTCATGTGTGGATGCCCCCGTCGGTGCAAGAAGTCTCTGAGCGGCTCGGCCATGTGATCGGTTGCGTTCATGTGTCAGGCC
>JAWLFJ010000197.1:0-4843 GCA_041685625.1 Paracoccaceae bacterium | reverse complement strand
GAGGTGATGATCGACTCCACCGACGCTTCGCCACTCTCGATCGACGGCACCCCCGAGACGGTCTCCGATGGTGGCGTGCTCGACGTGGGCAACGACCGCATCTTCCGCGATGGCGACACCTACACGATCGTCTTCGCCGGGGAGGATGACGCCGTCGGCGCGGGGGACGCGAGGCTGAGCGTGATCGTCCGCGACGGGCGCCTCGACATGGGCGTGCAGCTCAGCGAAGCCATGGCCGGCGAGGTCGAGGGCCTCCTGGGAGATGGCGACGGCAACCCCGACAATGACATCGCGCGCGCCGATGGTACCGTTCTGGAACGCCCGCTCGCCTTCGACGAGCTCTACGGCGACTACCGTGACGACTGGCGCGTCGACAGCGAGGGCGAAAGCCTCTTCACCTATGATTCCGGCGAGTCTCTCGATGGATTTTACGATCCGGACGCGCCCGGGGAGGTGCCCGGCATCGCCGACTTCGATACCGCCGAGGTCGACGATGCGCGCAGCGCCGTGGCGGATGCGGGGCTCGAACCCGGGACCATCGCCTTCGACAACGCGGTGCTCGATTTCCTGCTGACCAACGACGAGGAGTTCATCGAGTCCTCCTCGCAGGAGACCGCACCGGAGACGTCAAGCAGTGGCTCGGCCGGCACGCTCGATCAGGGGGAGACCCGTATCACGATCGATGTCGCGCTGTCCGACGAGGGTGGCGATGCATTCGAGGGCGCCGTCGTCAATTTCTCGACCGGTGGCGCGCCGATCCTCGGGCGGACCGGCGATCAGCCGGGGGACTACGAGATCCGTCTCGGCTCGAACACGCCTGACGGCCGCGTGGACGCCGTGAAGGACTACGAGGAGGGCGATGCCGACATCGGCGTGGGCGACGCGCTCGACGTGCTGCGCATGGCGGTGGGGCTCGACCCGTCCTTCGGGCCGGCGGCACCCGAGAACTTCATCGCGGGCGACGTCGACGGAAGCGGCGATGTCAGCGTGAGCGACGCGCTCGACGTGCTCCGTTTCGCGGTCGGGCTGGAAACGGAGAACGCGCCGCGCTGGGTCTTCCTCGACCCGGACTCGGATCTCTCAGGCATCGACGCCGACAACGTCGACTACGAGACCGGCACCGATACGAGCGCGATCGCAGACGGTCTCGATATCGAGCTCAGCGGCGTTCTGCTCGGGGATCTGTCGGCAAGGCCCGAGGCCTGAGGACAGCGGGCCGCCGTCGTTCCGGCGGCGGCCCCGCCAATCCTCAAGCCAGGGCGGTCGCCAGCATTGGGGAACCGGCCTGTCTTTGTCACCGTTGTGCCGTGAACCGGCCGACGTCGCGCCGGCTTGGCGCGACACACCGAGCGACGAAATGTGATCGGATCCGACATGCTGACCACGAACGAGCAACTCTTCCTCGAACTCGTGAACGCCGCCCGGCTCGACCCTGAAGGCGAGGCCGCGCGGCAGGGCGTTGGCTTGAACCAGGGCCTCGAAGACGGAACGATCCCCGGTACGCCGGTACAGCCGCTCGCGCCGAATGCCGCCATCCAGGAGGCCGCCGCGGATCATGGCAGCTGGATGCTGGAGACGGACACCTTGGATCATGACGGCATCGTCCTCGACCCTGAAGAGGGGCCGAGCGATCCCGGCGACCGGATGGAGGCTGCCGGGTATGACGTCGACGATCAGCCTGCGCTTTGGGGCGAAAACCTCGCATGGCTGGGACACCCCGACGAGGTAGATCCGGTGGCGGCGATCACGCGTCATCACGATGGCCTGTACGAGAGCCCAGATCATCGGCCGAACCTCTTCAACCCGCAGTTCCGCGAAACCGGCACCGCTCAAGCTCTCGGAAATTTCACCCGCGAAGGGACGACATACGACAGCTCCATGCTCACCCACAAGTTCGGCCTCTCCGGCAGCGACGTTTTCCTGACCGGTGCCGTCTATGACGACGCTGACGGCGATGGCTTCTATTCCACGGGTGAGGGACGGGGCGATGTCGAGATCTCGGCGCAGGGCTCCGCGGCGGTCACCTGGGACGCCGGCGGTTATGTCCTCCCCGTGGACAGCGAAGACCCTGTCTCGGTCACGCTCGGCTCCGGTGCCGACGCCATGGAGGTGACGGTCGCGTTCCCGGACGAGTTCACCGTCGGCAGCGGAACGACCGCACAGACCTTCGATCGGAACGTCAAGCTCGACCTCGTCGACGGCGACCGCATCCTGACGTCGGGCGACATCACCCTCGGCGCAGGCGCGCGCGAGGTCGCACTCCTCGGCGCGGTGGACAACGACGCCACGGGCAACGCGGCAGACAACACCTTCCACGTCGGGCGCGGCGACAACACGCTGATCGGCGGCGGCGGCACGGACCGCGTCGTGTTCAGCGGCGCACGCGAGCACTACGAGATCACGGACAACGGCGACGACACGCACACCGTCCGCGACACGCGCGCCACGCCCGAGAGCGACGGCGTGAATACCCTCTCCGAGATCGCCTACCTCGAATTTTCCGACACGGAGCTTGCGGGTCAACTCTCGACGCCGGGCGGCGAAGCGGTACCCGACACCGCGTTGCGCTTCACGCTGTCGGACGGGAGCGAACGCACGGTGACCACGGAAGATAACGGCGATTTCCAGCTGTCGCTCCCCGACGGGCTCACAGGGCATCTGGAGATGGCATCCGGTGCGGAGCGCGAGACCGGGCTGGAGGTCGGTGATGCACTGAACGTGCTGCGCCTCGCCGTGGGACTGGAGCCGAGCTTCGGGCCCGCCACGCCGCATGACATGATCGCCGCAGACGTGGATTTCTCGGGAGAAATCGACGTCGGCGATGCGCTCGACGTGCTACGCGCTGCTGTCGGTCTCGACACCGAAGACGCGCAGCCCGGCGCCTACGTGCTTCTGGATCCGGAGCAGTCGCTCGACGGGATGGACGCCGACAATGTCTCCTACAGCCGCGGGATGGACGTCGAGCACGGTGACGCAGGGTCGCTTCTCACACCCGAGGCGGTCATCCTCGGCGATCTGGGAACGACACAGGCCGTCTGAACCACGCCGTCATGCGCCTGCGCCGAGATCGCCGGTCAAGAGCACTGCCGCCGCAAGCTCCCACGCCCCGTCCTCCGCGATCGTGAGCGAGATCCCTTCCGGGGCATCCCCGGACGCCGGCGCGTCCGGCTCCACGAACAGCCAACGGGCCGGCATGCTCGCTTCCAGCCCCACGGCGCTGCGCAGCACGTCGAGCGCGTCGGCCACGCTGATCGTGCCGTCCCCGTCGAAATCGGCGGCGAGGCGGTCGACCGGGCGCGCGGGACCGAAGCTCGGCTCCAGTCCCACGGCAAGGCGCAGCACGTTCAGTGCATCGTCCACGCCAAGCTCCGGGTCCGCGGCGGTGTAGGCACGCAGGATCTCGACGCGCCCGCGCTCCCCCGCCATTCTGGAGAGGTCGATGCGCCCGTCCCCGTCCGCCTCGACCGTGACGGCCGACC
The DNA here is from genome assembly GCA_041685625.1 of Paracoccaceae bacterium. Lineage (GTDB taxonomy): Bacteria > Pseudomonadota > Alphaproteobacteria > Rhodobacterales > Rhodobacteraceae > Albimonas. The sequence continues at coordinate 1,364 of JAWLFJ010000197.1, read as the reverse complement.
CGTCCTCCGGCGTGAAGGTGACGCGCGCCCCGGCGAGCCATGGGTCGGGGGCATCCGCACCGATGCGCAGCACGCGTGCGCCCTCCGGCCCGGCCGCCGGCGTCGGATCATCCGGCGCCGGGTCGGAGTCTGGAGATGGCCCCGGGTCGGGCTCCGCGTCGGGCTCCGGGTCGGAATCGGGCGGCGGGTCCGCGTCGGGACCTCCACCGGACACGCGGGAAAGGAGATCAGGGGCAATCCTGTCGGGCCATGGAAAATGCGGACCGAAGAGCGCCTCCGGCGCGATCGGCGCACCGTCGTGGCTCTCGATCCGCACCAGGTTGTCGCGGAAGGAGAGCCGTGCACCGTTCGCCGTCTCCGTACCCTCGATCTGGCCGGGCCCGCGCAGCATCGTGAAGTCCGATAGATCGAGCCGGTCCGTCCCCGGCTCGAAATCCGTGATCCGGACCGTGCCCTCTCCGCCGCGCAGCACGAAGAGATCGGCCCCGTCGCCGCCGGTCAGCCGGGCGTCCGACAGCCCGGCAACGAGAATATCGTCGCCTGCGCCGCCCCTCAACACGCCGTCGGCGCCCTCGCCGACAAGAAGATCGTTGTCCGGCCCCCCCTCCAGCAGGCCGGTGCCCCGGCGCAATGTGCCCGGGTCCGCAGTCGTCGCGAGATGCACGAGACCACGCGCATCCTCTGTCGCGGCAAAGACGTGCAGTGCCCCGTCCACAACGTGCGCATGCAGCCGCGTCACGTCGTCGAGGCGGGCGCCCGCCGCGCTCGCCAGGCTGTCGAGGTGGAGAAGGCGCCCGTCCGGCAGCAACGTGAAGAGGCTCACGCCGTCGTCACCGCCGCCGGCGACGACGAAGACCTGCCCTCCCGCCTCGGCCGACGCGATGTCCTGCACCGCGCCGAAGCGCGTGGCGCCCGTGTCGATCAAGTGATCGCGCAGCTCGGTCGATCCGTCTGTCGCGATCTCCAGCACGGACAGCGTCTGCGTGCCGGCGGCGGCCACGAGAACGAATTGCGTCCCATGGGCCGAGACGGCCTCGACGGCGGTGGGCGCGGCGATGGCCAGCCCCTCTGAGGGGCCGGTCGCCGCGACCGGGAGCAGTGCGCCGTCCGATGTCAGCCGCGCGCCGCGCAGGCCCGAGGCCGACAGCGCCACGAGCGTCGCGCCCTCCCCCGGTCCCGGCCCGAGTGCGAGCGTCCCGGCCGGTGCCGGCAGCGCGGCGATGCTTTCGAGCGCGCCCGCGGCGTCGGCCTCGTAGAGGTGGATGCCTTCCGTGTCTCCCAGCGCGAGAACTCCACCACCGTCGGCGTCCGACAGGTAATCAAGCCGCTCCACCGTGCGCGGTCCCTCCGCGAGGTTCTGGCCC
>JAWLFJ010000073.1:0-19827 GCA_041685625.1 Paracoccaceae bacterium | reverse complement strand
CACCGGGTCGCGGCGGCGGCGGGGCTGCGCGCCACCGACGGCGGCGCCGAGGAGGTCTGGCTGATGAAGCCGGATCTGGTGCTCGCCGGGTCGTTCAACGACGCGGCGACGCTGGCGCTGCTGCGACGGCTCGGCTTGCGGGTGGTGGTGTTCGAGCCGGCGAGCTCGCTCGACGACGTGCCGGACCGGCTGCGCCGGGTCGGGCGGCTGCTGGGGCGCGGGGCGGCGGCCGCCCCCGCGGTCGCCGGCTTCGAGGCGGCGCGCGCCGCGGCGGCGGCGCGGGCGGCCGGGCTGCGGCGGCTGCCGGCGGCCTATCATTATCCCAACGGCTACACCTCCGGCGCGGGGACGCTGGCGGCGGACGTGATGGCGGCGGCCCGGCTGGAGAACGCCGCGGCGGATCTGGGGCTGAGCGGCGTCGCGCCGCTGCCGCTGGAGGCGCTGGTGATGCTGGAGCCGTTCCTGATCCGGACCCGCAGCCTTGCGGACACCCGGCGCGGGCGGGCCTACGAGACGGCGCGGCATCCGGCGCTGGAGCGGCTCGCCGCGCTCGGCGGCGCCACGGTGGAGGAGCGGCGGCAGGTCTGCGGCACGCCCTTCGTGACGCTGGCGGTGGAGGCGCTGCTGGACGCGCGGGCGCCGGCGCTGGCGGCGGCGCGATGAGCGAGGCGGCGCGGGGCCGCTGGACGCTGGCGACGCTGGCGGCGGTGGTCGCGGCGCTCTTCGCGGCCTCGCTGCTGACCGGCCCGGCGGGGCTGGACCTCGGCGAGAGCCTCGCGGCGCTGGTCGCCGGGGAGGGCGAGGCGGCGGTGCTGGTGATGCGCGAGATCCGGCTGCCGCGGGCGATCCTCGGCCTCGCGGTCGGGGCGACGCTGGGGCTCTCGGGCGCGGCCTTGCAGGGCTATCTGCGCAACCCGCTGGCCGAGCCGGGGCTGATCGGCGTCTCCTCCGGCGCCGCGCTCGGCGCGGTGCTGGCGATCCATGCGGGGCTGTCCGCCGCCTTTCCGCTGGCCCTGCCGCTGATGGCGCTGGCGGGAGCTGGGCTCGCGGTGCTGGCGGTGCTGGCGCTCGCGGGGGGCGCGCCGACGGCGGGCGGCGGGGCGCTGACGCTGATCCTCGCCGGGGTGGCGGTGACGAGCTTCTGCGGGGCGCTGACCTCGCTGGCGCTGAACCTCTCGCCCAATCCCTTCGCGGCGCTGGAGATCGTGTTCTGGATGCTGGGCTCGCTCGCGGATCGCTCGTTCCTGCACGTGCAGCTGGCGCTGCCGTTCATGCTCGCCGGCTGGGCGATGCTGGCGACGCTGGGGCGGGGGCTGGACGCGCTGACGCTGGGCGAGGACGCGGCGGCCTCGCTCGGCGTGCGGCTGGGGCGGCTTCGGCTGCTGGCGGTCGGGGGCGTCGCGGCCTCGGTCGGGGCGGCGACGGCGGTGGCGGGGGCGATCGGGTTCGTGGGGCTGGTCGTGCCGCATCTGCTGCGCCCGCTGGTCGGGGCGCGGCCGTCGGCGCTGCTGCCGGCCTCGGCCCTCGGCGGGGCGGCGGTGCTGCTGGCGGCGGACGTGGCGGCGCGGCTGCTGGCGCCGGGGCAGGACCTGAAGCTGGGCGTGCTGACGGCGATCGTGGGGGCGCCGTTCTTCCTGTGGCTGGTGGCGCGGCATCGCCGGGGGCTGGCGTGAGCCTGCTGGCGGTGGAGGGACTGGGCGCGACGCTCGGCCGGCGCCGGGTGGTGGACGGCGTGTCGCTCTGCGTCGGGCGCGGCGAGTGCGTCGGGCTGATCGGGCCGAACGGGGCCGGCAAGTCGACCCTGATGCGCGCGGCGCTGGGGCTGATCCCGGCGGAGGGGACGCGCAGGCTCGGCGGCGAGGCGGTGGCGCGGCTCTCGCCGGTCGAGCGGGCGCGGCGGGCGGCCTGGCTGCCGCAGGAGCGGGAGATCGCCTGGGCGCTCTCGGTCGAGGCGCTGGTGTCGCTGGGGCGGGGGCCCTGGCTGCGGCCGGGTCGCGGGCCGGGGCCGGCGGACCGGGCGGCGGTGACGGCGGCGCTGGCGCGCACGGACCTGACGGCGTTCCGGGCGCGGCCGGCCACGGCGCTGTCGGGCGGGGAGCGGGCGCGGGCGCTGATCGCGCGGGCGCTGGCGCAGGAGGCGCCGCTGCTGGTGGCGGACGAGCCGACGGCGGGGCTCGACCCGGCGCACCAGCTGTCGCTGATGGAGACCTTTGCGGGGCTGGCGGCGGAGGGGCGGGGCGTGCTCGCCTCGCTGCACGATCTGGCGTTGGCGGCGCGCTGGTGCACGCGGCTGGTGCTGCTGGACGGGGGGCGCGTGGCCGCCGAGGGGCCGCCGCGGGCGGTTCTGACCCCGGAGCGGCTGGGGTCGGTCTACGGCATCCGCGCCCGGCTCGACTGGGACGGCGAGGCGCCGGTGGTGCAGCCGATCGCGACGCTTCGCCCTATGGGCGAATCGGACGTCGGGCGTTCCGGCGCGGGCGGATGAAAAGATTACGATGAGGTTCTTACCGAACGCCCTCAATGGCTTGAGGGGCGTTCGAGGAGGGACGGCGTGCCGAGGGGCCGCTGCGGACGGTTGACGCACGGCCCTTTACGAGTAGCTTCCCTGCACATCGGCGGGCGAACGGCCGATGAAATCCGACCTGGGACGGCGCGAACGCGACACCGTCCGGTCGTCGCGGGCCGGATCACGCCGGCGTCCGCGCCATGAAGAACCGCACGCGCTCCGCCGCCCTCGCATGGCGCGGGGCTCTCGGATCGGCCGCGCCCCTGCCCGGGGCGTGCTTGCGCCTGCCCCCGCGCGCCGCGCCGATCCGTCCGCGACGACCTCGTCGGGGGCGCTTCCGGACCGTCCGGTCCGGATCATCGACAGGAGACCGAGCGCATGGCGAACGACCAGCCCAACGCCGAACTGCGTCTGGCGGACCAGGCCTATGGCGAGGATCCGCTCGCCGACCGCGACACGGACCTCTATCGCGGCGAATACGTGATGAGCTTCGTCGAGAAGTGGGACGAGCTGATCGACTGGGACGCCCGCGCCGAGGCCGAAGGGCGGTTCTTCATCGACGTGCTGCGGGCGCGCGGCAAGGACACCGTGCTCGACGTCGCCACGGGCACGGGGTTCCATTCGGTGCGCCTGACCGAGGCCGGCTTCAACGTCACCTCGGCCGACGGCTCGGCCGCGATGCTCGCCAAGGCCTTCGGCAACGCCGCGGCGCGCGGGCTGATCATGAAGACGGTGCAGGCCGACTGGCGCTGGCTGAACCGCGACATCAACGGCAAGTACGACGCGATCATCTGCCTCGGCAACAGCTTCACGCATCTGCACGAGGAGCAGGACCGGCGCCGGGCGCTCGCCGAGTTCTACGCCGCCCTGAAGCATGACGGCATCCTGATCCTCGATCAGCGCAATTACGACGCGATGCTGGATCACGGCTTCTCGACGAAGCACAAGTATTACTATGCCGGCGAGAAGGTGACGGCGGAACCCGAATACCTTGACGATGGTTTGTGCCGGATGAAATACAGTTTCCCGGATGGCGCCGAATACACCCTCAACATGTGCCCGATCCGCAAGAACTACGTCCGGCGCCTGCTGAGCGAGGCGGGCTTCGCGCGGGTCCGCACCTATGGCGACTTCCAGGAGACCTACGCCGAGGACGAGCCCGACTTCTTCATCCACATCGCCGAGAAGTCGACCCTGCACGTCATCCGCTGGAGCGGCGACGGGACGCGCGAGCCGGGGGAGGCCGACGTGCGCGACGTCGCGGAGGACTACTACGACAGCGAGGACGCCGACGCCTTCTACTCGACCGTCTGGGGCGGGCAGGACCTGCATGTCGGGATCTACGACGAGACGAGCGAGATCCGCGAGGCCTCCGACAGGACCGTCGACGCGATGGCGGCGCGGATCCCGGATCTGGGTCCGGACGCGAAATGGCTCGACATCGGGGCGGGCTACGGCGGCGCGATGCGCAAGGTGCTCTCGGAGCGGCCGGGGACGGGCGTCTGTCTCAACATCTCCGAGGTGCAGAACGACACCAACCGGCACCGCAACCGCACCCGCGGCTTCGGCGACCGCATCCGTGTGGTGCACGGCGTGTTCGAGGCGATTCCGGAGCCGAACGACAGCTTCGACGTGGTCTGGAGCCAGGACGCGATCCTGCATTCCGACCAGCGCCCGCAGGTGCTGCGCGAGGTGTTCCGCGTCCTCAAGCCCGGCGGGCATTTCGTCTTCACCGACCCGATGCAGGCCGACGACGTGGCGGGCGACGCGCTGAAGCCGGTCTACGACCGGTTGCAGCTCACCGATCTCGGCTCCTTCCGCTTCTACCGCGAGACGGCCGAGGCGATCGGCTTCGAGGTGGCGGAGCAGGCCGTGATGACCGAGCAGCTTCGCACCCATTACGACCGGGTGCGCGAGGAGCTGATCGCCAACTACGACACGCTCCGCGACACCGGCGCGTCGGTCGAATACCTCGACAAGATGATCGTCGGGCTGGAGAATTGGGTGAAGGCCGCCGATGCCGGCCATCTCGCCTGGGGGATTCAGCATTTCCGCAAGCCCTCCTGAGGCATGAGCGAGGCGTCGGCCGGGAAAGCGCCGGCCGACGCGCTAGGTAGGCGGGCGACAGCGGGCGGGGTGGCGAGACCCCCGCCGAGACCGAGGATTGCGCAATGACCACGATGGGCGACGCCCCCGGGCGGAAGGCTCCGGAGCGGGAGATCGACGTCTCCTTCGAGTTCTTTCCGCCGAAGACCGAGAAGGGCCGGGCCAATCTCGACCAGACCCTCGCGCGGCTCGACCGGTTCGATCCGCTCTACTATTCGATCACCTACGGGGCCGGCGGCTCCACCCGCGAGCCGACGCGGGCGCTGGTGGACCGCGTGGCGTCGCGGACCGGGCGCGAGGTGGCGCAGCATCTGACCTGCGTCGGCGCGAGCCGCGCCGAGATCGACGCCCAGGCGCGGGAGCTGTGGGAGGCGGGCATCCGCAAGATCGTGGCGCTGCGCGGCGATTCCCCCGAGGGCGGGCGCTACGAGCCGCGTCCGGACGGCTACGCCTTCGCCGCCGACCTGGTGGCGGGGCTGAAGCGGGTGGCGGACTTCGACATCGCCGTCGCCGCCTATCCCGAGGTGCATCCGGAGGCGGTGAACGAGGCGTCCGACCTCGACAACCTCAAGCGCAAGCTCGACGCGGGCGCCACGACGGCGATCACGCAATACGTCTTCGACACCGACGTGGTGCTGCGCTTCGTGGAGCGGGCGCGGGCGGCCGGGATCGACGCGCCGATCGTGCCGGGGATCATGCCGGTGAGCCATTTCGGCCGGCTCAGGCGTTTCTCGGACAACTGCGGGGCCTCGATCCCCGGCTGGCTCGCGGCGATGTTCGACGGGCTGGACGACGACCCGGAGACCCGCGACATGGTCGCCGCCGCGGTGGCGACGGAACAGTGCCGCCGCCTCGCCGAGGCGGGGATCACCGAGTTCCATATATACACCTTGAACAAGGCCCAGCCGAGCGCGGCGATCTGCCGCGCGCTGGGCCTGCGCGAGCGCGCCGCCCCGGCGCGCGCCGCCTGAAGGAGACGCGAATGACCGAGAGCCGTGACGCAGATCCGGGGCGCGACCTCGAGGCGCACGCCGCCCGCCGCATCCTGGTGCTGGACGGGGCCATGGGCACCATGATCCAGGCCGCGAAGCCGACCGAGGCCGACTACCGCGGAGACCGCTTCAAGGACCACCCGAGCGACCTTTCGGGCGACAACGAGCTGTTGAGCCTGACCCGGCCGGACCTGATCCGGAAGATCCACGACGAGTTCCTGGAGGCCGGGGCGGACATCGTCTGCACCAACACCTTCTCGGCGACGCGGATCAGCCAGGCGGATTACGGGCTGGAGGACGTCGTGCCGGAGCTGAACCGCGAGAGCGCGCGGATCGCCCGGGAGGCGGCCGAGGCGGCCTCGACCCCCGAGCGGCCGCGCTGGGTCGCGGGCGCGATCGGGCCGACCAACCAGACCGCCTCGCTCTCGCCCGACGTCGAGGATCCGGGGTTGCGGCGGGTGACCTTCGACCAGCTCGCCGAAGCCTACGGCGAGGCCGCCCGACATCTGATCGAGGGCGGCGTCGACCTGATCCTGGTGGAGACGATCTTCGACACGCTGAACGCCAAGGCGGCGCTGTTCGCGATCGACAGCCTGCGCGACCAGGGCGTCGAGGTGCCGCCGGTGATGATCTCGGGCACCATCACCGACCGTTCGGGCCGCACGCTGACGGGGCAGACGCCGGAGGCGTTCTGGGTCTCGATGAGCCATGCGCGGCCGTTCTCGGTCGGGCTCAACTGCGCGCTCGGCGCCGATGAGATGCGCCCGCATCTGAAGGCGCTGGCGGAGGTCGCGGACTGCCGGATCAGCGCCTATCCGAACGCGGGCCTGCCCAACGAGATGGGCGGCTACGACGAGACGCCGGAGGAGACCGCGTCGCATCTGGGCGCCTGGGCCGACGAGGGGCTGGTGGATCTGGTGGGCGGCTGCTGCGGCACGACGCCCGAGCACATCCGCGCCATCGCCGAGGCGGTCGAGGGCAAGGCGCCGCGCGGGCCGCGCGAGGCGCCGGCGCGCCTCCGGCTCTCGGGGCTCGAGATGTTCGAGGCCGCGCCGCGACCGCCCCTGGACGAGACGGACGAGGAGGAGGCGGCCTGATGACCACCGGCACCTTCATCAACATCGGCGAGCGGACCAACGTCACCGGCTCCGCGCGCTTCAAGAAGCTGATCATGAACGGCGACTACCCCGAGGCGATCGAGGTCGCGCGCGACCAGGTGGCGAACGGCGCTCAGATCATCGACGTCAACATGGACGAGGGGCTGCTCGACGGCGTCGAGGCGATGACGACCTATCTCAACCTCATCGCTTCGGAGCCCGACATCAGCCGCGTGCCGGTGATGGTCGACAGCTCCAAGTTCGAGGTGATCGAGGCGGGGCTGAAATGCGTTCAGGGCCGCCCGGTGGTGAACTCGATCTCGCTCAAGGAGGGCGAGGGGCCGTTCCTCGAGCAGGCGCGCATCGTTCGGCGCTTCGGCGCCGCGGTGGTGGTGATGGCCTTCGACGAGGAGGGGCAGGCCGACACCGCCGAGCGCAAGTTCGCGATCTGCGAGCGGGCCTATCACCTCCTGATCGACAAGGCCGGCTTCCGGCCCTGGGACATCATCTTCGATCCGAACATCTTCGCGGTGGCGACCGGCATCGAGGAGCACGACGACTACGCCGTCGCCTTCTTCGAGGCGACGCGGATGATCCGCGAGAGGCTGCCGCACGCGCACGTCTCGGGCGGACTCTCCAACGTCTCCTTCTCGTTCCGCGGCAACAACCCGGTGCGCGAGGCGATGCACTCGGCCTTCCTCTACCACGCCATCAAGGCGGGGATGAACATGGCCATCCTCAACCCCGCGCAGATCACCGTCTACGACGACATCCCGGAGAAGCTGCGCGAGCATGTCGAGGACGTGCTGCTCAACCGCCGCTCCGACGCCACGGAGCGGCTGCTGTCGATCGCCGACGAGTTCAAGGGCTCGGGCGAGGCGCAGAAGGCGGCCGACCCGAAATGGCGCGAGGGGCCGGTCGAGGAGCGGCTGCGGCACGCGCTGGTGCACGGCATCGCCGATTTCGTGGTCGAGGACACCGAAGAGGCGCGCCTGAAGGCCGACAAGCCGCTCGAGGTGATCGAGGGGCCGCTGATGGACGGCATGAACGTCGTCGGCGACCTCTTCGGCGAGGGCAAGATGTTCCTGCCGCAGGTGGTGAAGTCCGCCCGCGTGATGAAGACCGCGGTGGCGCATCTGATCCCCTACATGGAGGAGGAGAAGCGCCTCTCGGGCGACACCTCGGCCAAGGGCAAGGTGCTGCTGGCGACGGTGAAGGGCGACGTGCACGACATCGGCAAGAACATCGTCGGCGTCGTGTTGCAGTGCAACAACTACGACGTCGTCGACATGGGCGTGATGGTGCCGACCGAGGACATCCTCGCCAAGGCCAAGGAGGAGAAGGTCGACATCGTCGGGCTTTCGGGCCTGATCACGCCGAGCCTCGACCGCATGGTCGACGTGGCGGCGGAGATGACCCGGCAGGGTTTCGACCTGCCGCTGCTGATCGGGGGCGCGACGACGTCGAAGAAGCACACCTCGCTCAGGATCGCGCCGGAATACGCGCATGGCGTGGTGCATGTCGACGACGCCTCGAAGGCGGTCGGCGTGGTCTCGCGGCTGCTGTCGAAGGACCGCAAGAGCCAGTATCTGGCCGAGGTGGCGGAGGAGCAGGGCACGCAGCAGGCCGCCGGCGCGCGTGCCTCCGAGCGGCCGACGCTGCCGATCGAGGAGGCGCGGGAGAACCGCTTCCGGTGCGACTGGGAGGCCTACGCGCCGCCCAAGCCCGCCGTCACCGGGCGTCAGGCGCTGGAGCACGTGTCGGTTCGCGAACTGTTCCCCTGGATCGACTGGTCGCCGTTCTTCTGGACCTGGGAGATGAAGGGACTTTACCCGCAGATCCTCGACGATCCGGAGAAGGGGGAGACGGCGCGCGAGCTGCACGGCCGGGCGCTGGCGATGCTGGAGCGGATCGCGGAGGAGCGGTGGTTCAATCCGCGCGCGGCCTTCGGCCTGTTCCCCGCCAACGCCGAGGGCGACGACGTCGTCGTGTGGACCGACGAGACGCGCACGCGGCGCGCGGCGACGCTGCCGATGCTGCGCCAGCAGGGCACGAAGTCCAAGGGCCGGGACCGGCCGAACCAGTGCCTCGCGGATTTCGTGGCGCCGGTCGGCACGCCGGACTGGGTGGGCGGCTTCGCCGTCACCTCGGGCCCGGAGGTGCACGAGATCGCGGACCGGCTGAAGGCCGAGAACAACGACTACGACGCGATCCTGGTGCAGTCGCTGGCGGATCGGCTGGCCGAGGCGATGGCCGAGTGGCTGCACGCGCGGGTGCGCCGGGAGTTCTGGGGCTACGCGCCGGACGAGGCGCTCGACGCGCAGGCCATCGTCGAGGAGAAGTATCGCGGCATCCGGCCGGCGCCGGGCTATCCGGCCTGCCCGGACCACACCGAGAAGCGCACGCTGTTCAAGCTGCTCGACGCGGAGAAGCTGACCGGGCTGCGCCTGACGGAAAGCTGCGCGATGTGGCCGGCGGCGGCGGTCTCCGGCCTCTACTTCTCGCATCCCGAGGCGCGTTATTTCGGCGTCGGTCGGATCGGGCGCGATCAGGTCGAGGACTACGCCCGGCGCAAGGGGATGACTCCGTCCGAGGTCGAGACCTGGCTGGCCCCGAACCTCGCCTACACGCCGAAGCGGGAGGCGATGCGCGAAAGCGCCTGAGGACCGGCGCGGCCGCCCGCCTTCGGGCGGCCGCGATCCCTACGCGGACGCGCCGGCGCGGGCGGTGGGCCGGCGCCGGCGTTCTTCGTTCGGGGCCTCGCTCCACGCCGTCGCCCGGCGATGGCGATCGGGGCGTGGCGGCTTTCGCGCGTCGCCGCGTCAGCCGGTCGGGTCGAGGCAGGCCTTCAGGCTCGCCGCCATGTTCCGGATCAGCGTGGGATAGAGCTCCGGGCCCGGGGCGAGTTCGGCTCCCACGGGGTCGAGCGTGCCGAGGCGGGCGCCGGTGCCTTGCGTCGCCGTCTCGGCGAGGCGGGGCGGGAACTGCGGCTCGGTGAACACGCAGGCGGCGTCCATGCCGGCGATGGCCTCGCGGATCTCGGCGAGGCGCCGGGGGCCGGGAGTGGACCCGTCGGCGAGGGAGATGGCGCCGGCGGCCTCCACGCCGAAGCGGGCTTCGAAATAGTGGTAGGCGTCGTGGAACACGACGAAGTCGCGGCCGGCGAGGGGGGCCAGGTCGGCGGCGATCTCGGCCTCGAGGGCGGTCAGTCCGGCCTTTCCGGCTTCGGCGTTGGCGCGGTAGGCGGCGGCGTTGGCCGGATCCGCCTCGGCCAGCGCGGCGGCGATGGCATCGAGCCAGGCGCGGGCGTTGGCCGGGTCCAGCCACGCGTGGGGGTCGACGCCTTCATGGTCGTGGGCGTGGGGCTCGTCATGGGCGTGATCGCCGTGGGCGTGGTCGTCGTGCGCGTGATCGTCGTGCGCGTGGTCGTCGTGCGCGTGATCGTCGTGCGCGTGGTCGTCGTGCGCGTGATCGTCCTCGGGGCCGTGGTCATGGGCCTCGAAGGTCACGCCCTCGCGGAACTCCAGCCTGCGGACGCCGGGCGCGTCGATCAGGGCGATCCGCCGCGCCTCCGGGGCGAGGGTCTCGAGCGCGTCCGCGAGCCAGGGGGTCAGCTCTTCGCCGACCCAGAACACCACCTCGGCGTTCTCGAGCGCCGCGGCCTCGGACGGGCGCAGCGCGTGGCCGTGGGGGGAGGCGCCGGGGGGCAGGACCAGCGCCGGTTCGCCCACGCCCTGCATCACCAGGGCCGCCAGCGAATGCACCGGCAGGACGTCCGCCGCCACCCGCGGGCCCGCCTCGGCCGCCGCTCCCGAGGCCAGCGCCGCCGCGCCGGCGACCGCCAGGATCTTGCTCCGCATCTTCCGCTCCTCGACAAGGCGTTGTCATGTTCGCCGCGCGAGGATAAGGGTGACGTTATAATGTATCAAGTCAATCCCGCCTCTTCAGAGCCGCTCGTCGCGACCGCCTCGCTCTCGGTGCGGCTCGGCGGCCGGACGGTGCTGAGCCATGTCGATCTCGCGGTGCGGCCGGGGGAGATCGTGACGGTGGTGGGGCCCAACGGCTCGGGCAAGTCGACGCTGCTGCGCGCGCTGATCGGCGCGGTCCCGCCGGCGGAGGGCCGGGTGCGGCGGCGGGAGGGCCTGCGGCTCGGCTACGTGCCGCAGAGCCTGGCGCTGGATCCGGCGCTGCCGATGACCGCGGCGCGCTTCCTCGACCTGCCGCGCCGGGCGTCCCGCGCCGCGCGGTCGGCGGCGCTGGCGCGCACGGGGGCGGCGGGGCTCGAGGACCGGGCGCTCGCGGAGCTTTCGGGCGGGCAGTTCCAGCGGGTGCTGCTGGCGCGGGCGCTGATGTCGGAGCCGGAGCTGCTGATGCTGGACGAGCCGACGCAGAGCCTCGACCAGCCTGGCGCGGCGGAGTTCTACCGGCTGGTCGAATCGCTGCGCGAGGAGACCGGCTGCGCGGTGCTGATGGTGAGCCACGATCTGCACGTCGTGATGAGCGCCTCGGACCGGGTGATCTGCCTCAACGGGCATGTCTGCTGCGAGGGCGCCCCGGCGCATGTCGCCGCGGCGCCGGAATACAGGGCGCTGTTCGGCGAGGGCACGCAGGGGGCGCTGGCGCTCTATCGGCATCGCCACGACCATCGGCACGATCCGCCGGCGCCGGAGGGCGCGGCGTGAGCGATCCGCTCGACTCCTTCCTCGTGCGCGCCTCGCTGGCGGGGCTCGGCACGGCGCTGGCCGCGGCGCCGCTGGGCTGTTTCGTGGTTTGGCGGCGCATGGCCTATTTCGGGGACGCGACGGCGCATGCGGCGCTGCTGGGCGTGGCGCTGGCGCTGGCGCTCGAGGTCTCGGTCACGGCGGGGATGTTCGCGGTGGCGCTGGCGGTGGCGGCGGCGATCTCCGGCCTCTCGGGGCGGAGCGTGGCGACGGACACGCTGCTCGGCGTCTTCGCCCATGCGGGGCTGGCGCTCGGCGTGGTCGCCGTCTCCTTCATGCCGACGGTTCGGACCGACCTGATGGCGTGGCTGTTCGGCGACGTGCTCTCGGTCTCCCGCCTCGACCTCGCGGTGATCTGGGGCGGGGGCGCGGTGGTGGCCGGGCTGATCGTCTGGCGCTGGTCGGCGCTGCTGGCGGCGACGGTGAGCCCGGAGCTGGCGGTCGCCGCGGGGATCGCGCCGCGTCGCGAGCGCGCGGTGCTTACGGTGGCGCTGGCGCTGCTGGTGGCGACGGCGATCCAGACGGTCGGGGCGCTGCTGATCGCGGCGATGCTGATCATCCCGGCGGCGGCGGCGCGGCCGCTCGCCGCCTCGCCCGAGCGCATGGCGCTGGGCGCGGCGCTGATCGGCGGGGCGGCGGCGCTGGGCGGGCTCGGCCTCGCCTGGCGGCTCGACACGCCGGCGGGGCCGACGATGGTGGCGCTGGCGGCGGCGGCCTTCGCGGCGACGAGCCTCGGCGCCGGTCTCGGCGCGGCGCTGCGCCGGGCGCGTTGACCTCGGGCGCGGGGCGGGCCATCCCCTCGGCCGGTCGATCGGTCTGAGGGAGGGGCGCTTTGGCTCTCGTCGAAACGCATGTCGCCTACACCGAGGCGTGGGAGTGCGACTCCAACGTCCATCTGAACGTGCAGTTCTACTTCAAGCGCTTCCAGGAGGCGGCGGCGGTGCTGCACGCGCTCGGCGGGCGGGCGCCGTCGCGGCTGGCGTGCCGGCATGTGCGCTATCACCGCGAGCAGCGGCTGGACAGCGCCGCCGTCACGCGCTCCGGCGTGATGCCGGACGGCGCGGTGCTGCACCGGATGGAGGAGGCGGGGACCGGCGCGCTGGTGGCGACGGCGCTCGACCGTTGGGAGACGTCCGACGGGCTGCCGGGGACGCCCGAGGGGGACGAGGCGGAGCGCGCCGCGCCGCGGGGCGTCGAGGGCGGCCCCTCGGCCCCGGTGGACGCCCGCGGGCTGCTGGCGGCCGGCAAGGCGGTGGTCAGCGACATCGCGGTCGCGGATCCGTGGATGTTCGACGCGGCGGGTCGGTTTCTGCCGCACCACGTCGTCGGGCGGTTCTCCAACGCGGGCGCGCATCTGTGGAGTTTCGCCGGCGTCTCGGTCGAATGGCTGGCGGAGCGCGATCTCGGGCGCGTGGCGGTGGAGACCAAGCTGACGCCGCTGGCGGAGCCGCGGCCGGGCGCGGCGATCCGGCTGATCTCCTGGATCCCGGAGATGGCGGAGAAGACGCTGGTGCTCTCGCATCAGCTGGAGGATCTGGCGACGGGCGAGCCGCTGGCGCGGGGCGACGTGCGGGCGCTGGTGATGGATCTGAAGGCGCGCAGGACCGTGCCGATGCCGGAGGCGGCGCATCGGCGCTTCGAGACGATCCGTCCCTGAGTCGCGGGCTTGCCTGCCGGGCCTCGCCCGGTCAGCATACCGACCGAGAGGCGGGCGCGCCCGAAGCGCCCCACGCCCTTAGGGAGGACTGAGATGCTCGACGCCAGCGACGCCGGCGCGCGGTTCCGCTTTCCCGCGCCCGTCCCGGACCCGGAGGCCGAGGCGCTGCGCGCGGAGGTGCGCGGCTTTCTCGAGGCCGAGCGCGCCGCGGGCGGCTTCACGCCGCGGGCGGACTGCTGGGTCTCGGCCGCCGATCCCGCGTTCAGCGCCAGGCTCGGCGCGCGGGGCTGGCTGGGGCTGACCTGGCCGACGGAGTACGGCGGCGGCGGGCGGCCGCCGCTGCACCGGCACGCGGTGACGGAGGAGCTGCTGGCCGCCGGCGCGCCGGTGGCGGCGCATTGGGTCGCGGACCGGCAGTCCGGTGGGCACATCCTGAAGTTCGGCACCGAGGCGCAGAAGCGGGAGATCCTGCCGCGCATCGCCGCCGGGGCGTGCTTCTTCGCGATCGGCATGAGCGAGCCGCAGGCGGGCTCCGACCTCGCCGCCGTCGCCACCAAGGCGGAGCGGGTGGAAGGCGGCTGGCGGCTGACCGGGCGCAAGATCTGGAGCACGGGCGCGCATATCTCGCACTACATGATCGTGCTGGCGCGGACCTCGCCGCCCGAGGGGCGCAACCGGCAGGCGGGGCTCTCGCAGTTCCTGGTGGACCTGAAGGCGCCGGGCGTCTCCGTCAGCGGCATCAAGGACCTGGCGGGCGTCGTTCACTTCAACGAGACGCTGTTCGACGGGGTGGAGCTGCCGGAGGACGCGCTGCTGGGCGAGGAGGGCGGCGGCTGGGCGCAGGTGACGGCCGAACTCGCCATGGAGCGCTCCGGTCCCGAGCGGTTCCTGACGGTGCTGGCGCTGATGACGGCGACGATGGAGGCGCTGAAGGGGCGGATGGACGCGCGCCGCGCCGCCGTGATGGGCCGGCTGATGGCGCGGATGAGCGCCTTGCGGCGGATGTCGCGCGGCGTCGCGCAGCTGCTGCAGGAGGGCGCCTCGCCCGAGGTCGAGGCGGCGCTGGTCAAGGAGATGGGCACGCGCTTCGAGAAGGAGGCGGTGGCGGGCGTGCGCGAGGCGCTCAGCGGCCTGCCGCGGGAGGAGTGGCCGGCGGGGCTGGAGACCTTGCTCGACGCCTCGGTCATGGCGCTGCCGTCGAACTCGCTGCGCGGCGGGACCACCGAGATCATGCGCGGGATCGTGGCGCGCCGGCTGGGGATGCGCTGATGGACCGGATGGTGGCTGAGACCGCGGCGCGGGTGTTCTCGGGCCGGAGCGAGGATCCGGCGGCGCTCTGGGCCGCGCTGGAGGAGACGGGGCTGACGGCCGCGGCGACGCCGGAGGCGATGGGCGGCGCCGGCTTCGGGGCCGAGGAGGTCTGGGGGCTGATGCGGCTTTCGGGCGCCCATGCCGCGCCGGTCCCCTTCGCGGAGACGCTGCTCGCCGCTCGGCTGCTGGCGGCGGCGGGCTCGGAGCCCCCGGCGGGGCGGATGACGCTGGCCGCGGGCGGGACGATCCGCGAGGGGCGGGTGACCGCCTCGCTGAAGGCCGTGCCCTGGGGCGCGGCGGCGGAGCGTGTCCTGCTGCTGGCCGAGGGCGAGACCGGGCCGGTGCTGGCGCTGATGGAGATCCCGGATGCGGCGGCGACGCCGGCGCCGGGGATCGGCGAGGACGCCGCCGCCGATCTGGTCTTCGACGCCGATCTGCCGGAGGCGGCGGCGCCGGCGCCCAACTGGTTGACTCCCTTGGCGTTCCGGGCGGAGCTGGCGTTGGCGCGGGCGGCGCAGATGGCGGGCGCGATGGAGGCGTCGCTGGAGCTGACGCTGGCGCATACGAGCGTGCGGGAGCAGTTCGGCCGGCCCTTGGCGAAGTTCCAGGCGATCCAGCACATGCTGGCGGAGATGGCCGGCGAGGCCGCCGCCGCCGGCGCGGCCGTGGAGGCGGCGGCGGAGAGCGCGGCGGCCGGCGGGCCGGTCGACTGGCGCGCGGCGGCGGTGGCCAAGATCCGCGCCGGGGAGGCGGCCGAGCGCGTCTCGGCCCATGCGCATCAGGCGCATGGCGCGATCGGCTACACCTACGAATACGACCTGCGGAAATTCTCGCGCCGGCTCTGGCGCTGGCGGGACGAGGCGGGGGACGAGACGGAATGGGCGGTGGCGCTGGCCACCGCGGCGGACGAGGAGGGGACGCCTTTGTCGGAGTGGATCATCGGCCCGGTTCAGGGGCTTGGCGTGAATGTCTGAGGCGGTGACGGAGGCCCGGCACGGCCGGGTGACGGTGCTGACGCTGAACCGGCCGGAGACGCGCAACGCGCTCTCCAAGGACGTGGTGGCGGGGCTCGTCGCGGGGCTCGAGCGGGCGCAGAAGGATCAGGGCGTCTCGGCGGTGGTGATCGCGGCGGAGGGCAAGAGCTTCTCCTCCGGCGGGAATCTCAACGAGATCAAGGCGATGACCACGACCGACGCGATGTCGGACGCGGAGATCGCGGCCTGGTATCGCGACGGCATCCAGAGGATCCCGCGCACCATGGCGGCGGTCGACGTGGTGACGGTGGCCGCGGTGAACGGGCACGCGGTCGGCGCGGGGTGCGATCTCGCGGCGATGTGCGATCTGAGGATCTGCGGCGAAGATGCCGTTTTCGCGGAGAGTTTTCTGCGCGTGGGGCTGATCCCGGGCGATGGCGGCGGCTGGTTCCTGCCGCGGGTCGTCGGGCCGGCGCGGGCGCGGGAGATGCTGTTCACCGGGGCCGGGGTTCCGGCCGAGAAGGCGCTGGCCTGGGGCCTCGCCACCGCCGTCGTGCCGAACGACAAGCTCTTGGACTCGGCCATGAAATACGCAGAGGCGGTGGCCGAGATGCCGCCCGGCGCGGTGCGCGAGGCGAAGCGGCTGATGCGCGCCGCGGAGGGGCAGACGCTCGACGAGCACCTCGAGGCGGCGGCCTGGCGGCAGGCGAAGCTGCAGCAGCTCGACGATCACCGCGAGGCGGTCGACGCGATCCTCGAGAAGCGCAAGCCGAGCTTCGCCGGGCGCTGAAACCCGTCGGTGTTCGGGTATTGTTCCGCGGCCTTCGGGGCGCGGTTCGGGGAACGTCCGCGCCGATCGGGGCGCCTCGGGGACCGCGCGGCGCCCGCCGCCCGTCCCGGCGCCCCGTTTCGGGGCGTCCCGGGACGGGCGCGGCTCAGGGCAGCGGCAGCCGGTAGACGCGGCGCGCGGTGCCGGCGAAGAGTGCCGCCTTGTCGGCCTCCGGGAGGTGCGCCGAGAGCCGCTTGAAGGCGTTCCAGAACGTGCCGTAGGGGGCCGAGGCGCGGTCGACCGGGAAGTTGCTCTCGAACATGCAGCGCTCGGGTCCGAAGCGCTCGATGGTGTGGGCGATCCAGGGGCGCTGGGCCTCGGCGAGGGCCTCGGAGCTCGGCGGGCGCTCGGCCTCGTGGAAGGCGAAGCCGTTGTCGGGCATCGCGAGGCCGCCGAGCTTGGCGACGACGTTCGGGCGCTCGGCCACGGCGGCGAGGTCGTCCTTCCAGCGCTCGAAGATCTCGGCGCGCGGGCCCTCGTAGGGGCCGACGCCGAGAGGCGTTCCGAAATGGTCCAGGATCATCGTCGTGCCGGGGACCGCCTCGGCGGCGGCGCGGAAGTCCGGCATCTGGTGGTGGTAGTGCCAGGCGTCGTAGGTCAGCCCGCGCTCGCCGAGCAGGGCGAGACCCTTCAGGAACGCCTCGTCGCGGTAGAGGCCCGGCCCCTCGCGGCCCGGGATCGCGAGGGCGCCGGAGGCGTCGGCGGCGGCCGAGTGCCGGATGCCGCGGAAGAGACCCCTGCCGGCGACCTCGTGCGCGTCGAGCGTCTCCTCGAGATGCGGCGAGCGCAGGTCGGCATGGGCGACGATGGCGGCGATGGCGGGCGCGCCGCGCTCCGCCGCCTCGCCGGCCATGGCGGCGACGGCCTCGGTCTCTCCCACGGGCCTGAGGTGCTCGGGGCCGTCCTCGCGCCAGAAGGCGCGACATTCGATGAAGATCGACTGGACGACCCTGTGGCCCTCGGCGACGTCGGTCTGCAGTTCCGGCACGAGGTAGCGGGCGCCGCCCCGGTCCCAGAGGTGGTGGTGGGGGTCGACGATCTCGCGCTCGGGCTCGAGCGCGGGTTCGCGGCCCTGGGCGAGCCAGTCCTCGCGCATCGCGAGGCGCGCGGCCCAGCCGCGGTCCCGGGTTTCGGTCATGCGGTCTCCTCCCTGGGCGGCGCGGTCGGCCGCCGTGTCGGCGCAGCGTAGGACCCGGCGGCTGTCGAGGCAAAGGGCCTGGGCGGGGCAGGGGCGGAGGCGCGCGGCGCGGAGGCCCGCTTCGCGCGTCGCCGGCCCGCCGGATCCGGATGCGCCTGTCCGGCGCGGCGAGCTGCGCCCCGAGCGCCCCGAGCAGGGTGGAGAGGCTGGCATGAAGGATGTCGTCCTCGCGCACCGCCGCGTGCGCCGCCTCGTCGAAGCGCTTCGTTCCCGCCCGCCCCGGCAGCCGGATGCCGAACGGGCGCAGCACGCCCCGGCCGGAGCGCCGCTCCCGCGCCGTCCGAAACGCGGAACTCGGTGCGCTCGAGGCTCACATCCCGCCCGACGTGTCTTCCATCGCCGCTCTCCTTTCAAAGTGACCCGGAGAGACCTTCCCGGCTCTCGAGGCGGAGCGGCGACCGCGTCATGCATGGGATGCATCGGACCCGGTTCCGAGCCGCGGCCACGTCCTCGCCGCGACAGCCGAACCCCGGGGCGACCGCAGGCGCGAAGCGGGAGACGGCGACGACGATGGTCGGAGCCCGCATCGGTCCGGAACCCGGCGCGGTCCGGCCCGCGGACGTCGCGCGAACAGGGAACCGAGGCCGCCAAGCCGACGTTGAGCCTTGCAAGACGATGGGTTCCACAACGCGAGTCGCCCGCAGAGGCGCGGAGTGCAAGCATGAAGAACATGACCGAACGGGAACGCGAGGATCTCGAAGAGGGCGAGCGTCGAAAGCCGCAGGCGGAACGCGTCGGCCTGTGGCGCATTCTGCTGAACTCGCTGCTGGTGGCGGTCGCGCTGCTCGGCGTCGCCGCGCTGATCTTCGGTTGAGCCGACCGCCCGCAGGTCGCGAAGGAGAAAGCGTTATGACCGAACGAAAGGAGATGACGCCGAAGGAGGCGCGTCGTCCCCCGCGGCGGCGCCTCGCCTATTTCGCCATCGGCGTCTCGATGGTGCTGGCGGTCGGCCTCGCCCTGATCGTTCCGATCGCGGAGGCCGACGGCAACGCATTCCGGTGGCCGGCGCTGCTGCCGCTCGGCATGGCCGCGATGCTGGGAGGCGGGCTCGCCTGGCTCGTTCTGACGATCATCGACCGGCGCCGACGGCGTTGACCGGCTCCGCGTCGCCGCGGCCCGGCATGGGCGGCCGGCCGCATCGCCCGGAGGGGGCGCCTGCCGACCCGCCCGGCCTCCATGTCGTGCGCGCCCCGCCTCGGCGCCGCTTCGGGATCGCGGCCTCGCCTTCGTCGCGGCAACGCTGCGAAGACGGCCGCCGAGGCCGCCGGGGCCTTCGCTGCGCGCGGACACCTTTCGGACCGAGGGGGCGCATCCCGTCGAGGTGTCCGGTCCCGGTAGCTTCATGCCGTGATCCGACTCATGGACCGCAGGGAGGCGCCGTCGGTCAAGTTCGCCACGCGAGGCCCATGATCGCGCCCGCCGCGTCACACTGACCGGAGCGCTCTTCCGGCGTTCGCCCGGCCCCCGGCGCGAGAGCCATGCCGGGAAAGGGGCGATGGGGCCTGGGAGGGCGGCGTATCGTGGCGGGCGCCGAAGCGCCTGGGTCGGCCGCGGACGCCGGAGCTGCGGGAGGTCGTGAACGCGATCCTCCACATCGCGACGACGGGTCGCGAGGGGGCGATGCTGCCGAAGGACCTGCCGCCGCATTCGATCGTCCAGCGCCACGTCCACGGCTGGCGCGCCGGCGGGCTTCCGCACACGATCCGGTTCGACCTCGCCCTGAGAGCCCGTGATCTGGAGATCCGGGAGGCGCGGCGACGGCAGGCGTGATCGACAGCCGGACCGTGAAACCCGCTGAAAGCGGCGGCGTTCGAGGCTGCGACGCCGGGAAAAGGATCGACGGGCGCAAGCGTCATGCGGACGTCGGCGCCATCGGCCTGCTCGTCGGCCTCGTCGTCCATGCCGCCGAGGTCCGGGACCGCGACGGCGCGCCGGCCGTGCTCGCTTCGGACCGCAGATCCTGCCCGTGGCTCCGGCACGTCTTCGCCGACGGCGGCCATGCAGGTCCGAAGCTCCGCGGCGCGCTCGCCCGGATCGGCGAACGGACGATCCGGATCGTCGAGCGATCCGATACGGCGGAGGGCTTCGAGGTCCTGCCCCGCCGCCGGGTCGTGGAGAGGACCTTCGCCCGGCTCGGACGGTGTCGAAGGCCGGCCAAGGACCGGGAGAAGTCCGTCGCCTCCGCCGAGGA
This sequence comes from Paracoccaceae bacterium, assembly GCA_041685625.1. Lineage (GTDB taxonomy): Bacteria > Pseudomonadota > Alphaproteobacteria > Rhodobacterales > Rhodobacteraceae > Albimonas. Next base: position 245 of record JAWLFJ010000073.1, on the reverse strand, counting down.
ATCGATCGACGTCGCCGACATCCGCCTCGCGACCCGCCGCCTCGCAAGGTATCGCTGCGCCCGATCGAGGTTCGGGTCGCGCTCCGAGGCCCCATCACCCCGTTTCCGGCATGGATCGTCGCCGCATGCCGGAGGAAGAACCGCACCGGTCGTGTCCCATGGCGTGGTGTAGCTGGCGTCCGGCCTGACGGCCTCGGCAGCGCCGCGCTTGTCAGTCGCCCTGTGCGGCAGGGAGGCTGACGATG
>JAWLFJ010000196.1:0-4872 GCA_041685625.1 Paracoccaceae bacterium | reverse complement strand
CTCGAGGCCCGGCAGCTGCCGCGCGCGGGCGCCGGTGGCGAGGATCACGTTCTTCGCCGTGAGCGTGCGCTCGCCCTTCTCGCCCTTGACCTTCACCTTGCCGGGCGCGGCGAGCGTGCCCTCGCCCATAACCGTCTCGACCTTGTTCTTCTTCAGGAGATGGCCGACGCCGGAGGCGAGCTGCCCAGCGATGCCGCGCGAGCGCTTGATGACGGCGGGGAGGTCGTAGCCGACGCCGTCCGCCTTCAGGCCGAACTCCTCGGCGCGGTGCATGAGGTCGAACACCTCGGACGAGCGCAGCATGGCCTTGGTGGGGATGCAGCCCCAGTTGAGGCAGATGCCGCCGAGATGCTCCCGCTCCACCACCACGGCCTTGAGGCCGAGCTGCGCGGCGCGGATGGCGGCCACGTAGCCCCCCGGCCCCGCGCCGATCACCACCACGTCGAAGTCGTCGCCGGCCATGTCTCGGCCTCCGTTACGGTTTCGCGTCGGCTTCATCTCTAGCGCGTCGCGCCGCCGGCGTGAACCGCGACCTCCGACGAGGGTCCGCGTCGGGCGGCGAGGCTTTCGACCTCGCCGGCGTAGCCGCCGGACTCGAGCCAGGCGGCCTCCTCGGGCGTGGTCTCGCGTCCGAGAGCCTCGTTGCGGAAGGGAAAGCGGCCGAACTTCCGGATCACCGCGCGATGGGCGCGGGCGTGCAGGCGGTAGAGGCGGGCCAGCGGCATCCGCGCGTCGAAGAGGCGCACGGCGCGATCCTGATCGGCGAGGCGCTCGGCATGCTCGAACGGCATGTAGTGGAACAGCCGGGCCTCTCCCTCCGTCGCGAGGTCGTGGCCCCGGTCGAGCGCGGCGAGGGCGACGCGGCGGGCGCGGGCGTCCGTGGCGTAGCTGCGCGTGTCGCCGCGGAACATGTTGCGCGGGAACTGGTCGAGCAGGATCAGGAGCGCGGCGGCGCCCTCCGGCGTCTCGGCCCAGTCGGCATAGGCGCCGAGCCGCGCCATGCGCCAGGCGAGGCCGAAGCGGCGGCGGACCTCCGCGTCGAGCGCGGGGTCGGGCGTCCACCAGCCGGGGGGGCCGACCGTCTCCAGCCAGAAGGTCAGCACCGCCTGCGGATCCGGACGCATCGCCGCCCCTCCCTTCGCCCCCTCGAGGCCGGCAGGAGAGGCGGCGGGCCGGCGCGCGTCAAGCGGCGCGCGGGGTCTCGTCCTCTCCGCCGGAGGGCTCGGCCGTCTCCTCGGCCTCGAAGGCGGCGGCTTCGGCCTGTTCGGCGGCGAAGTCGGCGGCCGCCTCGGCGATCACCGGCGAGGCGGTGGGCAGGAGCGGGGCGTAGGCGCCCGAATCCTCGGCCGAGACCGACGGGCGGCGGGTGCAGCGCCAGGCGGCGTAGAGGCTGATGGCCGAGAACATCGTCGCGATGAAGCCGAAGAAGGCCCAGGCCCCGAACCCCTCCATCAACGCGCCGACGAGGAGCGGGCCGCCGACCGCGCCGACGCCGTTGAGGAACAGGAGACCGCCCGAGGCGGAGGCCATGTCGCCGGGATCGAGATGGTCGTTGGTGTGGGCGACGAGCAGCGAATACATCGGGTTGGCGATGCCGCCGATCACGAAGGCGAGCCCGAGCGCGGCCGCGAAGCCGGCCTCCGTCAGCGCGCCGGCGAGGCCCGCGGCGGCCCCGATCGCGGTCAGCCCGAGGATCAGCAGGCGCCGGTCGACCCGGTCCGAGAGCCAGCCGATCGGGAACTGCGCGGCGAGCCCGCCGAGATAGATCGCCGAGACGAAGCCCGAGATCTGCGCGACGGAGAGCCCGATCTCGGTGCCGTAGACCGAGCTCATGCCGAAGGTGGCCGAGAACACCGCGCCGAGGAACACCGTGCCGACCACGCCGAGCGGCGAGGCGCGGTAGAGCGCGCCGAGGCCCATCGGCTTGGTCGCGGCGTGCATCGGCGCCGGCGACACCGTCAGCAGGATCGGCGCGAAGCTGAGCGAGACGGCGACCGAGATGGCGACGAAGAGCAGCCAGCCGCCGGGATCGGCGAGGTTCAGCGCCGCCTGCGCCGCGATCACGCCGAGCAGCTGCATGATCATGTAGACCGAGAGCGCCTGGCCGCGCGTCTCGTTGGTGGCGCCGTCGTTCAGCCAGCTTTCGGCCACGACGTAGACCGCGGCGAAGCAGGCGCCGACCAGCACGCGCATCACGCCCCAGGCCCAGACGTCGGGAATCGCGGGGTAGAGGATGAAGACGGCCGAGATGATCGAGGCCATCGCCGCGAAGACGCGGACATGCCCGACGCGCCGGATCAGCGAGGGCGTCGAGCGCGACGAGATCAGGAAGCCGAGGAAGTAGCCGGACATCACCAGCGACATCTCGCCGGCCGAGAAGCCCTCCATGGCGCCGCGGATGCCGAGCAGCGTGCCCTGCATGCCGTTGCCGAGCATGAGCAGGAAGATGCCGAGGAGCAGCGGCCAGACGTTCTTCAGAAGGGGCAGCATCGGACATCTCCGGAGGATGCGATTCGCCCCTCGCACCGGGACGGCGCGAGCCATGCCGCGCCGCCGCGTGCGCGTCGCCTCCGAAGGCGACCTCTGCGCGTCGTTTTCGGCGCGGGGCGGTCAGCCGGCCGGCAGCAGCAGCGAGGAATCGCCGTAGGAGTGGAAGCGGTAGCGCTCGGCCACGGCATGTCCGTAGATCCGGCGGATCCGCTCCAGACCCATGAACGCGGCGACCAGCATCATCAGCGTGGAGCGCGGCTGGTGGAAGTTGGTCATCAGCCCGTCGCAGAGTCGGAAGCGGTGGCCGGGGGTGATGAAGATGTCGGTCTCGCCAGTCCAGGGGACGAGGCGGCCGTCCTCGGTCGCCGCCGTCTCGAGGAGGCGCATGGCGGTGGTGCCGACCGGGATGATCCGCCCGCCGGCGGCGCGGGCGGCGTCGACCGTCTCGGCCGTCTCGGCGGTCACCTCGCCCCATTCGGCGTGCATGCGGTGGCCCGCGACCGTGTCCGACGTCACCGGCAGGAAGGTGCCGGCGCCGACATGCAGGGTGAGGCGGGCCGAAAGGACGCCGGCGTCGTCGAGGGCGGCGAGCAGCACCTCGTCGAAATGCAGGGAGCCGGTGGGGGCGGCGACGGCGCCGGGCTTCTCGGCCAGCGCGGTCTGGTAGTCCTCGCGGTCCTGCGCGTCGGCGGCGCGGCGGCGGGCGATGTAGGGGGGCAGCGGCATCTCGCCCGCGGCGGCGACGGCGGCGTCGAGGGCCTCGCCCGCGCGGTCGAAGACGAGGCGGGCTTCGCCGCCCGTCAGCGACGCGACCTCCGCGGCGAGGCCGTGGGCGAAGGCGATGCGCTCGCCCGGGCGCAGGCGCCGGGCGGGCCGCACGAGGGCGTCCCAGGCCTCGGGCGCGGCGCGGCGGATCAGGGTCGCCTCGATCCTGGCGACGCCCTCGCCGTCCGGCGTCTCGCGCCGGCGTTCGCCGAAGAGGCGGGCGGGGATCACCTTGGTGTCGTTGAAGACCAGCAGGTCGCCGGGGCGGAGGATCTCCGGCAGGTCCTCGACCCGGCGGTCCTCGATCGCGTCGCCGCGGGCGACGAGCATCCGTGCCGCGCGCCGGGGGCGGGCGGGGCGGAGGGCGATCAGCTCCTCGGGGAGATCGTAGTCGAAGTCGTCGACGCGCATGGGCGTCCCGCTAGGGCCTCCGCGCGCGGCTGTCCAGCGGGGGCGTCAGCCGTCGGGGCCGAGCATCCATTCGCCCTCCGGCACGAAGGCGTGGAAGGCGAAGGCGAAGAGCACCTCCGCCGCGACCGGCGCGCCGGTCTCGGCGTCGTAGACGCGGACCATGCCGACGTCGCGCCCCTCGGCGATGGTCTCGGCGTCGAGGGCGGACGCCATGCCGGGCGACCAGACGAGACGGGCGCCGGCCTCCTCCAGTTCCCCGGCCGCGGAGAGACGCTCGAGCGGCCAGGCGCGGTCTCCGACGCGGACCACGCGGGCGAGCGGATAGATGCCGTGCGGCGGCGGATCGCCGTTGTAGAGGAACGGGATGCCGGTGTCGTAGCGGGCGTAGGGGTTGGCACCGTAGGGACGGTTCCAGCCCTCGGGCTCGGCCATCACCTCGCCTTCCGGGTTCTCGTCGCGGAAGCGCGCGAAGCTCTCGACCCGGGCGGGCAGCGTCTCCAGCGTCTCGCCGGCGAGGGCGCCGGCGAGCGCGCGCCCCTCGATCTGCTGCCACCAGCTCTCGGTCTCGCGGTCGTACATGATCATGTCGGAGGCGCGGAGCTTGCCGGTGACGCCGAAGGTGAGGGTCCGGCCGTCGTGTCCGGCGTCGAACACGCGCGCGGCGTTGCAGAGCGGGCACCAGGTCGCGGCGACGGGGCGGCCGGCGACGGTGTCGTTCACGATCTCGTGCCACATCAGGTAGCGCAACGGCCAGGCGCGGGCGGGCGCGCCCTCGAGTTCGAGGACGAGGACGGGTTCGTTGTCCGGCAGGGCGGTCTCGGCGACGGGCAGCGTCTCGGGCGCGTCGAGCGCCGGGATGCCGTCGCGCGGGACGCCGCCGGACATGATCTCCGTCAGGTCGGCGGCGCGGCGGGAGAAGTCGGTGCGCGGCCAGGACTTCGACCAGTGGCGGACGCGGTTCGCGGCGGGGTCCGCGGCCTTGCCGGCTTCGACGGCCGGCCCGGGCTCGGCGGCCCGGGCCGTCGGGGTCACGCAGGCGATGGCGACGGAGGCGAGCGCCGCGGCGAGCCCGAGGGCGCGGAGCGCGCGGCCGACGGCCGGCGCGGAGAGACCGGGGAGCGCGGGCCGGAGCATGGGACGGTCGGACATGGCGGGAGCCTCCTTTCCGCATGCGAGGGTATGCGGAAAGGAGGCTCCCGGGCCAAT
>JAWLFJ010000195.1:0-4898 GCA_041685625.1 Paracoccaceae bacterium | reverse complement strand
CCGCCGACGGAGCGAAGACCTGGGCTCGCATCGCGTCGCTGATCGGCACCTGCCGGCTGAACGGGGTCGACCCCGAGGCCTATATCGCCGCGACGCTCCTCAAGATCCTCGACCAGCACATGCAGCGCGACGTCGCCGACCTGATGCCCAGGAACTTCCGCGGCTAGCCAAGCCGCCAGCCGAAGGGTGGTCGGCGGGCGCTTACCGAGCGCAGGGCTCATGGAGTGGTGTATTCCGGGCTGACCATGACGAAGCCGTCAGTCCCCTCGATCCGCCCCGCAAGATCGTCAAGCGCCGCGGGCGCCTTGCCCTGCGCAAAGGCGAAATGCGGCTTGAACGCCCCGCCAAGGTCAAGCTCCAACGGATCGATCAGCCCGACCTCATGGCGCCCGGCGGCGAGCCGGTCCCGGCAGGCGCGCGCCACGCGGCTCCCCAGCCGCGTGGGGCGTCGCGGTGTGCTGTCCCGCACGGAGCCGAGAAACACCAGCAGATTCAATATCATCACAGGTTTCCCGGTGCTGCCGGGAGGGTAGAGCGATGTGCCTCCTCTGGCCAACGTCCGTTGCGTCCCAAGCCGTTCTCGCCTCTGCGGCAAGCCCGACTCGCCGCGCCCACCATCCGGCCGGCACGCGCCGCGCTGGGGCGCCGGGCGCAGGCCCGCCGTGACACCCGCCCGAGGCGGAGGAAGGCGCTTCGGTCCCGACATGCGGGCGCGAGAGGGCCGTCTGCCGACGTGCCGGCCCGCAGGGCTGGCGCTGAGCGGAACATGCGTTCATGCGTATATGCACTCTTGCGCATAAATAGATGACCATGTACCCACGGCGGCATGCAAGAGGTCATGACCGCTCTATGCGACCCGACCCGCCGCGCGGCGCTCGCCGTTCTCTGGGATGGCGGGGAGCATTGCGTCTGTGAGTTGATGGCGCGGCTCGGCGCGAGCCAGAGCCGGACGTCGCGGCACATGAAGGTGTTGCGCGCCGCCGGGCTGGTGACCGACCGGCGCGACGCCCAATGGGTGCGCTATCGCCGCAACCGGACCCTTGCGCCGGAAATCGTCGCGGTGATCGAAGCGGTGCTGGCTGCGGAACGGACCTATGAGAAGGAATTCGCATGACCGCCGAAACAGAGGACACGACCGCATCCGGCGGACCGCCGGACTGGCTCTGGTACATCGGCGTCCCCGTTGCCGTCGGTCTGCTCTACGTGCTCTACGGACAGCTGATCCCGATCTCGGAGTGGATCACGGCGCAATTCCCCGTGGCACGCGACAGCCACACCGGCGAGGCCATCGCGTTCTTCGCCTACGACGTGCCCAAGGTGCTGATCCTGCTGACCGGCATCGTCTTCGTCACCGGGGTGCTACGCAGCTGGTTCAGCCCGGAAAAGACGCGCGCCATCCTCGCCGGCAAGCGCGAGATCGCGGGCTACCCGCTGGCCGCGCTTCTGGGCGTGTTCACGCCGTTCTGTTCGTGCTCGTCGGTACCCTTGTTCATCGGCTTCGTTTCGGCAGGCATTCCGCTTGGCGTCACCTTCTCGTTCCTGATCGCCGGGCCGATGGTGGGGCCGGTGGGGCTGGGCCTGCTCTACGGTCTCGTCGGCTGGCAGATCGCAACGATCTATCTCGTGTTCGGCTTCGCCATCGCGACCGTTGCAGGCTTCGTGATGGGCCGGATGGGGCTGGAGCGGTATCTGCAGGACTGGGTGCGCGAGCTGAGCGCGGGGCCGGTGGCCGATCTGCTCGAGGAGCGGCCGAGCTTCGTCGACCGGCTGAAGATCGGGGCGGATCAGGTGCGCGAGATCGTCGGCAAGGTCTGGATCTGGGTTCTTGTCGGCATCGGCATCGGCGCGCTGATCCACGGCTACGTGCCCGAGGCGATGATGCTGCGGATCATGGGCGGTGAAGCCTGGTGGTCAGTCCCTGCGGCAGTCGTCGTGGGCGTGCCGATGTACACCAACGCCGCGGGCGTCATTCCCATCGTCGAGGCGCTGCTCGGCAAGGGCGCTGCGCTCGGCACGACGCTGGCCTTCATGATGAGCGTCATCGCGCTCAGCTTGCCTGAGATGGTCATCCTCAAGCAGGTGCTGACCTACCGGCTGATCGCCATCTTCATCGCCGTCGTGAGCGCGGGCATCCTCGCCACCGGCTTTCTGTTCAACATCCTGCTGTGAAAGGAAACGCCATGAAAAACGTCAAGGTCTACGGCCCCGGCTGCAAGCGCTGCGAAGCCACCGAGCAGATGGTCAAGGACGCAGCCGACAAGCTGGGCGTCGCTGTCGAAGTCGAGAAGGTCACCGATCAGAAGTCCATCGCCATGGCGGGCGTCATGTCCACGCCCGGCCTCGCGGTCGACGGCAAGCTGGTGCACACCGGCGGCCTGCCGGACGCGGCGAAACTCGAAGGCTGGCTGTCCTGACGTGACGCGACCTGCGGCGTGCGGTCGACGGTCATCGCGGTCGCCGCGCTGCCCTTGGCCTACGGACTGGTCGAGATGGGCGCCACGCTGCGAATCGCGTCGCTTTTCGCGTTTCGCCGACTGCATCGACTTTTTCGAGGATGGTCGGTCGATCTCCTGATCTCCCTTGCCCTTGGCTGGAGTGCCAGAAACCGAGCGCGGCTGGGCGTGATGCTGGCGGTGGTTCTCTGCGTGCCCGCCGCCGCGTCCCTGTGGCTGGCGGTGTAGAAATTCCTCGACCCCGTCGCGCCCAGGGCCGCGTCGCTCGGCCTCGCGGCGACCGAGGCGCTGGCCGTCAACCTGGTGTCCGCGGTCCTGGTGGCGCGCTTTGGCAAGACCAGCGGCAGCCTTGCGGTGGCGGCCTGGACGTCGGCGCGCAACGACGCCTTCGTCAACATCGCCCTGATCGCGGCGGCCCTGGTCACGGCCCAGCTCTTGGACCGGCGCCTGGCCCTGACCTGATCGTCGGCCTTGGCGTATCCTACCTGAATCTCGATGCGGCGAAGGCCGTGGATAATCCCATCGTGAAGCGCAACACCGCGGACGGACGGTGTATCCGTCCGTCTCGAAACGAAGAACGGTGTCGCAACGTCAGGATATGACGACCTCACGGTCGGGGAGCGCGATCGGATCGCGGCTCTGAAGGCCGATGGCCTCTCGCTTCGGGCGATCGCCCGGCCAGCCTCGACCATCTCGCGCAAGCTCAGGCGCGATCCTCCGTACAGTGGCGCCTGCCGGCCGCGCGTGGCGGGCGGGCGGATGGGGCGTGCATGCTTCGCCGGCGACGTCGGGTGAGGCTCGAGACCGACGCGAAGCTCGCGGCCTGCGTCACGGACCGCCTGACCGAAGGCCGGACCCCCGAGCGGATCGCCGGAAGGCTGCGGGTCGGGATGGAGACCGGCCAGCGCGCCGTCCGCGCGGAGTCGATCCACGGCTGGTTCTGCCGCGCCGGCCGCAAGGCGGAGCGGCTTGCGCCCACCGGACCGGGGGCTGATGCGGTCATCACCGTGGCGATGGTCGCCGGCACTCAGGCGGAGCCGGCGGAGGATGCCGCCCGGTCCTGCTCCGCATTTTCGCGACGCCAGATGTAGATCGCCGGGATGACGAGAGGCGTCAACGGCGTGGAGGAGACGAGCCCGAAGAAGAGGGACACGGCGAGCCCCTTGAAGATCGGATCGGACATGATGAAGACAGCGCCGATCATGGCGGTGACGGCCGTCAGAAGAATGGGCCGGAAACGCACGGCGCCGGCCTCCATCAACGCATCGCGCACCGCGGCGCCCTGTGCACGCTGGGCCTCGATGAACTCCACCAGGAGCACCGAATTGCGCACGACGATGCCGGCAAGGGCGATGAAGCCAATCATCGAGGTGGCGGTGAACTTCGCACCCATGACGAAATTGCCGAGGATGATGCCGAGCAGCGTGAGCGGAACAGGCACCATCACGACGAGCGGCAACTTGAAACGCCTGAAGTGGGCGACGACGATCGCATAAATAAGAAGGAACGCGCCGCTGAAGGCAAGGCCGAGATCGCGGAAGGTCGTGTAGGTGATCTCCCATTCGCCGTGCCAAAGAAGCACCGGCTCTTCGGGAAAGCGTGGCTGGCCGCGATAGGCGATGACGACGTCGGCGTCCGCCTTTTCCAGTTGTTCCTCGACGGCGAGCATCCCGTAGATCGGCGCCTCGCGCGCGCCGGCGAGGGCAGCCATGACCATCACGAGGCTGCGCCCGTTCCGCCGAAAGATGGCGAGATCCGTCTTCTCCTCCTCCACCCGGACGACCTGCCCGAGCGAAACGGTTCCCGCCCGCGCTGGAACCGGCGCCGCGAGAAGCCGCTCGAGCGCGGCCCTGCCCGAGCGGGCAAGCTCCAGGATCACGGGCCAGTCGCCGGGAACGGGCCGGTCGGTGGTCGGCGCCAAGCGCCGACCCGCCAGCAACGTCGTCATCTCGGCGTTGACCGCCGCTTCGCGAACTTCCAGCCGATCCAAGGCGGCCTGGTCCGGGACGATCCGCAGTCGCTGGCGCGGCACGCCGATGGTGTCATCGACGTCCATGACGAAATCCACCGCCTCGAAGGCTGCGCGAACCTTGCGGGCGGAGTTCCTGCGGCTCTCGGCGTCCGGTCCGTAGACTTCCGCCAGCAGCGTTGCGAAGACCGGGGGCCCGGCGGCACCTCCGCGATCCTGAGCGCCGTGCCGCCCGGCGCCGGCAGATCGGCCAGCCGCTCGCGGATCTCGAGCGCGACCGCGTGGCTCTGCCTCTCACGGGCGCTGGCCGCGATCAGGTTGACCTTGACGTCCCGTTGGTAACGCGCCTCGCGCAGGTAGTATTGCCGCAAGAGGCCGTTATACCAGCGCCCATTGATCACGACCCCTGCGCCCACTGGCGATGCCCGATTGTCATGATGCGCCACGGCTGATCGGCGATGCGCCGCCAGGCGTCG